>NZ_KB912942.1:8089391-8395747 GCF_000383915.1 Amycolatopsis benzoatilytica AK 16/65
CTCGGTCGTGTCCGGCGTAGCCCCCAGCCAGCTCGGTCGTTCGCTCACGCGTTCGATCGTAACTCGCATCGTCGAAGCTCACCGCCCATCCTGACGGCTCGCTGTCTCATGACTAGCTACAGCGACTGTCAAGCACGACAGAGGAGGTGGATACACTGCGTGCAAGATCATAGTTGGTCCGTACTTGCAGCTCAGCAGGTGCTTCGGCGCCTCCTGTGCGCTTTAATGGCACGTATGACCGCCAAACTACCCCCACCAGGAGGCTAGCGGTGCTACGCAGCTTCGGCCTGGCCAATCACCGCTCCTTCGACGGAGCGCAGGAACTCCTGCTGATGCCTGCTGGGCATGCTGACAGGCGCCCGGTAGTGCCAGTGACCGCGATCTACGGCGCGAACGCGTCAGGGAAGTCCAGCCTGCTAGACGGACTGAGGTTCATGCAACGGGCGGTTGTTCAGTCATTCACCACTTGGGATGCCGAGGGTGGGATCCCAAGGAGGCCCTTCCGTCTCCGAAAGGATGCAGCGTCTGAACCAACCGTCTTTCGAGTCGAGCTGGTGATTGATCAGGTCCCGTACGTTTACGGCTTCTCACTGAACGACGACGAGGTTCTTGAAGAATGGCTATATTACTATCCCGAAAAGCGGAAACGAATCCTATTTGAACGCCGCGGCGACGATATTCGCTTCGGCACCACTGTATCTCGTGACCTTAAGTCCAAGCTGGAAATCCTTGAGGAGATGACGCGACCAAACTCGTTATTTTTGAGTGCTTGCGCGCAAGTTCGCATAACCGAATGGATGCCAGTTTACCGCTGGTTCCGATCGCAGCTTCGAATGCGGTCTTCCACGGCATTCTACAATACTCGTCGAATCGTCGATCAGGTTGCCCGAATGTACGCTCGCAACCCAGAGATGCTTAATCAGATGCTCGATTTGCTGGTTGCGGCCGACGTAGGGATCACAGGTTTCGGCATTTCGGAGTCGCAGGATCCATTACAACTTGAGTCACTTGGTCGAATTGAACAGGATATCGCCAACCTGCATGAGAGACTCGCCAGAGCTACGACTCCCGAAGAGAGCGACCGATTGATTAGGTCAATTGATCGCGCGCACGAGGTGCGAGAACTAACGCGCCGACGTGTCGCCGAAATGCGCCAGGAGTTGAAATTTACACACGGCTCCGGCGAGGAGTTCGGGCTCGACGAAGAATCTGATGGCACCCGATCATGGCTAGCATTGCTACCCATGGTGCTCGAAGCGCTGCAAGCGGGCTACGTAGTAGCAGTCGATGAAATCGATACTAGCCTGCATCCCTTGCTTACTGCTGAGCTAGTTAAACTTTTCCGAAACTCCGAGACCAACCAAAATAATGCACAACTGATTTTCACTTCTCACGACTCAAGCCTCCTCGGCAGAACAACGGGAGAAGAGATACTTCCCCGAGAATCGGTCTGGTTTGTAGAAAAGGGCCCTGATGGGGCCAGTTCACTCTTTCCTCTCACGGACTTCAAGCCGCGCGAAGGTCACAACACTGAGCGACGTTACCTTGGTGGCAGCTATGGCGCCGTTCCCGTTCTCGATTCTGACGACTTCGAGAATGCGGTACGGAACAGATGACAAAAGTCAATGCTCGCAAAAGAAGAGTCGCCTATCGTCAGCCGCGATCACTCATCCTCCTTGTTTCGGGCGGAGAGAATACCGAACCTGACTACTTTAATGGCCTAAGGAGGAAGGTTCGCAATCCGGCAGTCAAGGTAGTCATCAAAGATAAAATAGGTGATCCTCTCGCGCTTGTTCGGCACGCTGCGAAGATTCGGAGCGAGGACGACTATGACGAGGTTTGGTGCGTCGTTGACGTCGACGAATTCCAATTAGATGCCGCCGTGACGCTGGCAAGGAAGCTTGGGGTCAATTTAGCCGTCTCGAATCCATGCTTCGAATACTGGCTGTTGCTGCACTTCGATGACTGCAAGACCCCGATGGCCAACTACAAGCAGGTTGAGAATAAACTCAAAAAACATGTAAAGGATTACAATAAGAAAGAGCTCAAGTTCGAGAAATATGCTGCGGGCATCGATGATGCGGTTGCGCGAGCAAAAGAACGATGTCCCGAGGGGCAACTCGCGCATGAGTGTAACCCGTCAACCAGTGTGTGGCGGCTCGTTGTCAGCATCATGTGACTCACCTGCTGCGGAAATGCTCGGGGTGTCACCCGGATCGGGCTGGACTACAACGCTGGCCGCGGTCTTGCTGGTCGTAGACTGGCAACTGCTGCTGGTCGACATCCCACGGCGGCGCAGGAGGCCCCGGCGCCATCCGCGCACTCACCGCCCCGAGTCACCGGCCGCAGCGGCTACGTCAACCGCCTGTGGCTACCGCCCAAGCCACCCAACCCGGCCGGCGCCCTCACCGAGGATGCCTGTCTGCGCGACATTGCGGCCCGCTTGCCCCTCACCCGGCAGTACGGCGAGGGCCAGCTCGTCACCGCCTACTCGCGCTGTTGAGCGCGGGCTCGCGGGATGCCAAGCGTGCCGGATCAGGTAGCCTCACCCCGAGGACACCCCGAAATGGTCACCCCGAACGGCGTCCTCAGACTGTTTCAGCTGGTCAGCCCTCGTAGCTCAGGGGATAGAGCACCGCTCTCCTAAAGCGGGTGTCGCAGGTTCGAATCCTGCCGGGGGCACAAAACCCCTGGTCACGGGAGTGGTCGGGGGTTTCGTACCTCACCGGCCCATGCTTGACCGTCGGTTTTGGGCGGTTCGATGTCCGGGCGGCTCGGCCAGGGCCGGGCAGACTTCATCGTCGACGCCGCGCTCCACGCGGTCCTCTTGGGCCGTGCTGATGCCCTCATGGCTGAGGTAGTCGGCGATCTCGCGCGCTGTCAGCCCTGCGTTGTTGAGGACGCCAGCGTCGGTGAGCCATCATTGGCCGGATTTCCTCTGAGTGTCCATGACTACCTCTCTCATTGCGTCGGTTCGGCCGGTTCTTCAGCCAGTCGCACAGCGGGGGTCTCTTCCGGGGACTGGGGGAGCCTTCTCGATCCGATGGCAAGGGCGAGAACCGCGCCGAGGAGCGCCGGGATCGCGAAAAGGACGAAGTTCCACCGTGGGGCGAAATTCGCGGCGAGGATCCAGCCGCCCAGCGCCGGGCCCGCGATCGCACCGAGCCGGCCGATCCCCAGCGCGACCCCGATCGCGCTGGCGCGGGCCCGCGCCGGGTAGCTGCGCGCGAGGTAGACGTTGATCAGGCCCTGAACACCGAACGCGCCGGCGCCGCCGATCAGCACGATCGCGGAGAGAACCGCCGTCGACGACTTGATGCTCAAGGCGATCAGGGCGCCCGCGGCGACCGCGAAACACGCGATGATGGGTCCCTTCGACCCGGCTCGGTCGGCGAGTACCGCGATAGCGAGTCCTCCGACGGTCGCGCCGATATTGAGCAGCGTGAGGAAGGTCAGCGAGGAACCCGCCGGGTAGTGCGCGGCCTGCATCAACTGTGGCAACCAGGTGTTGATCCCGAAGATGAGCAGGAACGAACAGATCACCATGAGACAGAACAGCGCGGTCGTTCCCGCGTAAGGCGGCCGGGTGACCAGACGCAGGCCGCCGTCCGGTGCTCCCGGCTGTTTCCGCCGGTACACCGGTGATTCGGGCAGCCAGCGAAAGGCCATCGGCAGCAGCATCAGCCCGAGGCCGCCGCCGACGAGGTACTCCAGCCGGAAATTCTGTCCGGACAGGAACAGGTTGGCCACCAGCGCGGCCAGTGATCCGCCTGTCGTGACGCCGCACTGGACGATCGCCGAGCTCACGTTCTTCCGCTTCGCCGGCGCGAGCTCGAAGATCAGCGGTCCCATGGCGGGGTAGACCGCGCCGACTCCCAGCCCGACGACGAATCGGCTGGCGCCGAACAGTTCCGGGCCGGGAGCGAATACGCATGCGAACATTCCCAGCGAGACCACGGCGAGGCTGAACAAGGTCGTGCGCCGCCGCCCGTAGCGGTCGGTGAGCTGCCCGACCAGCAAAGCGCCGAACAGCATTCCGATCGGGGTGAGACTGCCCAGCATGCCCAGCGTGGCAATGGAAAGATGCCACGGCTGGAAGCGGAGCAACAGCGGCGTCGTCGCTCCGAAGGCGACGAGGTCGTAGCCTTCCAGCGTCATCACGGCCAGCCCGATCGCGATGGTCGGCCACGGCATCGACCGCTCTGACGCGCTGGGTTGTAGCGTGCTCACCGACGGCTTCCTTCGTCCACGGTGGACCCGGCGGGTTGGTCACGCGTCGGCAGGCGCAGCACCCGTTCGGCATTGCGGTGGCTGATCTTCGCCCGGTCGCGGTCGCTGATCGGCGCCTGTTCGAGGAACCGGACGGCCTCGGCGGTGTCTTCGAAGGGGTAGTCGACGGCGAACATGATGGCGTCGGCGCCGATGGCCAGGACCGCGCCGGCGAGAGCGGCAGGCGAGCAGACACCGCTGGTGGTGATCAGGATGTTGTCGCCGACGTAAGCTGACGGTTTCCGCGCGAGCGTCCGGTGTTCCTGCCGCGCATAGCGGGAGTCGAGCCGGGCGAGCTGGAACGGCAGGAACTCGCCCAGGTGGCCGAGAATGACCGTCGCGCGGGGATGCCGGTCGAAAACCCCGCCGAAAATCAGCCGGAGGGCGTGCCCGCCCGTCTCGGCCCCCCAGCTCCACAAAGGACCCCGCAGTTCGGGACGCCCTTCGAGAACTCGCCACGGCTCCGTCGGAGGTGCGCCGGGGTGGAGGTACAGCGGCACGCCGAGGTCTTCGAGTGCGGCCCACACCGGTTCGTAGCGCGGATCGTCGAGGTAGACGCCATCGGTGTGGTCGTTGACGAGCGCCCCGCTGAGCCCGAGTGTGCCGACGGCGCGGTGGAGTTCCGTCACCGCCGCCTCGGGGTCCTGAAGCGGCAGCGCGGCCAGGCCGAGGAACCGGTCCGGGTGAGCGGCGATCGCTTCGGCCAGGTGGTCGTTGGCCAGTTGGGCGTCCAGGACCGCCTGCCGCGCGTCGGTCAAGCCCTGGATGCCAGGAGCGGTCAGCGAAAGCACCTGGATGTCGATGCCGTGCTCGTCCATTTCGGGCAGCCGGTAGGTCGTGTAGTCGGCCAGCCGCTTTCCCCACTCCCCGGCCCAGCGGGCGGCGGTGTCCGTCTTGGGAACGGGGAACCTGGCCTGCAGTTCGGGAATGGCGAATGCTTCTTCCATCGCGATGAAGCGCATGGTGCTCAGCTTCCTTCCGGGTGCGCGCCGGTCAGGTGGGTGCCGTCGAGCCTCAGGCGTTCGATATCCACCAGGTACCAGTCGATCTCGCGGTCCGGAGGAGGCTGATCGAAGCCGGTGTTGGGCGAGTAGGTGATCATGCCTCAATTTTTGCTGGCACACTTCGCCAACGTCCAAGACCGATTCGCTCACGAGCGATAATCTGGAGGCATGGTTGAACGAACGACTCGTGCGCTCGGGTCCGTCGCGTGAGGTCGGGGAGGCCGAAGAGATGAAGCCCAACAGATCGGTTCCGCTGGCCACTGTCGTGCCCGTTCTTTCGTATCCGGACGTGCGGGCCGCAGTCGGTTGGCTGAGTGCCGCGTTCGGCTTCGTCGAGCGCACGCGGATCGGGGAGAGTCACCGGGCGCAGATGAGCATCGGCGCAGACGGAGCAGTGATCGTCGCGGAACGCCGGGGCGGGACGGCAGAGCGGGACGAAAGCCCGACGCATCTGATCCGGGTCCGCGTCGAGGACGTCCGCGCTGAGTACGAGCGTGCCCGAGCCCACGGAGCAGTTGTGCTCGAACCGCCCACGGACAGGGAATACGGCGAGCGGGACTGCACCGTCGAGGATCTGGCTGGCCATCGGTGGCAGTTCGCCGAGACAGTCCGGGATGTGGCGCCGGAGGATTTCGGCTGCCAGACCGTCGCGCCGTGGCCCAGCAATCCCCACGCTGACTGACCCCTGGCCACCGACGCGACCAGGGGTTCGGCGGATCAGCCGCGCTGCACCGTGAACTGATCGACCTCCGTGCCGTCCTCCGTCACGGAGCGGACGTTGAGCCGGGCCGGTTTGCCCGGCCGCGCCGGTATGGCGTCGACCGCGACCAGGCAGTAGCCGGTGTAGCGGATGCGCGACCAGGTGACCTGGACCGTGTGGTCCTTCCCGTCCTTGTCGGACACGACCATCGGCACTGGCTTGTCGTTCGGCGTTTCGTGGCCCAGGTAGGTGTCGGACGCGGGGAACTTGTAGATGCCGCCCCCGCCGCCGCCGGCCACGACGTAGGTGGTGCCGTCTTTGACCGGGTTGACGGTGCCACCGGTGGCGAGCTTCTTCGTCGCCTTCCCGCCGCGGATCGGGTCGGTGCGCTCGTAGATGTGGTTGTGCCCGTTGAGTACCAGGTCGACCTGATACTTGTCGAACAGCGGTGCCCAGTCGGTCTGCGCGCCCAGTTCCGCTCCGTTGTCGGCGCACGTCGAGTACGTGCACTGGTGGAAGTAGACGACGATGAAGTCGATCGTCGGGTCGGCGCGCAGCGCGGCGAGCTTCGCCTTGAGGAAGGCGAGCTGCTTTCCCTTGGTGTAGCCGAGATTCGCCGGGGTGTTGTAGCAGATGTCGTTGCCGTCCAGACTGATCAGGCCGACGTTCTGGTACCGCCACGAGTAGATCCCGGTGGAGTCGCCCCAGGCGTTGTCCGGCATGGTGAACCGCGCGCGGACGCCGCCGTAGCCGTCGGGCGAGTACCAGACCTCCATTTCGTGGTTGCCGATCGCCATCATCCACGGAGTCTGCGAAGCGACCGGCTCGTTCTGCACGAAGAAGGAATCCCAGACTCGCGCGTCGTACTTGTCGGTGGTGTTGCCGCCGCCTTCGGTGTTGGCGTAGCTGAGGTCTCCCATGTGGACGTGGAACGCCGAGCCGAGACCGGCGACGAGGTTGGTGGTCGCGGCCGCGTTGTAGCCGACGCCCTGGTCGCCGAACGCGGTGAAGGTGAACGGGCCGCCGCGGCCGGGTGCGGGGGCGGTGTGGAAGCTGGCGATGTCGCCGAGCCGGGTGCGATCGCCCGCCGGGTCATGGCCCCGGTGGCCCACGACGTAGTAGTAGGTCGTATCGGGCACGAGGCGGTCCAGGCTCGCGTGCAGGTAGTACTGCGTCACGGTGGTGGGCCTGACCAGCGGTTCGTCCTCGACCGGGTGCTGCCAGGCCAGCTTGCTCACCAGAGTCCGCACCTCGGCGGGGACCTGCTGGCCGAGGTCGGTCGGCGAGAGCCCGATCCGCACGAACGGTGCGGTCACCGCGGCTGGCACCTGCCAGGAGACGACGACCTGCCGCGACGGGTCGGCGCCGAACGCCAGATGCCGCCCGAACGGCCGCACCGCCGACCCGGCCGGCTTGTCCTTGGCCTGCCGGAAATCCGCGCCGGCCGGGGCTGCGGTCGCCAGCCCCGGCAGCAGCGCGCCCCCGGCCAGGACCGCGCCCCCGGCCGCCCCGGCGCGAAACAGCGAGCGACGCGAGTACTGGGCGACGTACTGCTCGTGCTGTTCGGCCAGGCTCGGCCGGGCGGAGAAGCGGGGACTGCTGGCGGAGCGGCCGGGCCGCGGACTCTCGGGCATGACTTTCAAGTTAGGAAACTTTACTAACTTAAGTCAAGGCTTCTTTCGTCGGAAACGCGATTGCCGATGGCGCAACGCAATTCGTCGTTCCCGCTGGCAGAGACGATCCCGGACCCCGGTGGCAATTGCGCGCCCGACGAGCAGTGCTGAGATTTCGCGACGGCAAGGTCATTTCGGAAGCGACAGTGCCGGAATTGTCCTACTCCTGCAGTTCCGCCAGCACGTCGGCAGCGTCGCTGTTGCCCAGCGCGGCGAGCCTGCGCAGTTCGTCGAGGTCCTCGCGCTCGCCGGCCAGCTCGACGAGGAGGTCGGTCGCGTCGGAGCTGCCCGCGGCCGCCAGTCGCCGCAGTTCTGCCAGGTCGCCCGCGTCGCCAGCCAGCTCCACCAATTGGTCGAGCGCGTCCTGATCGCCACTGTCGGCTCGGCGACGCAGCTCCTGTCGTTCGTCCATGGCGCACTTCCTCCAGTTCTGGGACGGTCCGCGCGACGGCAGAGCGCGGGATCTTGCTGTGGCTGCTCGCGGCCTGCGCGCTCAGTGTGACCTTCCGGCGAGCACCCGGACAGTGCGGTCAGGCCCAGGTGACCGGGAGTTCGTGGACACCGTAGATGTTCATGTTGGTGCGGAGCGGCACCTCGGCGGCCGGGACCGCGAGCCGCAGGTCCGGGAACCGGCGCAGCAGACCCTCGAAACCGGCGCGCATCTCGATGCGGGCCAGCTGCTGGCCCAGGCATTGGTGGATGCCGTGGCCGAAGGCCACCTGCCCGCGGACCTTGCGGTGCACGTCGAGCGCGTCGGGGTTCTCGAAGCGGTTCGGGTCGCGGTTGGCGGCGAGCAGAGAGACGACAACGGTCGAGCCGGCCGGAATCGTTTCGCCGCCGAGTTCGACGTCCTCCGTCGCGTAGCGATAGAAGATGTCGGCCACCGACAGGTAGCGCATCAGCTCTTCCACTGCGTTGGGAAACAGCGCCGGGTCGGCGCGCAGTTCGGCCAGCTGCGCGGGGTTCTCGAGCAGTGCGAACGCGCCCAGCGACAGCATGTTCGCGGTGGTTTCGTGGCCGGCCAGCAACAGCAGGAACGACATGCCGGTCAGCTCTTCGAGGCTGAGGTCCGCATCGCGGGCGAGATCGGAGAGGATGTCCTCGCCGGGCTCGGCGCGCTTGCCCGCGCACAGTTGGCCGAGGTAGCCCATCATCGCGCCGAACGCGGCCATCTTGTCTTCGAGGTTCACGTCCCGCTCCATGAACTTCGAAGAGTTCGCCTGGAAGGTCTCGCGGTCGGCATACGGAACGCCGAGCAGTTCGCAGATCACCAGCGACGGCACCGGAAGCGCGAACTCCCGTACGAGATCCACCGGCGGCGCCAGCCGCGCGAGCGCGTCCAGCTGCTGTTCGGTGATCGCGATGATGCCGTCTTCGAGCTGCTTCATCCGCTTGACGGTGAACGCGCCGGTGAGCTTGCGCCGCAACCGCGTGTGGTCGGGGGCGTCCATGCTGATGAACAAGCCGGGGATCTGCGGGGACGGCTCGGTGGCGACCGGCATTCCCGGCGTCTCGTACGGCACATGGAGCACGCCGAGGTCCTGGCGGCTGCTGAACCGCGCGTCCGACATCACCTGACGGACCGCGTCGTACCCGGTGACCAGCCAGCCCTGGTGACCGTCCGGGAAGAGCATCGGACTGACCGGGCGGGTCTCGCGCAGTGCGGTGATCGCGGCGGGCGGGTCGAACGGGCCGGCGTCGCGGTCCATCGGAAGGCCGTGGACGGGGAAAACCTGCTGGCTCATCGGAAATCCTCTCGCGGTGGCTTGGTGTCACCACGATCGCCGAGAGGTCAGACACCGGGCTGTCACGGCACTGACACGAGCTAAGAACCGCGTCAGGGCGCGAGCGGCGCCGCGACCAGCTCGGTCCACTCGCCCGTCCTGCCCTCCCGGGTGGCCCGGTCGAACGCTTCGTCGCCGAGGTGGCGGCGCGCCTCCTGTTCGATTCGCGTCACATCGGGATTCGACAGGTCCGTCCGGCCGAGCACGTGCGCGCCCGCCGCCAGCAGCCGCGCGGCGTGGTCGTGCTGCGCACGCCGCAGCGCCAGATCCGCGACCCCGACGACCGTCTGTGCGATCACTGGCGCGCGGCCGGTCTCCGCCGCTGCACGGCAGGCCGCCGCACGGTGTTCGCGCGCCTCGTCCAGGTCAGCGGCGAACCAGGCGTGCAGGTCGTGCGCCGCGGCCTGGAGATGCGGCTGCTGCGCTTCCTCTCCCAGCAGGTTCATCGCCCGGCCGAACTGGGCGAAGGCATCCTGCTGGTCGCCGTTCCACCGGGCCAGCTCCGCCCGGACCAGTGCGAGCGAAGCCAGCGTTCCGGGCCAGGTGACGCCTTCCGCGAGGCTTTCCGCTTCGGCCATCGCTGCGGCGCTGGCGTCCTTGTCGCCCGCGAGCCAGTGCAGCCGGGCCTGCCGCATCCGCATCTGGGCGACGTCGTCCAGTGCTTCCAGCTCGGTGACGACGGCGACCGCCTGATCGAAGTGCTCGTTCGCCTCGGCGAACTCGCCGCGCATGGCGATGCAGTCGGCCAGTTCGGACTGTGCGAACGAGATCCCGAACCGTTCGCCGAGCACCCGGAACTCGACCAGCGACTCGTCGAACCAGGCTTCGCAGTCCTGACCGAGCATCATTCGCATCTTGCCGATGTGCAGCCGGGACAACGCTCGTACCCACGGATCCTCGTCGTCGAGCAGCGACTCCCAGGCCGGCAGGAGCCCGTCCATGTCGCGCAGCATCATTTCCAGCGGCACCACCAGCCGCAGCGCCGCGTGGTAGTGCCTGCCGTGCTTGCCGAACTCGTACGCCTGGTGGATCCACTCCGCCGCTTCCGGCACGTCGCCCGGGCCCGAAGTGACGAACATCGAGGTCAGGGCGTACACCACGGCTTTGATCTCGTCAGGCACCTCGCCCGGAACCGCGATCGCGGCGGTGATCAGCTCCATGCCCTCGGCCTTGCGGCCCACGAGCCACCAGTACCAGCCGCAGCCGGCCGCGAGCCGCATCGCAGCGTGCGCGTCGCCGGCCTCGACCGCGCCGCGCGCCGCCGAGACGAGATTGTCGTGCTCTGCCTTGAGGACGGTGAGCCACTCCAGCTGCTCGGCGCGGCGCAGGTGTGGTTCCGCGGTCTCGGCCAGCTCGGTGAAATACGCGCGATGCGCCCGCCGGGCGAGGTCGGTCTCCCCGGCTTCAGCGAGCCGGGCGGCGCTGTACTCCTTGATCGTGCCGAGCATCCGATACCGCGGCGCGCCTTCGCCGAACGCGACGAGCAGCGACTTGTCGCTCAACGCGGCAAGCAGGTCCAGTACCTCGTACTCGTCGACCAGATCGCCCGCGCAGACCCGTTCCGCCGCCTCCAAGCTCGCGCCGCCGGCGAAGACCGACAGCCTGCTGAGCACCATTCGTTCGCCGTCGCTGAGCAGCTCCCAGCTCCAGTCGACCATGGCGCGCAAGGTCCGATGCCGGGGCAGCGCGGTGCGGCTGCCGCCGGTCAGCAGCCGGAACCGGTCGTCGAGGCGGTCCGCGAGCTGCTCGGCGGACATCGTGCGGAGCCGGACCGCGGCCAGTTCGATCGCGAGCGGCATCCCGTCCAGCGCGGTGCAGATGCGTGCCAGCGTCCGGTCGTCGGCGAGGTCCTGGCGTCGCGTCGTCGTCCGGTCCCGCAGCAGCTGGACGGCCTCGGCTTCGGCGAGCGGTTCGACCGGCCACAACGTCTCTCCGGTGATCCCCAGCGGTTCTCTGCTGGTCGCGAGAATCCTCAACCCCCGGCACTCGCCGAGCAACCGATGCGCGAGCGCGGCCGCGGCCTCGATGACGTGCTCGCAGTTGTCCAGTACCAGCAACGTTTCCCGGTCGCGGATCGCGGAGACCAGCCGGTCCGCCGGGTCCGCGGAGGAAGCTTCGCCGAGCAGCGCGTCACGCAGACCGAGTCCGGACAGCGCGGCCTGCGCGACATCGTCGCCGGTTCCGATGGCGGCCAGCTCCACCAGCCACGCGCCGTGCCGCAGGTCGGCGACCAACGTCCGGGCGGTTTCCGATGCCAGCCTGGTCTTTCCAGAACCGCCGGGCCCGATCAGGGTGGTGAGCCGATGCTCCGATACCAGGGCGCGCACCGCGGCTACATCAGCCTCTTTGCCGACATAGCTGGTGAACTCGGCGCGCAGGTTCGTCTTGCGGTTTTCCTCGCGCCGTCCCACCTCGCCTCGCAGCAGCGCGACGTGCAACGCGGACAGTTCGGGCGACGGGTCCGCGCCCAGCTCTTCGGCCAGCGTTTCCCTGATGCGCTGAAACGCTTGCAACGCTTCGGTATTGCGGCCCGCGGCGGCGAGCGCACGCATCAGTGCGGCGACGAGCTTCTCCCGCACCGGGTGCGCGGCCACCAGATCCGTCAGTTCCGCTACGAGTTCCGCGCCGCGGCCGAGATCGATCTCTGCTTCGGCCCGGTCTTCGACGGCCGCCAGGCGCAGGGCTTCGAGCCGGGTGGCAGCCGCATCGAACGCCTCGCTGCCTTGCAAGCCGACGTCCTGCATCGCCGGACCGCGCCACAACTCCAGCGCTTCGCGCAGCCGCCCAGGCCCGCGCCCGTCCCGGGCCTGGGCAACGAGCCGCTCGAATCGCACCGCGTCGACCGCGTCCGCGTCGACCGCCAGCCGGTACCCGTCCGTCAGCCCTTCTACCGCGGCACCCGGCAATGCCTTGCGCAGTCGAGAAACCAGGCGTTGCAGGGCGTTCGCGGCCTCGGCGGGCGGATGCTCGCCCCAGATCCAGTCGATCAGCGTCGCCTTCGGGACCACTCGGCCCGGCCGCAACGCGAGGGCGACGAGCAGCCCGCGCAGCCGCGCGCCCGGAACCTCGGCCACGTCGCCGTCGCGGACCTCGAACGGACCCAGGATCTTGATCTGCACCTGCCCGATCCTGCCATCCGATCGGGCGGTCAGACAGCGGAAAAGAGGACGATGTCGTCGAGCCGGGTGCGAGCGTGGACCCTGAGCGTGACGTTGGAGTTCTCCGGCGTGCCGAGGCTGCTGCGCACCAGGCCTTTCGCGCTCTTCGCGTCCACGTCGGCGGCGGTGCCCGCGCTGACGCCGACCTCGATCCCGCCGGCCGCGTTCGACAGCTCGACCTGGCCGCGCGTAACCCTCCCGATCCGGATCGGGCAATTGGCCGCCTTGGCGAGGACACTCCCGTCGGCCGTGCCGATGTCGAAGCTGCCGTTCGAGCCGCCGAGGTCGACGTCGGACTTGGCATGGCCGATCCAGACCTTGCCGCTCGTGCCCTGGTAGTGGAGCGCGCCGTCGACCTCTCCGATCCGCAGGCCTGCCACACTGCCCTCGATGAGCGCGTCGCCGACGACGCGGTCGACCGAGAGCCCGCCCGCGCCGAGGTTGCCGCGCAGTGCGGCGACCCGGTCGAACCGGACCTGGCCCGAGCCGATGTTGACCTCGCAGTCGCCGAGGACGCCGTCCGCCCGCACCTCGGTCCACGCCGTGTTCAGGACCAGCTTGGATCCGGCGGGCAGTTCGATCACGATGTCGACGGAGCCGTGCTGGCTGCCGGACTTGGTCGTCTTGACGGCCAGCACGCCGTCGGCGAAGTCGACCTTGGTCTTCTCGGCGACCTTCACGTCGATGGAATTCGCCGCGTCGACGGGCTGTACCCGCACGACCGTATCGGTGCGCTCGCTCGCGGTGATCCGGACGCGGGCACCGGCGGTGGTCAGGGTGGCGGTGATGGGGTTCGGGGTGGTGAACGTGGACATTTTCGGTCTCCCTGGCTGGCCGGTGGTTCGTTGTGACCACATTCGCCTGCTGGGCGGACACCCGGCTGTCACGGCTCAGACACCGGGCGGGGGCCGATGTCAGGACTGGGTGTCTACGGCTCGCGGCCGAACGGAAGCGGCTCGGTTCTTGTGGCATTCGTTCGTGGTGAGTGCGGTATGGGTGAAGCCGCCGAGGTTGGCAGCAACTGGCCCAACCGGCCACGAGTTCTCACAGCGGGACACGAGCGTGGGCAGGTGACGCTGGCTCGTACACCAAATGTCATCGGCAACCCAGGGACTGCGACCCTCAGAGCGCCATGCTACTATTTGCTAATAAAGTAGAGAGGATTGAATCTTGAAACAGCTGGACCTGACGGACGGCGACTACGGTCGAGTCATGCTGCTCGCGCGTGCCTGGCAGATTTCAGGCGGGGAGGTCGTGCGGCGACTGCTCGACGACTTCGTCAACACTGCTGGGCCTGCCGCGGAGACGGGACAGCGGCCGGCGAATGACGGGGTGCCTATCTATGCTGAATATGGTGGCGCTCGCGTCGAGGCGATCTACTACAAAGGTACGAAGCGAGTTGACATCACAAGCGGCGTGCTCGCCGGGCGTTCGTACAAGAGTCCCAGCGGTGCCGCAATGGGAGTCGTTCAGGCGCTCAACCCCAATGTTCATAACAACCGCAATGGGTGGTCGTTCTGGTTCATTGCCGAGAGCGGGGAGGCTCTGCAGACGATTCGGCCGTAGTCGATCAAGCACCGATTTGGTCGCCTGTGCAGCACGCTCGTGCAGGCAGGGGCGAAATCAGACTCGTCTCCTCACTTCTTCGGCTCGCGCCGAATCTGGGCCGGACATCCTCCGGTCCCGTTCCTCGGATGACCTGGCCCAGCTGCTGGCCGGACGAGGCTCGCGACTTCTCCACCGGACGAGCCTCGCGTTTCGGCTGGCCCGCGTCCGTCGTCGAGGGCGTCGCCGTGAACGTCGAATACCTCCGCCTGCATGACGGCAGCGACTGTGAGCGGGCCCATTTCTCATACTCGGGGGGATTCGGCGTGGCTGTGCTAGACGGTCGAAGACCGCGGCGCGCTGGTGGCGATCCGGCAGGTCGAGCTCGGTGCGGAGGGCGTGCGGCGGCGGTACTGGTGGCAGCGCCGAAAAGCCGACCACGGCATGCCGACCGACCAGCCGATCGACCCGGCCGACGAGGTGGACCGGATCGACGTGGCAGAGTTCGCAGCGGCCTGGGGAGAGGCCGAGCATTGAGCAGTGGAGCGCGTTGCCCGGATCAGGACGCGGGAGGCTCGTCCACCGCACGCTCGTTCCGTTCGTCGATCACCCAGGCCAGTTTCTTGATCAACGTCCACCCCGCGTCGACCTGCAGGCGCGGGTACTCGTACCCCAGGACGCCCTTGCCCGCGACGCCGAGGTGACCGCGAAGCGCCTGTGCCACCCCGATGACCAGTTCGGGCTCGGACGCCCCCGCCAGCCGGTCGAGGGTCCAGTCGTGCACCAGCTTCCCCGGGACGCCCGCCATCACGCCGCCGACAGTCAGCACCAGAAGCCGCTGCGAGGTGACGGACAGGGAGAGCCGACCCGGCGCACTGACCGGCTGCGGAGGATCTCGGTCTGCCCCTTGCGAGCGGCCAACGCCATTCCCGCCATCCCGGCGAGTCCGCCGATCCTGGCCGCGCCGGCGACCATGGTGTTCCGCACCCCGCCGACCCGGAAGGCGAGCGCGGTGGTGAACGGCCGCTCGTCAGCCTGGAGAAACTTGCCGAGTCGACGTGTGATCTTCTCCCGCTGCGTCAGGCGTCACGTGCCTTTCCCGTTGGCAGTGTGGAAATTCTACTGTCCACCACCGATAGACCGGATCATGGAGGCAACGGCCATAAGCGGAATCGCCTGCCATGACGGCATTTCGACCCTGCCGGCCGCGACGGGTTCGTGCGTTCGGTCGCAGCGGCTTGTGATCTGGCCGGACCGCGGAACGAATTCTCCTCACGGCCTCCATGCCGTGGCCCCGGACGCGATTACTCCGGCCGGGGTCCGGCCTGCGGCAGGTGTCCCGGCTGTTGCGGGAATCCCGGCGGAGGCGGTGTTGCCGGCTGGGCGTAGTCCGGTGGATACCCCTGCTGCTGGAACCCAGGTGTTTGCGGATGTGTCGGCGGTGGGAACCCGGGTGCCTGCGGATACCCCGGCGGGAAGGTGGCAGTCTGCGGATAGCCGGATCGCTGGGACCCTTGTCCCGGCTGGAATCCCGGTTGCTGGGCCGCTGACCACGCGGGGAACCCGGACGGTGGCTGTCCGCCTGTGCCCTGCCCGATCGGCATCTGCTCGCCGGACTCCGTCGAGGCGGTACCGCGCCTGCGCACCCGCCGGATCGCCACGACCAGCCGCCAGCCACAGCCGGCCGCGATCACGCCGCCGACACCGGCGGTGATCCAGTTGCCGCCGTTGTTGAAGCTTTTCGCGCTGTCGATCTGGTCCTGCAGCTTCTCCTCGTAGGTGTGCTGGCTCTTCTGTCCGTACGAGGTTTCCTCGCAGTAGGTGCCCGGCCGCATTTCCTCGCCGCCGCACAGCACCTTGCCACCGGTGGTGTCGCCGGTGCTGAACAAGCCGATCGCGACCAGGCCCAAACCGAACAGCAGTCCGATCGACCACCAGATCACACTCTTCACAGTTGCCCCCTTTGGCTCGATCCGGCCAGCAAGGGCACAGGAGACCACAAACCGGACTGTGACGCGTCAAAAATGGATGTCACACCCCCGAATGGACGAGTAATCCGAGGTCAGCGCCCCTGGCCGTTGGGCTCAGCTCGCGCTCTGCCGTTGTGGAAAGGACCAGAGGGGTGCTGTCGTGCCCCCGTTTGCCCGAGTCCGGCTCGGCCGCCGCGCCGGAGCGGAGACGCTCGCCGGGCTGGTCGGCGTGCGGGATGGTCTGCACCGCGATTCCGGCCGTGGTGCCTGCCGCAGTCCGGTCTCTGTTGGAGCGCGATCTTCCCGCGAGCGGCGGACCGTGAGACTCTTCGCAATGGATCACTCAAGTGGGTGACCCCGGGATGGAGGCAATGCCCGGTCCGGGCCGCTCCGGTGGACGAGTCTCGTCACCTGGTCGTGTCTGGTTTCGAAAGCATGAACAACAGTAGGTAATCTTCCGTAACGGGTGCGGGGAGCCGCCTCCAAACCCACGGGCTGCCGGAGGGCTTCGTTGATCAAGCTCATGTTCGCCGACGACGAGGAACTGGTTCGGTCAGGGCTGCGCGCCATGATGTCCGGTGCTGCGGACATCGAAATCGTGGGCGAGGCCAGCGACGGCAGATCAGCGGTCGAGGTAGCCCGCCGCTATCACCCGGACGTCGCGCTGCTCGACATCAAGATGCGCGCGCCCGACGACGGCATTCGCGCGCTCCGGGCGATCCTGGCGCTGCCCGATCCGCCCACCGTCGCCATGCTGACCACCTTCGACATCGACGAGTACGTCAGCCTTGCGCTGCGGCTCGGCGCCAACGGCTTCCTGCTGAAGGACATCGATCCGGCGGCGCTGCTGCGCGCGGTCCGCGACCTCGCCAAGGGCGGTGCCGTCCTGGACCCGGGCGTGGCCGTGCGGATGGTGCAGAGCCACCGCGACGAGCAGCGGGCCGCCCAGCCGGCGCGCAAGCTGCTGGCCTCGCTGTCCGAACGCGAACGCGAGGTCGTCGCGCTGATCGGCCAGGGCCTTTCGAACGCCGAGATCGGCGGGCGGCTGCACCTGTCCGAGGCGACCGTCAAGGGGTATGTCTCGGCGGTGCTGTCGAAGATCGGCGCCGCCAACCGGGTGCAGGCCGCGCTGCTGGCCTACCGCGGCGGACTCATCGACCAGTAGATGCTGCTGACCGCGCTCGAGTTCCTCGGGCTGGTGGCGTTCGCCGCGTCCGGTGCGCTGGCCGCGGTCCGGGCGCGGCTGGACGTGTTCGGCGTCGTCGTGGTCGGCCTGACCACGGCGCTCGGCGGCGGCATCATGCGCGACGTGCTCCTCGGCATCCACCCGCCGACGACCCTGCGCAACTGGCCTTACCTGGCCGTGTGCGCGGTGACGGCACTGGTGGTGTTCGCCTTCCATCCGCAGGTCGCCCGTCTGCGGCACGCGGTGCTGCTCGCCGACGCGGTCGGGCTGGGAGTGTTCGCCACGGCCGGGACCACGGTGGCGATCAACGCCGGGACCGCCGGGTACGCCGCCTGCCTGATCGGGATGACGAGCGGCATCGGCGGCGGCGCGGTCCGCGACCTGCTGCTGCGGGAGATCCCGCTCGTGCTGCGCAAGGAGATCTATGCGATGGCCGCGCTGACCGGCGCGGTGTGCGTGTGGATCGGGCACGACCTGCATCTCCCGGCGGGAGTGGTCACGACCTTCTCCGCGGTGGTCGTGGTGGCGATCCGCGTGCTGACTCTGTGGCGGCATTGGAACGCGCCGGTCGCCCGGCCGCCGGAGGAGCACTCTCAGTGAGCGGAGGAGCTTCCGTCACTGTTACCTCGGGCACGTCGCCAGCCCTCTTTGTGTGTTCTGCGTGTGTTCTTAGGCGGGTCTCAGCACTCTGAGCAAGACTGACGGCATGCGCATCCTCGTGGTGGACGACGACCGTGCCGTCCGTGAATCGCTCAGGCGGTCTTTGGAGTTCAACGGCTACACCGTGGAGCTCGCGAGCGATGGTGCGCAGGCGTTGGAGGCGATCCTGGCCAATCGGCCGGATGCGATGGTCCTGGACGTCATGATGCCGCGGCTGGACGGGCTCGAGGTGGCCCGACGGCTCCGCAGCACCGGCGACGACCTGCCGATTCTCGTGCTGACCGCGCGGGACACCGTCTCCGACCGGGTCTCCGGCCTCGACGCGGGTGCCGCCGACTACCTGCCGAAACCGTTCGCCCTGGAGGAACTGCTCGCCCGGCTGCGTGCGCTGCTGCGCCGCGCGGTCCCGGACGGGCAGCAGGGCGAGACGTCCGAGGTGCTCTCGTTCGGCGATCTGACGCTGGACCCGGGTACTCGCGAGGTCCGCCGCGGCGGTCGCGAGATCAGTCTCACCCGTACCGAGTTCGCGCTGCTCGAGCTGTTCCTCTCGTACCCCAAGCACGTGCTGACCCGCGGAAGGATCCTGGAGGAAGTATGGGGTTACGACTTCCCGACGTCGGGCAACGCACTGGAGGTCTACGTCGGCTACTTGCGCCGCAAGACGGAAGCGGACGGCGAGCCGAGGCTGATCCACACGGTGCGTGGAGTGGGGTACGTCCTGCGCGAGACTCCGCCGTGACCGATCCGGCCGCCGCCCAGTCCGGTTCCGCCGGAGAGCCCGGAGAGCACGGACAGGTCCCCGACCCGCGCGGCACCCGGTGGAGCACTCGCCGGTTCTCGCTGCGCGGCCGGGTCACGCTGCTGGCTGCCGCGTGTGTCGCGGGGGCGGTGGCGCTGGTGTCGCTGTGTGCGTACTACGTGGTGCGCGAAAACCTCCTGAACCAGCTCGACGACAGCTTGCTCGCCCGAGCGGAAGCCGCGGCGAATTCACCTCAGGTGCCGACTTCCCAGCTGCGCGAAGTGCCGGGTGCTCTGCTGGCCAGCGCGGACCTGCAAATCGGTGCGCTCAACGGCATCACCGGCGACCTGATCTACCCGCAACCAGGTACCCGGCCGCCGGTGGGGCCGCAGGAAATGAGCGTCGCGACCGGCGTGCTGCCGCAGTCGATCCGGACCGACCTGACCACCAACATGCGGGTCGCCGCGGTGCCGCTCGGGCACGGTCAGGCGATCGTGCTGGCGCAGTCGATGGCGCCGACGATGCGCGCGCTGAACCAGCTGGCCCTGGTGCTGTTCCTGGTCGGTGGTGCGGGGATCGTGGTGGCCGCGGGTGCGGGCACGGCGGTCGCGCGCGCCGGGTTGCGGCCGGTCGACCGGCTGACGTCGGCGGCCGAACGCGTGGCCGCGACAGGCGACCTGCGACCGATTCCGGTGAGCGGCGACGACGAGCTCGCCCGGCTCACGCACAGCTTCAACATCATGCTCGGCACGGTCGCGGAATCGCAGGAACGGCAGCGGCAGCTGGTCGCCGACGCCGGCCACGAGCTGCGCACTCCGCTGACGTCCATGCGCACCAACCTCGAACTGCTGCTGTCGGCCAGCCGCCCGGGCGCGCCGTCGCTGCCGGAGGGAGACCGCTCGGAGATCGAGGCCGACATCCGCGGCCAGCTCGACGAGCTCACCCAGTTGATCGGCGACCTCGTGGAACTGGCTCGGCAGGACGAACCGCGCGAGCAGACCGAACGCGTCGACGTCATGGACGTGGTCGAGCGCGCGCTGGACCGGGCCCGGCGGCGGGCGGGCGAGATCGAGTTCGAGGTCTCCCTGCAGCCGTGGGTGCTCACCGGCGACAACAGCTCGCTGGAACGAGCGGTGCTGAACTTGCTGGACAACGCCGTGAAGTTCTCGCCGCCGGGTTCGCGGGTGCGGGTCACGCTGCGTCCGCTCGGCGACGGCACCGCGGTGGTCGAGGTCGCGGACTCCGGCCCTGGCATCGCCGAGGAGGACCTGCCCAAGGTGTTCGACCGCTTCTACCGCTCGTCGGAGGCCCGCACCCTGCCCGGGTCCGGACTCGGGCTGGCGATCGTCAAGCACGCGGCCGAACGGCACGGCGGAACGGTGTACGCGAACCGCGCACCAGAAGGCGGCGCGCTGCTCACCATCCGGCTGCCGGGAGCGCCGGTCGACTGATTTCTCCGCACTGTCCCCGGTTGGCCGTCGCCCAGCCGGGGGACGGCCATCTGCACGTCGCGCACCACCGATGTTGAATCGTGTAGGATTTTGTGCAGTTGATGGTGTGCTTGGGGAGTGGCGGTGCTCGCGCGGCAGCGACAAGCGGTGATCCTCGAGGAAGCACGCCGGGCCGGTGCGGTCCGGGTCAGTGACCTCGTCGCGAGGCTCGGCGTCTCCGACATGACGGTCCGGCGCGATCTCGACGTGCTCGCCGGCCGCGGCCTGGTGGAAAAGGTCTACGGCGGGGCCACTTCGCTGGTCGGCAAGAGCACTGACGAGCCCGGGTTCGAGGCGAAGTCGGTGCGGCAGCGCGCGCAGAAGGAAGCCATCGCCGGACTGGCGGCCACCCTGGTCAAGCCGGGCACCGCGATCGGTCTGTCCGCGGGCACCACCACCTGGACGCTCGCGCACGCGCTCGACGGCGTCGAGGGCCTCACCATCGTCACCAACTCGATCCAGGTCGCCGACGTCCTGCGCAGCTCCGCGCAGCCGGACCGCACGGTGGTGCTCACCGGCGGGGTGCGCACGCCGTCGGACGCGCTGGTCGGCCCGGTCGCCGTGCAGAGCCTGCGGACACTGCACCTGGACCTGGTGTTCCTCGGCGTGCACGGGATGGCCGTCGGCCCCGGCTTCACCACCCCGAACCTCACCGAGAGCGAAACCGACCGCGCGCTTGTGGAGGCCGGCCGGCGGCTCGTGGTGCTGGCCGACCACACGAAGTGGGGCACGGTCGGCATCTCCACGATCGCGGACCTGGAAGAAGCCCAGGTCGTGGTGACCGACGACGGACTGGACAGCTGCGCGCGGGAAGAACTCGCGGAGCGGGTCGGTGAACTTCTGATCGCCGAAACGGCGGAGAACCTCGAGGCAGAAGAAGCGTGAAACGCACTGTGCGACACCTGGCCGACGGCCGGGAAATCATCTATTTCGACCACGACGACGCCAGCGAGCGGCTTGCCGCGGACACCCGGGATCTGCCGCCGGTCGCGGCGGCGTCGGAGATCCGCCGGGATCCGCTGACCGGCGAATGGGTCGCGATGGCGGCGCACCGCCAGACCCGCACGTACAAGCCGCCGGCCGACCTGTGCCCGCTCTGCCCGACCCGGCCCGGCAAGCCGAGCGAAATTCCGGAAGCCGACTACGACGTCGTCGTGTTCGAGAACCGCTTCCCGTCGTTCTCCCAGCAGGCGGCCGGTGAGTCGTCCACTGTGGACGGGCTGGGGCTGGTGCCGTCCGCGCCCGGCCTCGGCCGCTGCGAGGTCGTCTGCTTCACCAGCGACCACGACGGCGCGTTCTCCCGGCTCACTCCGGAGCAGGTGCGGCTCGTGGTCGACGCGTGGGCGGACCGGACCGCCGCGCTGGCCGAGACGCCCGGCGTCGAGCAGGTCTTCCCGTTCGAAAACCGCGGCGAGGAAATCGGCGTCACACTCTCGCATCCGCACGGCCAGATTTACGGGTATCCCTTCGTCACCCCGAAAACCGAACGGATGCTGGCGGTCGCTCGCGAGCACGGCGGTTCGGTGCTTGGCGAGGTGCTGGCCGCCGAGCAGAAGTCCGGCGCCCGAGTCATCGTGACCAGCGAACACTGGACGGCGTTCGTGCCGCCGGCCGCGCGCTGGCCGGTGCACATCCAGATCGTGCCACACCGGCAGATGCCGGATCTGCCGTCGCTAACCGAAGCCGAGCGCGACGACTTCGCCCGCGTGTACCTCGATGTCCTCCGTCGCTGCGACGCGCTGTATGACCGTCCGCTGCCTTACATCGCGGGCTGGCACCAGGCTCCGGTGCGGCGGGACCGGGATCTGTCGTGGCTGCACCTGGAGCTCTTCTCGGTACTCCGCGCCAAAGACAAGCTGAAGTACTTGGCCGGGTCTGAATCCGGCATGGCGGTCTGGATCAACGACGCCACGCCGGAGCAGATCGCGGAACGCCTTCGCGCGGCAGGCTGAGCCAAAGACCCGGCATACTCATCTAGGAAACACAGGTTCGACTCAGGAACCTCTCAGGCCCAGCCGCTTAGGTGAGGACATGACCGAGAACGACCCCCACGCGCCCGGCTCCGCGGCGGGTCGCCAGGACCCGGGTGCCCAGCCGGGCACCGAAGGCCAGGCGGCCTGGCAGCAGACACCAGCACAACCAGCCGCAGAGGGGCAATCGTCCCCGGTCGGACCCGCGACTGGCGGCAGCCAGCCGGAGGCGGGGTCCGCCGGACCGGCTGCCGGTGCGTTCGGCACCGCACCGGAGAGCGCGCCAAACCCGCCGGCTGGTGGCCCGTACGGTGCCGCACCGGAGAGCACGCCGAACCCGTGGTCGGCGCAGGCCGCCAGCGCCCCGCAAGGCGGTTCGGCGCCGCAGCCCGGCGCATCGCCCGCCCAAGGCGCTTCGGCACCGCACAGCGGTCCGGTGCCTGCCGGTGCCCACCCTGGCGCGGGTGAGCCATACAGCGGCCAGTACGCGGCTTACGGAGCCGCCGGGCAGCCGACGCCGCCCACTGGCATCCCGGTCAACCCGTACGGCGCGCCCGGAACCGCCGCCTACGGCGTCCCCCCGCAGCGCGAGAAGAAGAACTCCGCCGGCAAGCTGCTCGCGGGCGTCGCCCTCGTTTCGCTGGTGATCGGCGGCGTGGCGGGCGGGACCGTCGGCTATCTGACCGGCGGGTCGTCCGGTCCTTCGGTGAACGCGCTCGACCAGCCGAAGCCCGCGCAGCAGACCGGGAACGTGCCGGCCGGGTCGGTCGAGTCGGTGGCGCAGAAACTGTCGCCGAGCGTCGTCGAGCTGCAGGTGTCCGGCCGGACCGCGGCGGGCGAAGGCTCCGGCTTCATACTCAGCAACGACGGCTACATCCTCACCAACAACCACGTGGTCGAGGTCGCCGCGAACGGCGGCCAGATCCAGGCGGTGTTCCAGGACGGCAAGAAGGCCGCGGCGAAGGTCGTCGGCCGGGACCCGACCACGGACATCGCGGTGGTCAAGGTGTCCGGCGTCGGCAACCTCACGCCGGTCTCGCTCGGCCGCTCCGACGACCTGCGGGTCGGCCAGCAGGTGGTGGCGATCGGATCGCCCTTCGAGCTGACCGGCACGGTCACCTCCGGCATCGTCAGCTCGCTGCACCGTCCGGTGCAGGCGGGCGGCGACCAGACCGACCAGGCCACCGTGATGGACGCGATCCAGACCGACGCGGCGATCAACCCGGGCAACTCGGGCGGTCCGCTGGCGAACATGGACGGCCAGGTCATCGGCATCAACTCGGCCATCTACAGCCCGAACTCGGGCCGCGGCCAGGGCAGCGGATCCGAGGGCGGCAACGTCGGCATCGGCTTCGCCATCCCGATCGACCAGGCACGCCGCACCGCCGATGACATCATCAAGACCGGCCACGCGAACCAGACGTTCATCGGGGCCAAGGTCGGCGACGCGCCCCAGGGCGGCGCACAGCTCGGCGACATCACGCCGGGCAGCCCGGCGGAGAAGGCCGGCCTGAAGTCCGGTGACGTGGTGACCAAGATCGATTCGCGCGTCATCGACAGCGCCAACACGCTCGTCGCCGCGATCCGCACCCGGGCTCCCGGCGAGCAGGTCACCTTCACCCTGGCCGACGGCCGCACGGTGCAGGTCACCCTGGGCGGACAGCCCGTGCAGGTCAACTAGAACGCTCGGCCGCAGGGCGCGGCCGAGACCAGCCACGGCTCGGACCCCTTCGCCGCGCAGGGGCCGAACCTTTGCAGGCCGCGCGCGACCGGTGCAGCAATGCCGGTCGCGCGTGGTCGTTTTCCTGTCCAGCGAAGAAAACCGGGCACGCGCGCGAAAACACGAAGAGGCTCTCCGTGCCGCCTCCGACTCGGCACGGAGAGCCTCTCCGCAGGCGGTGAAGTGCCCGCCCCTGCTCCGTCCCAAACGCCGAATTCGCGGGAAAATTCCGGTACCGGAAGAAGACCCAGGTCAACGAGCTGCGCGCGGCCGAATTTTCTGGGCCGCCCGCCGGCTGATCCGAACAAACCGGACTATCGAGGCAAGAAGCACGGCCGCCCACACCGCGGCGAGCGTGAGCAGCAACCCCAGCCAGGTGTTCCCGTCGTGCAGCCCAGGCTTCGGCGGTACCCCGTACGGACGCCACAGCAGCGGAAACGCGACGAACACCAGCACCGCGGTGAGGACCGCCCCGATCTGCACCGGCACCCGCCACGGCTTCGGCAGGAACCGAGCCGCCAGCAGCCCGATCACGGCCGTCGCTGGCGCGAACACCGCGTCGTTGACGATCGGCCCGCCGCCGATCCACAGCACCGTGGTGAGGCTGTCCGGCCACGCGGGCACCGCGTAATCGAGGAACAGCACGATCCCGTACGCCAGCGCCGCCAGGCCTGGCAATGCGAGCAGAATCCGCCCGGTCTTCACCGCACCTCCAGCTTCTCTACCCACTTCGTCTGCAGCACGCCCGGCCGGCTGGGCGCGATCACCCGGCACGGGAAGCCGTGGTCGAGGTTCAGCACCTCGCCGTTCAGTTCCAGCGCCAGCAAGGTGAGCGGGTCCGCGGTGTGCTCGCCGGGCAGCGTGCTGATCCCGTACAGCCCGGTCTTCTCCAACGACGTCACGCGCACCTCCACGCCCGGCTTGCTGCCCACCGCCCGCAGCAGGTCCGGGAACGAGATGCCGCGCCAGGTCGCCAGCTGGCTCCATCCTTCGACGCACGCGATCGGCAGTTCCACAGTGGACTGCGGCAGTGCCCGCAATTCGGTCAGCGTGAACTGCCGCCTCCCCGCCGGTGTCACCACCGACAGCCGCCAGCCGGGATCGAGCGCGGCCCGGGTGACCTGCGCCGCCACCGCGGTGCGGTTGACGGGCAGTTTCTGCGTGCCCTTGTCCGACCGCCAGGACAGCCCGGAGATGCCGCGCAGCGCGGGGACCGTCGCGCCCGCGGTGGCCAGCACGGCGACGCCAGCCGCGACTCCGGTGGTCGTGAGGAATCCGCGCCGCGACAGGCCGTGTCCAGTCGGTTCGGCCGGAGTCGCCTCGCGGCTCAGCGCCCGCCGGATCGCCGGGAGCTTCACCGCGACGTGCACCAGAATCGATCCGATCGCCACCCACGCCACCGCGTAGTGGACCTGCGGGAAGTAGAAGTTCCACGGATAGTTTTGCGCGACGTTCAGCAGTCCCGAACTCAGTTCGAAGAACGCCGCACCGGATAGCACGAGGATCGACAGCCGCTCGACTGCGTGCGGGATGGAGCGCACCAGCGGCCGCTCGAACAGCTTCGGATACACGCTCCACAGCTTGGCCAGCAGCAACGGAATCGCCGCGATTCCGGACAGCACGTGTGCGCCCTGCGTCACCCGGTACAGCCACACCGGACGACTCGGCCAGAAGAACCATCCTGGTGGATGCTGGATGAGGTGGCTCAGCAGCCCGGTGGCGAAACAGATCAGGAACGCGAGCCCGAGCAGACCGCCGACTCGCGCGGTCGCCCGTTCGCCGTGCGCACCGCCCTTGAACCGGTCCGGCCTCGGAACCCGGCGATCGATGGCCTTGGCGCGCTCGCCGATCTTGGCCTGCGCGTGGGAGACCCGAGCGTCGATTCCGCGCCACGCGGTGGTCAGCCGTCCGGGTTTCATGCGCGCACCAGCCTGGCGAACCAGCGGTGTCCTCGGTTGACCGTCCAGGCGACCCGGAAGCCGGTCCGGGTCGCGACTTCGGCGATGGCGTCGACGCCGACCCAAGCCCAGGTGAACCACCGGCCGGCGGGATCCGGCCGCAGCCGGACGTGCTCGCGCCGCAGGCCGTGCCCAGGTGCATCCAGCTCCAGGAGAACGTCGCCGGTCGGGCTGAGCAGATCGCGGAGCCGACGCAGCAGCGCATCGGGATCGCCGCCGATCCCGATGTTGCCGTCGGCCAGCAGTGCGTGACTCCACCGACCTTCGCCGGGAAGCTGCCGAAAGACATTGCGCTGCAGTGCGCTTGCCCCGCGCCGACGAGTCAGCCGCACCGCGACGGGGGACGTGTCCACGCCGAGGGCCACCACTCCTCGGCGAGCTAAGGCAGCCGTGAGCCGGCCCGGCCCGCAGCCGACGTCGATCGTCGGGCCCGCACACGCGTCGAGCAGAACGGCGTCGCCAGCGCTGTTGTCGTCCGCCCAGCGGCCGACCGGCAGCTCGATCCGGCTGCCGTTCGACAGTTCCAGCCAGCAGTGCTGGCCGAGCAGCCCGCGGTCGAATTCCCGTCCTGTCGCGAGTTTCACGCCGCCGCTCCCACCGCGTCGACCGCCGCCGCGAACCTGCTGCCCGGCCGCCCGGCGGCGACCTTCCGCGCGTCCGGCATGGTGTCCACATCGGACAGTACGGGCAGTTCGCTGACTCGCAGCCCCGCGCCGCGGAGCGCGGCCAGAGTGCGGTAACCGGTGTCCGGCTGCGACATCGGCACCCCGGCGAGCACCTGCGCCTGCCTTGGATCGGCGAGACCGAGGCCCCACCAGCCGCCGTCTTCCGCGCCGCCGAGCACGGCCGAGCTGTTGCCGGCGAGCACCGGCGCGATCGCCGAGGTCAACAAGCCTGGGGAGACCTGTGGCGTGTCCATGCCGATCTGCAGCACCGGCAGTCCGGTGTGCACGGCGGCGGTGTCGGCGTGCGCGTTGGCCAGCCGGGTGCCGAAGTCCCAGCCCCGTTGGGCGATCACAGTGGCGTTCCGCAGCGCTCGGCCGATCTCGGTGCCTCGCGCCGCGGCACCGAGTTCGCCGGTCATCGCCACCACCGGGAGCGCGCCGTCGGCGGCGAACGCGGCGGACAACGTGTCCAGCAGAGCACAAGCCGCGATCTCCGCGGCCTGTTCTGCGGTAGCGGGCGGGCACAACCGGGTTTTCGCGAAGCCCGGCACCGGAGCCTTCGCGACAATCAACAGACAGAACGTCATCGGACCAGCACCCGCCCGAAGTCCCGCGCGGCTCGCCACGTTCCGCGCACCGAACCGGACACCTTCGATTTCGTGCCCTTCGCCCGCTCCCGGTATGCGATGTCGAACTCCCGGACCGCCCAGCCGGCGCGCTGGGCCTTCACCAGCAGTTCGAGCGGATAGCCGAACGCGCGGTCGGCGATGCCGAGTTCCAGCAGGTCCCCCCGCCGCACCGCCCGCAGCGGCGCGATGTCCCGCACCGGCAGACCTCGCGACCGCAATAGCAGTGACAGCAGGGCATTCCCGGCTCTGGCGTGCCACGGCCAGACCGCGCGGGACACGGGCACCCGCCGTCCCACCGCGAGGTCGGCGCCGTTCTCGACGGCCGCCACCAGCCGGGGCAAGTCGGCCAGGTCGAGCGAACCGTCCGCGTCGGCGAAACAGACGATGTCCGCCGTCGAACTCTCCAGCCCGGCATGGACCGCGGCACCGTAGCCGCGGCGCGGTTCGTCGACGACCTTCGCGCCGTGGGCGGCCGCGATCTCGGGAGAACAGTCGCGGGATCCGTTGTCCACGACGATCGCGCGATATCCTGGCGGCAGCCCGGCGAGCACGCCCGGCAGCGCGGCCGCCTCGTCGAGGCAGGGCAGGACGACGTCCACTCCGAATTCGTTCACGAGGCGTACGCTAGGTCTGCAAAGGACAGTGCAAAACCCTTGTAGTGCTTACCAAATCGTGACGGACTGCCAGATCTTACCGAGTTCTCACGGATCCCTCCGCCCGCCGTCGGAGCACCGCCAGCGGCGTTATCGTGGCCGGTGATGAGCGAGTCGACCAAGACTGCCCGGCTCGCGGAGCCGCGCCCTCCCGTTCCCGTCCGGCCTCGGTTTCGGGCCGATCTCGTGACGATCGGCGTCGCGCTTCTGGTGATCGCCGCCGCCACCGCCGTTGGCCTGTATTACAACCGTCCTGGTTCGGACGTGGTGATCTATGCGTTCGCGCCGCCGTTATTCGCGCACTGGCTTCCGCACGTCGGCCCTGGCTCGGTTTTCGCGGTTCTGATCGCCGCTGGAGTAGTCCTGCACGGCCCGGCTCTCGCTGCTCGCCTGCCCTGGCGGCGCGCTCTCGCCGCCGGCTACGCGACGTCCCTCGCCTGGATTTTCTCGCTCGCGATGGTGGACGGCTGGACGCGCGGGTTCGCCGGCCGTCTGACCACCGTCCAGGAGTACCTGCACGAAGTCCCGGGCATCACGGACATCCCGCGCTTCCTGCGCGAGTTCTCCTCGCGCATCCTCGACTTCCAGCCCAACTCCTGGACCACTCACGTCTCCGGCCACCCGCCAGCCGCGACGCTGGTGTTCGTATGGCTCGACCGGCTCGGCCTCCGCGGCGGCGGATGGGCGTCCACGGCTGTGATCTTGGTCGGGGCGCTGGTCGCGGTCGCCGTGCCCGCGACGGTCGGATTGCTCGGCCGCCTGGCCGCTGCTCGGGCCGCGCTGCCGTTTGCGGTGCTGAGCCCAGGCGCGGTGTGGCTGGGCGTGTCCGGCGACGGACTGTTCACCGGGGTGACGGCCACCGGTATCGCGTTGCTCGCTCTTGCCGCAGTGGGCTTCCGGGACCGCCGTGGTTATGCCTGGCCTGCGGCATTGGCTGCCGGGGTGCTGGTCGGCTTCGGCATTTTTCTCTCCTACGGCCTCATCTTGCTGGGCTTGGTCGCGCTTGCCGTCGCGGTGCTCGGCAGGCAATGGCGCGCGACGCTGGGTGCTGTGGTCGGGGCCCTGGCCGTGGTCGGAGTGTTCGCATTGGCCGGATTCTGGTGGCTGGACGGCTATCACCTCGTGGTCGAGCGCTACTACCAGGGCGTCGCGCTCGTGCGGCCGTATTCCTACTGGGTGTGGGCCGATTTGGCCGCGGTAGCCGTCGCCTGCGGACCGGCTGTGATCGCGGGTGCCCGGCGAGGGGTCGTGGCGGCGGCCTTCCTGCCCACTCGCCGGACGCTCCTGCGCGACCCGGTGCTGCTGATCGTGCTGGCCGCGCTGCTCACGATCGTGTTCGCCGATTCGTCCGGCCTGTCGAAGGCTGAGGTAGAACGGATCTGGCTACCGTTCGGCGCGTGGCTGATCCCGGCCACCGCGCTGCTCCCGGCCGGCCACCGCCGCTGGTGGCTGGCCGGACAGGCGGTGACGGCGCTGGCCGTCAACCACCTGCTGCTGACGAACTGGTGAGGTGAGGCATGGAAGACCAAGCGGGTCGCGTGCTCGTGGTGGACGACGACGAGACAGTGCGCGACGTCGTCCGCCGTTACCTCGAAACCGCCGGCTTCACGGTCGACCAGGCCGGCGACGGCGCGGCCGCGCTCGCCCGGTTCGCCGAACGCGAACCGGACCTGGTGGTGCTCGACGTGATGATGCCCGGTCTGAACGGCCTGGAGGTTTGCAAGCGCCTGCGGCAGACCAGCCACGTGCCGATCGTCATGCTCACCGCCCTCGGCGAGGAGGAGAACCGGATCGCCGGGCTGCAGCTGGGCGCGGACGACTACGTCACCAAACCGTTCAGCCCCAAGGAACTCACTCTGCGGGTGGCGTCCGTGCTGCGCCGGGCCCGGATGCCGCGTCCGGAGCCGCCCATCGCCGAACTGGCGGACGGCAACCTCCGGCTCCAGATGAACGCCCGCCAGGCGACCCTGGACGGCGTGGCGCTGCCGCTGACCACGCGCGAGTTCGACCTGCTCGCGTTCTTCCTCGCTCATCCCGGCGTCGCGTTCAGCCGAGCCGACCTGCTCGGCAAGGTGTGGGGCTGGGACTTCGGCGACCAGTCCACGGTGACCGTCCACGTGCGGCGGCTGCGCGAGAAGATCGAACGAGACCCCGCCAAACCGACTCGGGTCGCCACGGTGTGGGGGGTCGGCTACCGCTATGACGAGGCACAGCCGTGATCGGCTCGGGCGAGTCCGCGTGGGACATGCTCGTCCACGCGCTGCATATTCTTCCGCTCGCGCTGCTGTTCGCGTTGCCGATCGCGGCGCTCGGAGCGCTCGTGCTCTACCTGCTGCGCCGCCGATCGCTGGTCACCACGATGACCGTGCTCGTGCTGACGCCGATCGCCGCGATGCTGGTCGGCATCCTGGGCGTAAGCGGCTTCATGTTCACCGAAGCCTTGACCACGGAAGTGCTCGTCTGCCTGTTGGTCGCCTTGGTGGCGGTGCCCGCGGCGATGATCCTCGGCCGGATCATCGCGCGGCGCAGCGTCTGGGAACGCGAGGCTCGCGAACGCGAACGCGCGGCTGAGGCGTCACGTCGCGAGCTCGTGGCGTGGATCAGCCACGACCTCCGCAGTCCGCTGGCCGGCATTCAGGCGATGGCGGAGGCATTGGCCGACGGCGTGGTTTCCGAACGCGCCGAGGTGGCCGATTACGCCCAGCGCATCAGCGGCGAGACCACCCGGCTGTCCGGCATGGTCGGCGACTTGTTCGAGCTGTCCCGGATCACCGCCGGCGCGCTGGAACTGAGCATGTCGGCGGTGCCGCTGCGCGACGTCGTGAGCGACGCGGTCGCCGCGCAGTCGCCAGTGGCCGACCGGAAACGCGTGCGGGTCCTGGAGAACGCTTCGGCGTGGCCGGTGGTGTCCGGCAGCGACCCGGAGCTGGCGCGGATCGTGCGGAACCTCGTCTCCAACGCCATCCGGCATACGCCGCCGGACGGCACGGTCGCCGTGCAGATCGGCATCGACGGAGATCAGGCGCTGCTCGCCGTGGACGACGGCTGCGGCGGCATCCCGGACGACGAGATCGGCCGGGTCTTCGACGTCGCCTTCCGCGGGACGCAGGCCCGCACCCCGGACCGCACCAGCGGCGGCGGGCTGGGCCTGGCGATCGCGAAAGGGCTGGTCGAGGCGCACCGTGGCCGCATCGGCGTGCGGAACCACGGCCCAGGATGCCGCTTCGAGGTGCGGTTGCCGCTGGCGGCCTCCTGAGCTGTCACTCCACTCTGGACAGTCAGGACGCGGCGACTGCCGAGACCGGCTCCACGGTGCGGTCGGCCGCGATCCGGAAGAACGGCTCGTCCGGGAAATGCGCCGCGACGATCGTGCCGGTGCCGGCGACTTCGCCCAGCCAGCGGCGGCGGGTCAGCTCCGCCTGTCCCGGGTCCACGTCGGACGCCGCGCTGATCGCCGGGTCGGTCAGCTGCGCGGGAATCTGGAAAACGTCGCCGAGCAGAACCGCGCGCCGGTCCTGGTCCGTCACTTCCAGCACGTAATGCCCTGGCGTGTGCCCGGGTGCGTGCCGCACGGTGACGCCCGGCGCGATGCTCTCGCCGTCGATCAGCACGCGCAGCTTGCCCTTGGCCCGGAGTGCTTCCAGCGCGACGCGGCCGCGATCGTGTCGCCCGGCGGGCTCGACGAACGCCGCCCAATCCGGTGCGCCGTAACGGACTTCTGCGTTCGGGAAGTACGGCTCGCCGTTCGGCGCGACCCAGCCGACGTGGTCGGCATGCAGGTGTGTCAACACGACAATGTCGATGTCTTCGCGGGAAACGCCAGCCTCAGCTAGTGCGGCGGGCAGCCCGCCGCTGTGTTCGGACTCGGCTGGCTCGGTCAGCGGGTGCAGCTTTTCTCTCGAGTGCTGCGGCAGATGCGGCGCACCAGCCGCGCGCGGGCCGAAGCCGGCGTCGACCAGGACAGCACGGCTGCCCGCCCGGACCAGGAAAGCGCCGGTGACGACCGGAACTGTGCTCGGCGCAGAGCGTTTGCCCTGGAGCCCCGGGAAGAACGAGGACGGCAGGTGCAGCCGCCCGTCGGTCAGTGCGTGGATTTCGATGTCCCCCACCGCGATGGAACGCATGCCCAGCATCAAGATCCGGCGCAGCCGATTCATTCCGGAACGTGATCTTCACCTCATCGGGTGACCGGGGCGCGCAGCTCCGCGGTGGCGAACGCGGCGATGCCGTCTTCGAATGACGTTTCCGCGCTGAATCCGAGCAGCTCCCGGGCCCGCGCCGGGTCGGCGACGACGTGCCGGACATCGGCCGGCCGAGCGCCGCCGACGATGCGCGGTTCAGGCCCGCCGCAGGCGCGGGCCAGCTCCCGGGCCAGGTCGCCGACGCTGTGCGGCTGTCCGGAACAGACGTTCAGCGGCGTGAGATCCCCCTCTGGACCGGCGCTGCGGAGCGCGAGGACGTTCGCCCGGGCTACGTCGTCCACGTGTACGAAATCCCGTTGCTGGCGTCCGTCTTCCAGCACGGTCGGCGCCTCGCCTCGCTCCAGCGCGGACCGGAACAGCGAGGCCACCCCGGCATATGGTGTGTTCTGAGGCATCCGCGGGCCGTACACGTTGTGATAGCGCATCGCCCAGACCGTGCCGCCGGTCTGACGCGCCCAGGCGCCCGCCAGGTGCTCCTGGGCCAGCTTCGTTGCCGCGTAGGTGCTTCGAGGCAACAACGGAGCGTCTTCGGGCACGAGTTGCCAGCCCAACTCGGCACCGCATCGCGGGCAGGCGGGATCGAACCGTCCGGCGTCCACATCGGACTGCCGGCGGGGCGCTGGTGGGACAGTGCCGTGCTCCGTGCACAGATAGCGTCCCTCGCCATAAACGACCATCGACGAGGCGAGCACGAGTTTGCGCACCTTCGCGGCGTGCATCGCGGCCAGCAGCACGGCGGTGCCGTAGTCGTTGTTCAGTGCGTACGAGGGCGCGTCGGAGGGGTCGACGCCATGCCCGACGACGGCGGCCTGGTGGCAGACCGCATCGACGCCATCGAGCAGCTCAGCGACTATTTCGGCGTCGGTGACATCGCCGCGCAGGAAGCGGTGGCGACGCGTGTACTCGGGCGGTGCGGTGGAGCCGTGCGCAGTGGACAGGAGGTTGTCCAGCACGACGCCTTCGTCGCCTTCGTCGGCTAGCTGGTCGGCGATCCTGGACCCGATGAACCCGGCGCCGCCGGTGAGGAGCACTCGCACCCGGCTGACGTTAGGCCGCGCGGCCAGGTCCGCGCGGCGCCCGCGTGGACCACGTCACCGAATCGTCAGAAATCACCGGGCCCGTGGCGGCGAAGAAGGTCCGGAACCGGATACGGTGTCGGCATGGAGCGGAGCGCACAGCGGCTGGGCCGGGCACTCGTGGTCATCGTGGACGACCGGGTCGCGCACGGCGAACACGAGGACAATTCCGGGCCCCTCGTCACCGAGTTGCTCGAGGAAGCCGGGTTCATCGTGGACGGCGTCGTGGTCGTCGAAGCCGAGACCGCGGGCATCCGCAACGCGCTCAACACGGCTGTGATCGGCGGCGCGGACCTGGTGATCACGGTCGGCGGCACCGGAGTGTCGCCGCGCGACCGCACCCCGGACGCCACCGCCGGGGTGCTGGACCGCCCGATCCCGGGCATCGGCGAGGCCCTGCGCGCCTCCGGGCTCGCCGCGGGCGCGGTCGACGCCGGGATCTCCCGCGGCTTGGCCGGCGTCTCGGGCAGCACGCTGGTGGTCAACTTGGCCGGTTCGCGTGCCGCGGTGCGCGACGGCATGGCGACTCTCTCGTCGCTGGTCCCGCACGTGATCGACGAGCTCTCCGGCCTCGAAGAGGTCTGAGCTCGCGCGGTGTCTCTCTGCACTTGTCAAACAGCGAGTGGGACGATGGACGCATGCCGCACGAGGAACCGCGTCCGCCGGTGACCGAGGCCCAGCGTCGCCGCCGGGTCGACGAGATCTTCGGCGACGTGCTGCCGGAGACCACGTCCGATGAGCGGGGCCGGGGCCCGGAGACCACGCCGGATTCGTGGTATCTCGAGAACCGGCCCCCGCATCACGATCGGTGACCCCTCAGCGTCCGTGCCGGGAGGGGCCGTCGCCCTGTTGCGCGCGCAGCAGGTCCCGGATCTCGGTGAGCAGCTCGACGTCCGTCGGCTCCGCCGGGCCGGGTTCCTCGCCGCGCTTGCGGCGCTCCTGCACGTGCTTGAGCGGAAGCACGATCAGGAAGTAGACGATCGCGGCGACGATCACGAAGTTGATCGCCGCGTTGATCACGCTGCCGAAGTCCATGAAGGTCGCGTCGTTCCCGCGCAGGACATTGAAGCCGAGGCCCTTCGCCGCGTCGGTCCCGCCCAGCGCACTGATGAGCGGCTTGATCAGGCCGTTGGTGAACGCGGTGACGATCGCGGTGAACGCGGCGCCGATGACGACGGCGACCGCGAGGTCGACGACGTTTCCGCGCATCAGGAAGTCTTTGAAGCCTTTCAGCACTGCTGCTCCCAGAGGAACTCAGGACGGGCACCTGGCCGCCGCAAGACAGCCGTCGCCCATCGGGGTCGGGTTAGCGGAGAGTAACCGCTACCGGCCGTTCCAGCGAGGAAGCTGCGACCTGCGTGGCAACCTGCGGCGGCACCGCCACCAGCACCAGTGGACCCTGTTGTGGCGGGCCCCATGATCGGCCGCCGGACTCGCCGGACCGCCGAACGGTGACCACCACAGCCCCTCTGGCCAGCACAGACGCAGAATTTGTGGTACTCGCGCCCGCGATGACGTCGACGCGCTGACCTGGCTGGAGCAACTCCGCGACGGCCGAATCCGCGATCCGGACGGCGACCGTGACGGCGCCGGGTTCACCCGATACGGGGAGACTGTTGCCGACCAGTCGGACGTCTGTGATGGGTTCGCCGGATCGGGCAGCGCCGGACAAAAGCCGCCCGGTTACGGCGTCTGCTGACGAAAGCGAACCTGCCGGACGGAGATGGTCGGGCAGTGCGACGGCGCGTACGTCTGCCGTGCGCAGGACTGAGCCCGCTGGCAGGTCGTGCGCTGCTACCACGGTCGAGGTGGCCGGTGCGCCGCGCGCGGAGGGCGGCAGGAACAGGACGACCAGGCCGGCCAAGAACAGTGTTCCGGCGAGCCAGCGGCGGAGCAGCCGGGCTCGCCGGCCGCGCAGCAGACGCGGATCAGGCAGCGAGGACAGGCGGCGGAGCAAGGTGTTCAAGGTCGTCCCCTCGTCGGTTCCCGTGCGGCGGGATGCCGCACGAATCCGACGTTAAGGACGCCGCGGACCGGCCGGAAGAGCCGATTCGCCAGCCTGTGGATAACTGGCCCCTTGTGGATAACTCGGGGGTCAGGAAGGCGTTGAAGCCGTTTTCGTCGTGCTCGAGGAGGAAGATGAGGACGAGCTCGAGGACGAAGACGTCGACGAAGAGGAGGTGGTGGACGACGAGTCGGACTTGCCGCTCTCGGTCTTGGCCGGGGTCGCAGCGGTGCTCGACTTGCCCGCGTCCCGCGAATCCGTGCGGTAGAAACCGCTGCCCTTGAAGACCACCCCGACCGAGCTGAAGACCTTGCGCAGTGGACCGGAGCACTGCGGGCAGATGGTCAGGCTGGGGTCGGAGAAGGACTGCACCGCCTCGAAGCGGTGGTCGCATTCCTTGCAGGCGTACTGATACGTGGGCACTGAAGCTCCTTCATGCGCTGGCACTCGACCTACAAGAGTGCTAACCCAATTGTGCTGGACGGCATTCCTCCAGCGCAATTCCCCCTTGCTCACATTGCCACGTGGAGCGGGGCGGGGCGGGTTCGTGCTGGTCAGGGTGGTCGAGCGGACGCCCGGCCGGGCAACGGTGGCTGGTCAAGCCCGGCTCAAGACCGCAGTCGGGTCAAGACCAGAGCCAGGTCAAGACGGCAGTCGGGTTAACACGGCGGCTGGGTCGAGACGCCTGGCGGGTCGAGACGGTGGCTGGGTCGAGACGCCTGGCGGGTCGAGACGGTGGTTGAGGCGAGACGGTGGCTGGGTCGAGACGCCTGGCGGGTCGAGACGGTGGTTGAGGCGAGACGGTGGCTGGGTCGAGACGGTGGCTGGGGCGAGACGGCTGTCGGGTTGAGACCGCCCTGGGTCACGACCGCAGCTGGGTCAAGACCGCGGCCCGGGCCAAGCCGGGCAGCTGGGTCGGGATGGCAGCCGGATCAAGCCGGCGGGCGTCAATGCGGCTGTCATCGGCACGTCGTGCGGTTCGGAGGGCAACTGGTCGACGACCTCCGCCGTGCGCACCACCGCCAGTCGCTGGACGTCTGGGGCCGCTGGCAGGGTGCGGTCGTAGTAGCCGGCACCGCGGCCGAGCCGGGTGCCGTGGCGGTCGACGGCCAGCGCTGGGATCAGCAACACCTCTGCCGACGCGACTGCCGACGTCCCCAGGCGCGGGCCGGACGGTTCTCGGACCCCGCGCAGACGGCCGGGGACCAACGCGTCCGGACCGGTGTACTCGGCCCAGTCGAGGGGGCCTGGCGTGTCCGGAATCACCGGCAGCAGGACGCGGGCACCGGTCGCGGCCAGTGCGGCTACCAGCGAGATCCGGCCGGGTTCGGTGCCGAACGGGAGGTACGCGCATACCGTTTGCGCAGCAACTGAGGCCGCCGCGGAAGCGAGCGCGGCTGCTTCCCGGGCGTGGTCTTCGGGGGGCAGTTCGGCGCGGGCTTGAAGGATTCTCGCCCGCCACTCCGCCTTGCTCGGGGTCTCATTGCCCGGCGCGTGCATGAGACCAGGTTAGGCTTTGCGCCCATGACGGGCGCCTCAACCACCCAGACCTTCAGAACCGCCATCGTGCCTGCGGCTGGCCTCGGTACGCGATTCCTGCCGACCACGAAGGCAGTGCCGAAAGAGCTGCTCCCGGTGGTCGACACACCGGGGATCGAGCTCGTCGCCACCGAAGCGGCGAATGCGGGCGCGAAGCGGCTGGTGATCGTCACCTCACCGGGCAAGGAAGCAGTCGTCCGGTACTTCGAGGCGAACCCGGGCCTGGAGAAAACCCTCGAGGACAAGGGCAAGACCGACCTGCTGGCCAAGGTCCGTCGCGGGCCGGGCCTGCTCGACGTCGAGGTGGCGATCCAGGAACAGGCCCTCGGGCTCGGGCACGCGGTCGCGCAGGCCGAGCCGAACCTGACCGACGAGGACACCGCGGTCGCCGTGCTGCTGCCGGACGACCTGGTGCTGCCCGCCGGGGTCCTGGACCGGATGTCGGCGGTGCGCGCCCAGTTCGGCGGAAGCGTCCTGTGCGCCTTCGACATTCCGAAGGAGCAGATCTCGCCGTACGGCGTGTTCGACGTCAGCGACACCGACGACCCGGACGTCAAGCAGGTCCACGGCATGGTCGAGAAGCCCAAGCCGGAGGACGCGCCGTCGACCTACGCCGCGGCCGGGCGGTACCTGCTCGACCGGGCGATCTTCGACGCGCTGCGCCGGATCGAGCCGGGTGCGGGCGGCGAGCTGCAGCTCACCGACGCGGTCGCGCTGCTGATCCGCGAGGGACATCCGGTGCACATCGTCGTCCACCGCGGGGGGAGGCACGACCTCGGCAACCCCGGCGGATTCCTGCGCGCCGCCGTCGATTTCGCGCTCGAGGACCCGGAGTACGGGCCTTCGCTGCGTACCTGGCTGACCGAACGGATCGGAAACGATCGCCCATGACGGACTCCCTCGACACCACCCCGGCCGAAGCCCCGGCGGAAGCCTCGGCCGACACGACGGCCGAGACCACCGTCGAACCCCAAGCGGAACCCGTGGCCGGCACCGTCGCGACGGAGGAATCCGGGGAGCTGACCGACTTCCGCTCGGTCGACGCGCAGATCGCGCTGACCCTGGACTCCGCCGTGCGCCCGCGGCCGGTGCGGGTCGCGATTTCCGAGGCGCAGGGCCTGCTCTGCGCGGAGGAAGTGGTCGCCGAACACGCGCTGCCCGGTTTCGACCAGGCCGCGGTTGACGGGTACGCGGTGCGGAGCGTCGATGTGCGCACGGCCGGGGAAGCGCCGATCCAGCTGCCGGTCGTCGGCGAGATCGCGGCCGGTTCGCGACAGCCCCGGCGGCTGCAGCCCGGCCAGGCGGTACGGGTCGACACCGGCGCGCCGCTGCCAACGCTGGCGGACGCGGTCATCCCGACCGCCTACACCGACGGACACCAGGCCAAAGTGACCGTGAGCCGCTCGGTGCCGTCCGCCGGCTACGTGCGGCGGGCCGGCGAGGACGTGCAGATCGGCGACGTCGCGGTCCGCAAGGGCGACACCATCGGTTCCGCGCAGGTCGGCCTGCTGGCGGCGGTCGGACGGGCGAAGGTGCTGGTCTACCCGCGGCCGCGGGTGTCGATCGTGTCGGTTGGCGATGAACTGGTGGACATCGACCGGACGCCGTCGGTCGGCCAGGTCTACGACGTCAACTCCTACGCGCTGGCCGCGGCCGCGCGCGACGCCGGTGCCGAGGTCAGCCGGGTCGGCATCGTCCCGGGCGACCCGAAGCGGCTGCGCGAGGTCGTCGAAGGACGACTGCTGATGTCCGAGATCGTGGTCGTCGCGGGCGGGGCCGGCGGCGCGTCCGGCGACGAGGTGCACGCCGCGCTGTCCGACCTCGGGCACATCGACATGACCCGGGTCGCGATGCACCCCGGTTCGGTGCAGGGCTTCGGCCGGCTCGGCCCGGACTCGGTGCCCACGTTCCTGATCCCGGGCAACCCGATGAGCGCGCTGGTGGTGTTCGAGGTGCTGGTGCGGCCACTGATCCGCACCGCGCGCGGCACCCGCAACCCGCACCGCCGGGTGGTCGGCGCCCGGCTGCTGTCGTCGATCACGTCGACGAAGGGCCGCCGCGGCTACCTGCGCGGCCAGTTGCTGCGCGACGAGGCGAACGGCGAGTACCTGGTGCAGCCGCTCGGTACCGCGGGGGCGCATCTGCTCGCGTCACTGGCCGAGGCGAACTGTCTCATCACGGTCGAGGAGGACCTGACCGAGGTGGCCGCGGGCGAGCAGGTCAAGGTCACTTTCCTCGCTCAGCGCGCCTGATCCGTGGCCGCACTTCCCGAGTCCGTCGAAACCCGGCACCCCGGCTGGCCCGCGACGCTAGGCCCGTTGCGGGTCCCGGCCGGCGTGGTCGCGGTGCGCCCGGTGCGGCTGCGCGACGCGGGCGAGTGGAGCCGGGTCCGGCTGCGCGACCGGGAGCACCTCGAAGAGTGGGAGCCGACCGGGATCGGGCCGTGGGCCGACCGCAACGCGTTCTGGTCGTGGCCGTCCCAATGGGCGGCCTTGCGCGGCCTGGCGCGGCGGGGCCAATGCCTGCCGTTCACGATCACGGTGGACGGAAAGTTCGCCGGGCAGATCACCGTCGGTAATGTGATCCGCGCCGCACTCCGATCCGCGTGGATCGGGTACTGGGTGTCCTCGGACATCGTCCGGGGCGGGGTGGCGACCGCCGCCGTCGCGCTCGTGACAGATCACGCCTTCGGGTCGGCCGGCCTGCACCGGCTCGAAGCGACCGTGCGACCGGAGAACAACGCCAGCATCCGTGTGCTCACGAAGGCCGGCTATCGGCAGGAAGGGCTGTTCGAGCGGTACCTGGACGTGGCCGGCGACTGGCGTGACCACCTGTGCTTCGCCGTGACGAAAGAGGAGACCGGCGACGGCCTGGTCTCTCGCCTCGTCGCGTCCGGCCGGGCTGAACTGGCCTGACGGTGACTACGCGTCGAAGTTCGATCACGCGTTACCACATCATGTGAGATTCACCTAATGTAGTGATGCATTTTCGTGATCGAACCCGGCGAGTCTGCGCCTCCTGTGTGACTGTTGTGGCTAGCGTGACTACAGCAGAGGATCGGGGGAGGTGACGGGAGATGCCCAGCTCGGTGATCATCGTCGCGCTCGCCGCGGCATGGCTCGTCGTTCTCGTGCCCATGGTGGCTCGCAAACGACAGCAGGTCGCGCGGACGCCTACCTCCGCGCTGGCCGCCCGGGTAGTGCGAAGGGGCAGTGCTCGCAACGAGGGACAGGAGGACGACGCCGTGTCCGACAATGCGAAGCCTTCGGTGGAGGACGACCTCGCCGAACTCGAGGCGGAGCTGGACGCCGACCTCGACGAAGAACCTGAACCCGAACCGGAGCCGCTCCCGCAGCCCTCGCGCGCGGAACGCGGCGAGCCGGCTCGCGAACGCCGCAGCTACCGGCCCGGCCGGGGCGGCTTCGACCCGGAAGCGGCCGAGATCGCGGCTCGCGCCAAGTACGCGTTCCGGCAGCGGGTGGTCGTGATCCTGCTGATCGCCGCAGTCGGCACGGCCGCGATCGCCGGGTTCGTGTTCACGCTCGCCTGGTGGGCACACGCGGCGGCGGACATCGCGCTCGTCGGCTACCTCGGATACTTGCGCCGTCAGGTCCGCATCGAGAACGACATCCGGCAGCGCCGGATGTCCCGCTACTCGACGACGAGCCGCCCCGCGCGCCGGGCCGCCCCGGTTCGTGAGGAGGAATACGACTCGTTCGCCGAGGCGGAGGACGAGGACGTCGAAGTCGTCGCGCCGGAGGTGCCGCGCGAGATCGTGGAGCGCAAGCCGTCCCCGATGTCGCGCATCCGTCGGCAGGCGGTCGTGGTCGACCTGGACGACGAGGACCCCGCTTTCGAGGAACTCGCCGAACCCAGCGCGGGCCCGTACCGCCGGGCAGTCGGAGAGTGACCCCCCGTTGTTCGGTGCTTGAAGGGCACTGATAAGCTTTGCAAGCACTGAACAACAGGGGTTCACGCTCCTGAGGGGCTGTAGCGCAGTTGGTAGCGCGTCTCGTTCGCATCGAGAAGGTCAGGGGTTCGATTCCCCTCAGCTCCACACATGAAGTTGTAGATGAACCCCCTGAGCGCTTGGAAATCCCAGGTCAGGCACTCGTTGGGGGTTCATCTGTGTCGGGGGTTTGGTCGCGGCACGTTGCGTCGCTTACTAGAACTTCCGTCGAGCTGCCTGGACCTTGATTTGGGGCCGCCATGCTGGCTTCTTGCGAGGTCAACGAGAACCTTGGCGATCTTGCACGGGTCTGGCGGATCGTGTCGCACGCCCCGAATCCGGACCTTCGACACGCGGGCTCGGGGCTTGTGTCCCCGCTTCTTCGGTTTGGTCATCAGAGTTACCACCTTGTCGCGACGGTTGATTGGTCACGCAGGTGGGGATGGCCGCCGGGGTGATCTGCCTGCAACTCCGTCGGTCATTCGTCGCTTCGCGCGGTCTGCGTGGGACTTTCCCTTTCGCCGGATATCCGGTCGTCCCGCCGGCGCCGGTTTCGTTCCTGGCGTTCCCGTTCGCGGCGGCCGTAGGTCGCGTTGCGGACGGTCTCTTCGTCTTCCAGGCTTGATCCGAGCGCGCCGGCGACGATGCCGACCGAGCTGCACAGCCACACCAGGTTCAGGTACGAACCCACACCGACCGAGTGTCCGAGTGCCTGGGCGAAATAGCCGCTGTCGATCAGGACGGCCGCCGCGAGCAGGGCGAGCACGTACAGGATCGCGTACATGCACACCACCCCGACCGCCAGTGTGGTGGCCGTGGAAACGTTGTACAGCAGCGCTTTGCGTCGCTCGGCGGATTCGGAGGGCCGCTCCCAGAGGTGGTTGTACACCGTCAGCCACACCGTCATGACCAGGACGGTGACCACCGTGATCGCCGTCAGCCGCAACGGGGACAACGCGTCCGCCAGTTTCCAGAACGAACTGGTGATGATGCCGTAGGCGGCGGTGCCGGCCGCCGCCGCGGTGGCGCCCGCGAGGTGCGGGACGAGCCGCCACGGGCGGTTGTCCCGGACCATCCCGGCCAGCAGCCGCAGCCGGCCACGCAGGCCGACCAGAGCGAGGTGGGTCGCGGACGACTGGCGTCCACCGGGCATCCGCCGCGTCGGGGCCAGCACTTCACGCAGCCGTGCCGGCGTCCCGTGTCCGCCGCGATCGCTGTCGATCCCGAGCCGGCGTGAAACCAGTTGCCGCACCACGCGGACCAGCAACGCGCGTGCCCGGCGCCGCACGAGGACGGCACCGAGCGCGGGCAGCGAGATCATCGCGACACCGTGCTCGACGTCGACTCCGGCGACGACGGGGCTCGTCCCCGCGCGCCGGGGCAGGTCGGTGACCAGGACCAGCAGGTCCCAACCCCGGTCCTGCCGGTGCCGCCGCGACAGCGTGCGCATCGGGATGTCACCGTCTTCGTCCAGCGGCAGCTGGTCCACCTCGTGCTCCACCCGCCACCGCGCCTGCCCGCTCACCCGGGTGGCGAAGATTTCGGGCAGGTCGCCGGCGATCGTCGTGATCACCCGCTCCGGCAGCCCTTCGTCGGCCAGCACCCCGACGGCCACCTGGCGTGGCGCGTTCATGTGGTTCACCTCGCTCGTCGGCACCCGCCGGTTTCCCCGGGTGGTACCGGCCAAACCCCTCGGACAGCGGGTCAGAGCGGAAGAGCCGGATGCCGGGACGTCGCCACGCGGTAGGCCCGTGCCGGTGGCGTGGCCGGCCGCTCCCGGCGTGCCCGCGCGACCAGCACCAGCAGCCACACCACCCCGATCGCCGCGATCACGCCCTGCCCTACCCAGGTCAGTGTCGTGTACAACCCGACCTGGGCGCCGGTCGGCGCGGCCGGCAGGCCACGCATCAGCAGTTCGTACTGCCACGGCTGACCGGTCAGCAGCAGCGTGACGTAGAGGGAAATCACGGACATCGAGTCCCACAGCGCGTGCAGCAGCGAAACGCCCAGGTAGGCCAGGGCGAGCCGGGCGGTGAGGACGAAGTGGTCGCGGGTGCTCCACGCGAACAGGAGCCCGCCGAGAACGGCGGTCCACAGCCCGTGCCCGACCGGGGCGAGGAGTCCGCGCAGCAGTTCGGTGGTCACCAAGTCCGTCAGGGACAGTCCCTGAGGGGTGAACAGCGCGGTCAGCGCGTACCCGGCCGACTCCAGTGCGGCGAACCCGAACCCGACCGCGGCGCCCAGGATCAACCCGTCGCGCACGGACTTCACGGCCAGGTGCCGGGTCAGCAGGGCGAGCGCGGCCAGTTTGACCGCTTCCTCGATGAGCCCGACGCCGACGTACAGCCACGGCGACGGGTGCAGCAGATACGTTTCGAGCACCGATGCGCCGAGCACGCCGAGCACACCGCCGACGATGAACGTGCGGAACACGAGTTCGGCGGTGATCTCGCCGGAGTCGCGGCGCTCGAACGCCCACGCCACGAAGGTCACCGGCACCAGGAAGCTGCCGAGCAGCACCAGGGTGGGGATGAGGTTGGGGTTCCCGGTCAGGTAGGTGACGACCGCGGACAGGATCCACAGGAGAAGGCCGGCTCCGAACATCCGGAGCCACATACGTCGTTTCGGGCGTTCGGCGATCGCGCTCACCTGCGCCTCCCCCACCGCTCGCCGCGGCCGTGGGCGGCGGTGTCGATGAAAGTCCGGTACCGGGCCGTGGACCCGGGCTCCGCGACGTCCTCGAGCCCTTGGGGGCAGCGCAGCGACGACCACAGCGCGGCACGCGGTTCCGGGTCGTCGATGACCGCGCGGTACCAGGAAAACACTTCGGCCAGCAGGATGTCGTCCATCGCGTACAGCACGGGCGGCGCGAGCCCGGTCAGCTCGAACAGGCCGCCCCGCGCGGTCAGCTTGTCCTCCACGCGGTGCATCAGTTCGAGCAGGCCGTCGTCCACCCGCCCGACCTGGGACAGGTCGACCACCAGGCGCCGCGTGCCGGCGTGGAGCAGCCCGGCGAAGTGCGCGGCCAGGAGGCGGAGTGCCCGCGCGTCGACCGACCCGCCGACCGTGACGACGGTGTGGTGGTCGTCGCGCAATGTCGAGGTGACCGTGAGGTTTCCCGTGGTGCCTGCGACGTCGGGTGACACATCGCTCGGCCGCCCGGTGAGGCGTTGCAGCTCGGCGTACGCGGCCACGTAAGCCGGTTGATCGAGGTTGAGTGAGAGTCCGTTGGCCATGCCTGACGCCTTTCAGAGGAGCAGTTCGAACATCCGGAAGACCTGGTCCCATTCGGCGGAGCCGGGGTTCTTCACGCGCGGGTCGATGATCTTGAACGCCTGGGCGAGAGCCACGCTGAGACCGCCGGCGACGGCCGGGAGCCGCGCCTCGGTGTCTTCGGAGATCGCGATCCCGAGCGGGGGACGCGCCAGGAGCCGCTCCAGCAGCGGCACCACTTCCAGGTCCTCGTCCATCTTGAGGAACTCGTGCATGCGCTCCTGCAGTCCCTTGGTGATCGGCAGGTCCCACGGCTCGATGACGTCCCGCCGGTTGGCCTTGGCCGTGGCCTTGGCGGCCACGAAGAGATCGTGGATCTTGCGGTCCAGGAACTCGTCGTACCGTTTCAGATCGCTCTTGTCGACGTCCAGGCTCGCGGCCATCCGGAAGAACCGTTCGAACCTCGCCGTACCCATGACCGGCATCAGGCCTCCTGTGAGAGATGTTCGTGGACGAACCGGACGGCCATGGCGCCTTCCCCGACCGCCGAGGCCACCCGTTTGACCGAGCCGTGGCGTACGTCCCCCACCGCGAACACCCCGGGCCTGCTCGTCTCCAGCACCTGTGGCGGGCGATGCACCCCGCGCCACACGTCGGCGTCCCGGAAGCTCTCGGCGTCCACCCCGGTGAGCACGAACCCGTCCTCGTCGAGGGCGACCATGCCCGAAAGCCAGGCGGTGTGCGGGGAAGCTCCGATGAAGACGAACAACGCGCGGGCGTCGAGGACGCGGCGCTCGCCGGTGCGATTGTTTTCGACGACCACCGATTCGAGGTTGCCGTCGCCGGCGAGCTCACGGACTTCGGTGTGGCCGAGCACGCTGATCCGCGGATGCTGCTCGACCTGGTCGACGAGGTAGCGGGACATGTTCGCGGCGAGATCGCCGCCGCGCACCAGCAGATAGACCACCGGCGAACCTTCCGCGAGGAACACCGCCGACTGGCCGGCCGAGTTGCCGCCGCCGACCACGGCCACCGGCGAAGCCAGGCATCGACGCGCTTCGTGCACAGTCGCGGCGTAGTACACGCTGCTCGCTTCGAACGCCTCGATGCCGGGTACGACGAGCCTGCGGTAGCGGGCACCGGAGGCGATCACGACGGCCCGGGAAACGATCTCGATGCCGTCGTCGAATCCGACGACGTAGTGCCCGCCGCGTGCTTCGAGGGTCCGGGCCTCGGCCGGCACGGCGACCCGGACCCCGAACTTGGCCGCCTGGATCACCGATCGCTCGGCCAGTTCCGCGCCGGAGATCCCCGGCGGGAAGCCGAGGTAGTTCTCGATGCGGGACGTCGTCCCGGCCTGGCCGCCCGCGGCCAGGCCGTCGAACGCCGACAGCAGCAACCCGTCGGACGCGCCGTAGACCACCGCGGCCAGCCCGCCGGGCCCGGCGCCGACCACGAGCAGGTCCCGCACACCGTGTTCCGGTTCCGGCTGCCGCAGCCCGATTTTCCGGGCCAGCTCGGCAGTGCTCGGGTTCCGCAGCACTTCGGTGCCGTTCACCACGACCACCGGGGTGTCCGCGACGGCGATGCCGAAGCGCCCCAGGAGCGCCTCGGCCTGCCGGTCCTTGTCGACGTCGACCAGCCGGTACGGGAGCCGGTTGCGCGCCACGAACTCCAGCAGCCGCCTGGTGTCCGGGGAGTAGCAGGAGCCGACGATCCTCAGCCCGTTGCCGGATCCGATGAGCACCGTCCGGCGTATCAGGTAGGCACGCAGGATCAGGTCTCCGAGCACCGGGTCGCCGAGCACCAGGTGCAGCACCGCGCCCACCGGGACGGCGAGCACCTCGCCGGGGTCGGCGGCCACGGCGCCGACGAACGCGGGCTGCCCTTCGATCAGTCCGAGTTCGCCCAGGAACCGGCGAGGTCCGTGCACCCGGACGACCTTCGCGTCGTCCCCGGTTCCTTCGATGACGGCGACCTTGCCGCTCAAGATCACGAAGAACTCGGACGGCCGGCCGCCCTGCGCGTACAGCACCTCGCCGGCCTGGACCGGACGGCGTTCACCCGCTTCGGCGAGCGCGTCGATCTGCTCGTCCGTGAGCCGGGGGAACGCACCGGAGGAGTCCGGGGTCTCGGTCAGCGGCGCGCCGAGGTCGATTCCCGTCGAGGCGGTCATACGAATGTCTGGTCGACGTAGCACCAGCGCCAGGTTTCCCCGGGCTCGAACGAGCGCACGATCGGGTGCCCGATGGCGTGGGCGTGCTTGCTGGCGTGCTTCATCGGCGACGAGTCGCAGCAGCCGACGTGCCCGCACGTCAGGCACAGCCGCAGGTGCAGCCACGGCGTGCCGGCGACCAGGCACTCCTCACAGCCCTGCGGGGTTCGCGGCACCACGTCTCGGACGAGCGCGAGATGCCGGTCGACGACACTGGTCATCGCACGTCACCTTCCCTGGTCGAGTTTGGTCTTCGGGGTGCTCTCCGGCCGCGCCAGCGCCTGATCGAGCCACTCGCGCAGTACGGGGACGGGCGCGGCGCCCGCCTGCCGCGCGACGACCTCGCCGCCGCGCAGCACCATGAGCGTCGGCACGGCCTTCACGTCGAACCGCTGGGACAGCCCGGGTGCCTTGTCGACGTCGACCTTCACGAGCTTGACCTTCCCGGCCCGCTCCCGGGCCAGCTGGGCCAGCGCGGGGCTGACCTGGCGGCAGGGCCCGCACCAGGTGGCCCAGAGATCGACCAGCACCGGAATCGTGGCCCGCTCCGCGACTTCCGCGAAGTCGGTGTCGCCGGCGTCGACGATCCAGGGCAGCGGCTCGTGGCAGTGCCCGCACTTCGGTTTGCCCGCGGCGGCGGCCGGGACGCGGTTCTTGTGGCCGCAGTGTTCGCAGACGACCGTGGCGGTGGTGCCGGTGGTGGCGTTCATGCCGCGGACCTCCCTTCGCCCCCGCTGTAGGTGACGACGAGCTCGCCGTCCTTGGCGTCGACGGTGATCACCAGTCCCTCGGTCGGTTCGCCGCGCAGCAGCGTGCGGCCGATCTTGGTCTCGACCTCGTGGGAGATGTAGCGGCGCAACGGCCGGGCGCCGTAGACGGGGTCGAATCCGCGCTGGGCGATGAGTTTCCTCGCTTCCGCGGTCAGCTCGACCGCGATGCCCTGTTCGGCCAGCCGGCGGCGCAGCTCGGCGAACTGCAGGTCGACGATCCGCTCGATCTCGCCCGGCCCGAGCGGGGTGAACAGCACGATGTCGTCGACGCGGTTGAGGAACTCCGGCCGGAAGTGGTGCCGCAGCTCGGCCAGCACGGCGTCCCGGGCGTCCGGCTTGATCTCGCCGGTGGAGGTGACCCCGTCGAGCAGATGCTGCGAGCCGATGTTGGAGGTCATGATGATCACCGTGTTGCGGAAGTCGACGGTCCGGCCCTGCGCGTCGGTGATCCGCCCGTCGTCGAGCACCTGGAGCAGCGTGTTGAACACGTCCGGGTGCGCCTTCTCGATCTCGTCGAACAGCACGACCGAGTAAGGCTTGCGCCGCACGGCTTCGGTGAGCTGCCCGCCCTCGTCGTAGCCGACGTAACCCGGGGGAGCGCCCAGCAGCCTCGAGACGGTGTGCCGCTCCTGGTACTCGCTCATGTCGAGCCGGACCATGTTCTCCTCGCTGTCGAACAAGGCCGACGCGAGGGTCTTGGCGAGTTCGGTCTTCCCGACCCCGGTCGGGCCGAGGAAGATGAACGAGCCGATCGGCTTGCGCGGATCGCGGATACCCGAGCGCGCCCGGATGACCGCGTCGGCGACCAGCCGGACGGCCTCGTCCTGGCCGATCACCCGCTCGTGCAGGATCTCGTCGAGCCGCAGCAGCTTTTCCCGCTCGCCTTCCTGCAGCCGGGAAACCGGGATCCCGGTCCACGAGGCGACGATCTCGGCGATCTCGTCCTCGGTGACGACCTCGTGCAGCAGCCGTTTCCGGCCCTGCTTGCCCGCCAGCTGTTCTTCCTCCGCGGCGAGCCGCCGCTCGGCTTCGGTGATCTCGCCGTAGCGCAGTTCGGCCGCGCGGTTCAGGTCGTAGTTCCGTTCCGCTTCTTCGGCTTCGTGTCGCAGCCGTTCCAATTCGGACCGCAGTTCCTGGACCCGCCGGATCGCCTGACGCTCGGCATCCCACTGCGCCTTCTTCGAGTCCGCTTCGGCACGAAGATCGGCGAGTTCCCGGTGGAGGTCCGCCAGCCGCGCCTTGCTGGCCTGGTCGGATTCCTTGGACAGCGCGGCCTCCTCGATCTCCAGGCGGGTGACGCGCCGGGTGAGCTCGTCGAGTTCGGCGGGCATGGAGTCGATTTCCGTGCGCAGCCGCGCGCACGCCTCGTCGACCAGGTCGATCGCCTTGTCCGGCAGGAACCGGTCGGTGATGTAGCGGTGGGACAGGGTTGCCGCGGCGACCAGCGCGCCGTCCTGGATCTTGACCCCGTGGAACACCTCGAGCCGCTCCCGCAGCCCGCGCAGGATCGAGATGGTGTCCTCGACGGAGGGTTCGTCGACGACGATCGGCTGGAACCGGCGCTCCAGCGCGGCGTCCTTCTCGATGTGCTTGCGGTACTCGTCGAGCGTCGTCGCCCCGATCATGTGCAGCTCGCCGCGCGCCAGCATCGGCTTCAACATGTTCCCGGCGTCCATCGCGCCTTCGGTGGCGCCTGCCCCGACGACCGTGTGGAGCTCGTCGACGAAGAGCAGGATGCGTCCTTCTTCGGCTTTGACCTCGGCCAGCACGGCCTTGAGCCGCTCCTCGAATTCGCCGCGGTACTTGGCCCCGGCGACGAGCGCGCCCATGTCGAGCGAGAAGATCGTCTTGTCCCGCAGGCCTTCCGGCACGTCGCCGCGCACGACCCGCTGGGCGAGGCCCTCGACGATCGCCGTCTTGCCGACGCCAGGGTCGCCGATCAGCACGGGATTGTTCTTCGTCTTCCGCGACAGGATCTGGATCACCCGGCGGATCTCGGCGTCCCGGCCGATGACCGGGTCGAGCTTGCCCGATCGCGCGTCGGCGACCAGGTCCCGGCCGTACTTCTCCAGCGCCTCGTACGCGCCTTCGGGGGTCGCCGAGGTGACCCGCTGGTTGCCGCGGATCTTGGTCAGCGCCGTCAGGAACGATTCGCGCGTCACGCCGTACCGGGTCAGCAGCCGTCCCGCGGCGGACTTCGCACCCTCGTCGGCGAGTGCCAGCACGAGGTGTTCGACGGAGACGTATTCGTCCTTGAGCCGCTTGGCTTCCCGTTCGGCGGCGTCCAGCAGGCCGGCGAGGCGCCGGGTGAGGTAGACCTGCCCGGGGGTGGCACCGGGGCCGGTCACCTTCGGTCGCCGCGCGAGCTCCGCTTCGACGGCTTCGCGGAGACCGTCGACGTCCGCGCCGCTCTGCGCGAGCAGCCGGGGCGCCAGGCCGTCGGACTGGTCGAGCAGGGCGATCAGCAGGTGCTCACCGTCGGTCTCGGTGTGGCCGTGGCGCTGTGCCACGCTCTGGGCATCTTGCAGCGCTTCTTGCGATTTCTGGGTCAGCTTGCTCATGTCCATCGCCGGTGGCTCCTGACTTGGGCTTCGAGGACGTCGATCCGGTCCAGCAGGTCGAGCACGAGCCCAATGGCCGCGTAGTTGAGGGAAAGGCCGGCGCGCAGGCGCTGGATGCGCGCGAGAGTGGCGACGGCGGACGGCGCGAACCACAGCCGCCCGCTCGAGTCGGCCGTGCCGTCCACCAGGCTCAGTGCGACGAACCGGCGGATCAGGTCCGGGTGCAGTCCGCTTCGTGCGGCCACCGTGTCGAGACTGAGCCGGACGGGACGGACGAGCAGGTACTCGGCCATCAGGTCCTCCTCGGGTCGAAATCGGACACGGCGGCGAGCTCCTCGAAGAGTTCGCGTTCCCGCTTGCCGAGCTTCTTCGGCACCATCACGCGCACCTCGGCGTAGAGATCGCCCGATTTGCCCTTGGGGTTGGGCAGGCCCTCGCCGCGCAGGCGCAGCCGCCGTCCGGTCGACGAGCCGGGTACGACCCGCACCTTCACCTCACCGCCGGGGGTCATGACGGGAACCGTGGCGCCGAGCGCCGCCTCCCAGGGCGACACGGGCAACTCGACCGTGATGTCGCGCCCGGACAGGCGGTAGCGGGGATGCGGCTTGATCCGCACCACGAGGTAGAGGTCACCGGGCGCGGCGTTCCCGGACGCCCGCCCGCCTTGACCGGCGAGCCGGATGCGCTGTCCGTCGACCACGCCGGCCGGGATGTCGACGTCGTAGCCGCGCTCGCCCGCGCCGGCGATGCTCAAGTGCCGTCGCCCGCCCCGGTAGGCCTCCTCGACCGTCAGCTCGAGCTCGGCCTCCTGGTCGGCGCCCGCGATCGGCCCGCCGGAGCCCCGGCTCCGGAAGAAGCCGCCGAGCAGGTCCTCGATGTCGACACCTTCGAAGCCCTCGAACCCGCCGCCGAATCCCGGTCCCGCCTGGGTGTAGCGGACGTGGCCGCCACGCCGCCCGCCGGCGCCGGCGTACACCCGCTCGTCGAAGTCGTCGGGCACGCGGCGGAAGTCCGCGCCGAACCGGTCGTACTTCTTGCGCTGCTCCGGATCGGACAGCACCTGGTAGGCCTCGCTGATCTCCTTGAAGCGCTCTTCGGCGCCCGGGTCGGAGTTCACGTCCGGGTGGAGACGGCGCGCCAGTTTCCGATAGGCCCGCTGGATTTCGTCGGTGCTCGCGGTCTTGGCGACCCCGAGGGCCTCGTAGAAATCGGTGGCCACCGGCCATCACCCCTGCGACCTGGACACCGTCACGGCCGTCGGCCGCAGCTGGTGCCGATCGGTCCCGTAGCCGGGGCGCACGACCCGGGTCACGGTGTTCGGCTCGGTGGCGGGGTCCTCGACGACGGCGACGACCTCGTGCCGGTTCGGGTCGAACCGGACGCCGGTTTCGTCGTCACGCGGGTACCCGAGCCCGGCGAGCAGCCGGACGGCTTGCTCCCGGATCGCGTGGACACCCTGCACGATGGCCGCCGGGTCCGCCTCGGCGTGCGTGAGCGCCAGTTCGAGGTTGTCGAGCACCGGAAGCCAGGCCGACGCGACCCGCGCCCGCTCGGCTTCGGTCGCCCGCCGCAGTTCGGCGGCATGGCGCTTGCGCAGGTTGTCGAGGTCGGCCGCGGCGCGCCGCCACCGGTCCTCGAGCTCGGCGATTTTCTCTTCCGCCCCGGTCGCCGAGGCCGGCACCTCCTGGGGGCCGGACACCGTGCCGGCCTCGGCGACCTCCGCGGAGGCTTTCTCCTGCTCCGCGGCCCTTCCTGTGGTGGCCATCGGTCCGCCTCACGCCCGGTCGAAGTCCGCGTCGATCACGTCGTCCTCGTCGGCCGCCTGCCGCGGGCCGCCGCCGGAACCGTTGCCGCCGTCGCTCGCCCGGGGCGCGGTGAGCCCGGCCAGCACCTGCTGCAGTTCCGAGGTCAGCGACCGCACCCGGTCCAGGGGAGCGGCGTCCTTGACGGCCTCGCGAGCCTCTTGGACGAGCATCTCCGCCCGCGCCTTCTCATGCGCCGGCGTGGTGTCCGTGATGGCCCGTTCGACCTGGTAGGCGGCCGAGTCGAGCAGGTTGCGCGCGTCGATCTCCTCGCGCAGCCGCTGGTCCTCGGACCGGTTGCGTTCGGCTTCGGTGACCATGCGGTCGATCTCCGCCTGGTCGAGGTTCGAGCTCTCGCTGATCGTGATGCCCTGCTGCGCGCCGGTGTCCTTGTCCTTCGCGGTGACATCGAGGATGCCGTTGGCGTCGACGTCGAAGGTGACCTCGATCTGGGGCTCGCCCCGCGGTGCCGGCCGGATGTCGGTGAGCTGGAAGCGCCCGAGCACGCGGTTGTCGGCGGCCCGTTCCCGCTCGCCCTGCAGCACCACGACGTCGACCGCGGGCTGGTTGTCCTCCGCGGTGGAGAACACCTCGGTCCGCCGCGCCGGGATCGTCGTGTTGCGCTCGACGATCTTCGTCATCACGCCACCGCGGGTTTCGACGCCGAGGGACAGCGGGGTGACGTCGAGCAGCAGGACGTCCTTGACCTCGCCCTTGAGCACCCCCGCCTGGACCGCCGCGCCGAGCGCGACGACCTCGTCCGGGTTGACGCTCATGTTCGGGTCCTTGCCGCCGGTCAGCCTGCGGACCAGGCTCTGCACGGCCGGGATCCGGGTCGACCCGCCGACCAGGATGACCTCGTCGATGTCGTTCGCGGTCACCTTCGCGTCGGCCATCGCCTGCTTGACCGGGCCGAGGCACCGCTCGACGAGGTCCGCGGTGATCTGCTCGAACGCCGAACGCATCAAGGTGGTCGTGAGGTGCTTCGGGCCGTCCTTGCCCGCGGTGATGAACGGCAGGCTCACGCTGGTCTGGCTGACCGAGCTGAGCTCGACCTTCGCCTTCTCCGCGGCTTCGAAGAGCCGTTGCAGTGCCTGCGGATCCGACCGCAGGTCGATGCCGTTTTCCTGCTGGAACCGATCGGCGAGGTGGTCCACGATCCGGCGGTCGAAGTCGTCCCCGCCGAGGTGGGTGTCCCCGGCGGTCGACCGGACCTCGACCACGCCGTCGCCGACGTCGAGCAGGCTCACGTCGAAGGTGCCGCCGCCGAGGTCGAACACGAGGACCGTCTCGTGGGCCTTCGAGTCGAGCCCGTAGGCGAGCGCGGCGGCGGTGGGCTCGTTGATGATGCGCAGGACCTCGAGGCCGGCGATCTTGCCGGCGTCCTTGGTGGCCTGCCGCTGGGCGTCGTTGAAGTACGCCGGCACGGTGATGACGGCCTCGGTCACCCGTTCGCCGAGGAACTTGCCCGCGTCGTCGGCGAGCTTGCGCAGGACCTGCGCGCTGATTTCCTCCGGCGAGTGGAGCTTGTCGCGGACCTTGAACCGGACGACGCCGCCCGGACCCTCGACGACGTCGAACCCGACCGCCTTGGCCTCGTCGCCGACTTCGTCGTACTTCCGGCCGATGAACCTCTTCGCCGAGTAGATCGTGCCCTTCGGGTTGAGGATCGCCTGCCTGCGGGCGAGCTGGCCGACCAGCCGCTCTCCGCTTTCGGTGAACGCGACCACCGACGGGGTGGTCCGCGCGCCTTCGGAGTTGGCGATGACCTTCGGTTCGCCGCCTTCCCAGGCGGCGATCACCGAGTTGGTCGTCCCCAGGTCGATGCCGACCGCCTTGGCCATCACACACCGCCGTTCAGCTTGGCGAGCAGGTTCTTGGCTTCGTCGGCCACCGCTTCGTCGGCGACGACCTCGTAGCGGGTGGGTGTCATCGCCCGGACCGAGGCGAAGTCCCGGCGGCCGCGCTGGAGCGCGTGCACGACGAGGCCGAAGATCGCGCCGATCACCGCGCCGAACACGAGGCCGTACACGGCGAGCGTGAAGGCCGCCAGCAATGGCGTGAACCAGTTGAAGACGCCGAACAGCCAGCCGATCAGCAGCCCGGTGAGGGCACCCGAGCCGGCTCCCCGCAGCGCGGCGCCGCCGTAGTTCAGGCGCCCGACGACCTGCTCGACCAGCTTGACGTCCGAGCCGATGATGGCGACCCGCTCGACCGGGAAGCCGCTGTCCGACAGGTAGTCGACGGCACGCTCGGCTTCGCTGTAGTTTTCGTAGGACCCGATCGGACGGCGCTGTTCCGAAATGCCGGGATCCGTGGAGTGACGCGGTGATGGCGCCGTGGCGCCGGGCTGCGTGGTCATGGTCCGACTCCTAGACGTTGGCGTGTTCCTCGCGGGAAGCCCCTTCGGCGATCCGGGGCTTTTTTGCCGTTTCGGCACCACCGCCGATCTCGACCTTGCGGGGCTTGCTGGCTTCGGCGACCGGGATACCGAGCATGAGCACGCCGCGGTCGAACTCCGCGGACAGCCGTGCGCTGTCCAGGTTGTCGCCGAGGAAGAACTGGCGGCTGAACTCACCCTGCGGTCGCTCGTCGACCAGCAGTTCGTCACCTTCACGGCGTAGCGGGGCGCGGTGGGCGTGCACGGTCACCACGTTTTGTTCCACCGTCACGTCGACCTCGCCGGGGTCCACTCCCGGCAGATCCAGCGCGACGACGAACTGGTCGTCGCGGCGAAAGGCCTCCATCGGCATCGCCCGCGGCCCGCGGGCGCCGGCCAGGGCCTGCTCGGTCAACCGTTCGAGATCACGGAACGGGTCGAAACGCATCAGTGTCATGACTCTCCTCATTCCTCGTCCGGGCGCTTGTCGCGAAGAGACCAATCGCGCCCGACAGGCTCCGCGACGCGTTTCTTCCCATGGGCACAAGTCCTGCGACACCGGCAGAAACCGGACTGTCGCAGTGATCTCTCCACATGTGACACCCACAGTGGCAAGGACGATGGCGCCCGCGCATGCGCCTGGCAGGTCGAAATTCGCGCGCACGATCGACACGGCAGAGCAGGATCAACCGCTGTAACGTTCTGACCAGTCGACGGTCGGAGGTCCGATGACACCCGCGGAGCCGGGCGACGGAACCCGCGAAACTCCACAAGGGCCGCACAGCTGGTGGCGTGGCCAGCAGTCGACTCTGCGCGGACTGTTCGCCGTCTCGACGATGATGATCGACGGCCGGGAAGCCGACGGCATCATCCGGCTGGCCGCCACCTCCGTCTCGGCGTTGAGCAGTTGCGACGTCAAGGCGGTGTATCTGTTCATCGGCGACGCACTCCGCCGTCGTGACGACACGGAGCCGGACGCGGAACTCGACCGGCAGGTCCGGCTCCTCGGCGGCGTCAGCGGTCCGCTCGTCCTCCCCGACGGCGGCTGGTGCTGGGGCTTCGCGCTGCGGGGGCTGGACGGCCTGCTGGGTTACCTGGTGGTGCACGCGGGGGTGGAGCCGCCCAAGGACGAGTTCTTCCTGCTCGAAGCGCTCGGCCGGCAGACGGCGGGTGCTTTGGTGAACGCGTCGCTTCATCGGCGGGAGCGCGAGCATGCGCTCGAGCTGCAGCAGCTCAACGGCAGGCTGTCCGCCTCGGTCGCCCGGCTCGAGCAGCAGACGCACGTGCACGAGGTGCTCAGCGACATCTCCGTGTCCGGTGCGGGCGAGCCCGGCATCGCCCACGCCGTGCACCAGCTGACCTCGTTGCCGGTCGCGATCGAGGACCGGTTCGGCAATCTGCGGGCCTGGGCCGGTCCCGGCCGGCCCGACCCGTACCCGAAGCACCAGGCCCACCGGCGCGAGGAGCTGCTCAGGCGCGCCGCGGCGGTCCCCCACCCGGTCCGGGAGAAGGAGCGGGTGATCTCGCTGGTCAAACCGCGGTACGAGGTGCTCGGCGTGTTGGCGCTCGTGGACCCGCACAGGACCGTGGGCAGCCACGAGATGTTCGCGCTCGAGTACGGGACGACGGTGCTGGCGCTGGAGCTGTCCCACCTGCGCAATCTCGCCGAGGTCGAGCTGCGCCTGCACCGTGACCTGGTCGACGACCTGATCACCGGCACCGACGACGAGAGCGCCTACGCTCGCGCCGACGCACTCGGGCACGACCTGCGCGGTGCACATTGCGTGATCGTCGTCCGCTGGGGCGAGGAGCAGACCGACGACGCCGTCGCCGAGGCCGTAGGCCGGGCGGCTGCATCGCTCCAGCTGAGTTCGATGATCTCGCGGCACTCGGGTGCGGTGGTGCTCCTCGTCAGCGGCTGCCTGGAAGGGGACACGCTGTATCGCCTGCTTTCGGAGGACCTCGGTGGCGCCGGCGCGACCGGGATCGGTGGCCGCTGCGACCGCCCTGGCGACTTTCCGAGGTCCTACTCGGAAGCGATCCGGGCGTTGGACATCCGCCGGAAATCGGGGTCGCCCGATGGTGCGACGACCTTCGACCAGCTGGGCCTCTATCGCATTCTGGACAGCGGCGGGAATCGCGCCGAAATCGTGGCGTACGTGCGGGAATGGCTGGGCCGGCTACTCGACTACGACGAGCACAAGAACACGGATCTGGTCCAGACGCTGGCGCAGTACCTCGAATGCGGCGGACACTACGACGAGGCCGCTTCCGCGCTGGTCATCCACCGCAGCACCCTGCGCTACCGGCTGGGCCGGATCCGGGAGATCACGGACCTCGACCTGAATGACGTCGACAGCAGGCTCAACCTGCACGTGGCCACCCGAGCCTGGAAGGTGCTGGGAGGCTCGGTCTGAACGGCGAGGGTTGGAGGCGCTTGAGCTGCGTCGACCCTGTCTTTCCAGCGCCCGTTCTCGAAATAGAGGTTTCGCAGATCAGTCGGGCAATAGGGCTCGGGTGTCGTCGAGGCCGGTGAGCAGGTGCTGCTCACCGGCGACAACGCGGCCACGGCCAGCCGGATCGCCGGCCAGAGTGCAGACCGCCCGCGCCGTGGTAGTCCACGACGACCTGACCACCGTTCCCGCCGTGATCGCCCTGTCCGGCGCGCCCGCCGCGTCGTCACCGCCAACCTGATCATCGCCGCCGTGTTCATCACCGGCCTCGTCCTCTGGGACCTGATCGGCACCCTGCCGCTGCCGCTTGGCGTCGCCGGCCACGAAGGCTCCACCGTCATCGTCGGCCTCAACGGACTGCGCCTGCTCCGCCGCGCCGCCTGGACCCGCGCCACCCGCAGCCAACCAACACGGTGAGCCCGGCTGTTCAGGCTCGTGGTCGCCCGTGCGAGTCGCGGGTGGGGATGCCGCGTTCGCGGAGTTTGGTCAGCACGGTGGTGTGGTCGACGCCCAGGTGTTCGCCGACTCGGGCGAGGGACCAGCCGAGGTTGTAAAGGTGGATGGCGTCGTCGACCTGCTCGGGGGCAAGTCCGCGGCGGCGCATCGGCACGTCGTGTCGTTTGAGGATATTGCTGACCGTTCGCCGTTCGATGCCGAACTGGGTACCCAGCTCGTGCACGGTTGCTCCGGCTTGGTACCCGGTGATGAGTTCCTGGACCTGGTCGGCGTCGAGCTGGCGTGCCCTTCGGGGCTTGGGACGATCGACGGGCGGTGGAGCCGGTTCGGTGGGGTCGGGTAGTTTCCGGAGCAGGGTCTCCAGGGCTTCTACCTGGGGTTTTGTGTTGTAGTAAGTTCCCCCAAGGTCCACAGCAGGTTAATGGCCGTCCATGATGAAATGGACGGCCTTTTTGTTGTCTTGACACCAGCAAAGTCCAGCAGGGCTGCACATCGAGGCTTTCCGCGCATGGGTCACCGGGCTCGCATCGCCAGGTCGACTGGCAGCGCCCCGCAGGGCCGTCGGCCATCGTGAACGATGATCTGCTGAATCTCGGGCGGGTGCCCCGTTGTTCCAGGACCGGCGGACGTTCCATGGGGCGATCGGCGGGCCGTACTTGGTGGAACACCGGATCGCTCGGGTGGTGGAGCTATTTCAGCTGGGTGACTTCCGGGGCGTGGTTCGTGATGGGCTTTGGTGTCCCGGCCTCGTCCCGCGAAGGAGGCGGCCGCCGGCGAGAACGCAGGAACCGGTCCGCGGGGGCCTCGACGAAGCGGTGCACCAGGTCCGCCACGATCGCGGTCGCCACCAGTCCGGCGAGTACCGCGATCTCCGGGCCGACGCGCGGCACGAGCAGGTTGAGCAGCGGGTACATGCAGGCCAGGTGGACCAGGTAGATCGCGTACGTCCGGCTCGACCACTCCCGGATCACCTTCGACCGGCTGACCCGCCCGTTCGCGCGCATCATCAGCAGCACCGCGGCGATCACCAGCAGCAGTGTGCGTGGCATCGCGTTGCCTTGGAAGGTGAAGCCGCCGATGCGGTCCGCCCAGATGAACAGCAGCACGTGCACTGAGCCGATCGCGAGCGCGACATACCGGTGCACGGCTCGCGCGTGCACGAGCGAGATGAGCTGCCCGATGCACAGCACCGACAGGTACACCGCCCATTGCCCGGCTTGATGCGCCCACATGTGCAGCGCTCCGGAGGTGGTGCCTCGGGACAGGGTGGACAGCAGGATCGTGATGAAGCAGACGACGGCCAGCAGCGCCGGCGGCAGCCACGGTTTCCGGCGCAGCAACGGGATCGACGCGGCGACGTAGCAGTAGAAGATGATCTGGATCCACAGCGTCCAGGTCACTCCGACCATGCCGATCTGCGGCCGCTGGAAGAAGTTCCAGAGCGCCATGCCGGCGAGCAGGTCGCCGAAGTCCAGCTTCGGGTCGACGGTGGAGGAGACCTGCAGACCGAGGTTGATCATCAGCCACACGACCGGCGTGACGACCCACAGCAGCGGCAGCAGCCGGCTGACCCGGCGGTACAGGAACGTGCCGGGGCCTTCCCTCGTCGTCACGTGCGTGACGACCACGCCGCTGATCATCAGGAAGGTGCACACGCCGAGGAAGCCGAGGTTCGCGTTCAGCCGGAAGCCCTCGACCACCTGCTCTTCGACCCGGTCGGTCAGCCACCAATGCTGGTGCGCCAGCGTGAAGTACGCGGCGATGTGGCCGAACAGGACCAGGCAGGAGGCCAGTACCCGCAGCAGATCGAGACCGTGGAGGCGTTCGGCTCGGCTCATCGCGCGCCTCCCAGCGGGCGTTCGACGAACCGGTGTCCGGCTTCGGCGGCGAGCCCGGTGACCAGCACGGCCGCCGCCATCGACACGACCAGGGGGAGGCGCTGGTAGCCGAGTCCGAGCACTGTCCAGCCGAGCGCGCAGCCCGCGCCGATCAGCCACACCGCACGCGACGACAGCCAACGGACGAGCGCTGTTTCGCCAGCTACCTGCCCGCTCGGCAGCGCCAGCATGACGATCAGCAGCGCGAACAAGGCGGTCACCGGGTACCAGTAGCCGTACCACTCGGCGTAGCGGTGCTCAGTCAGCAGCATGATCACGAACGCCCCGACGCTGACGAGGCCGCCGGCCCACGGCGACAGCCGGGCGGCCCGGACCTGCCAGAGCATCTGGCCGAGCACGAACAGCGGCGCGAAGCCGGCGAGCTGGCCGGCCTCGGGTGCGTTGGTGCCCACGAGCACGAGCACACCGGAAACGGCCAGCTGGAGGGCGAGACCAGCCGCCGCCGGAAGGCGACGGGTGGCGAGCGCGAGCACGGTCGCGGGCACCACGACCACCACTGGCCAGCCGAGTCCAAGGAAGGGCTCGCCGCCGAGCAAGTGCGCGGCCGCGCCGAGCGCCGCGGCCACCGCCAGTGCCGGGACGGTTCCATTCAGCAGCCGGCGGACCGGAGTTCCCTGTGCCACCAGGAATCCGGCCGCCATCAGCAGCATCGACACGCCGAGCACGCCGAAGTCCTGGCTGATTCCGGAGGGTTTGCTGATCCAGTCGCGGATCGCGACCAGCGTCGCGGGGGAGTAGCCGTGCCGGTTGAGCCACAGGGCGCCGAGGTAGCTGTAGAGCACGAGTACCGACGAAAGGGCGACGACGACCCGCAGCCCGGGGGTCGCGCGCGGAGCCTGCTCATCCATCGGCGGAGAGTTCCTTCAGCTGGCGGTTGATCACCCCGGTGAACGCGGGGCCGAGCGGGACACCAGGCGCGGCCGCCAGATCGACGCGGACCAGCAGCCGGTCATGCGCGTAGTGCACCCGGCCGTCGGGGGTCGCGCCGGCGATCTCCGCCCGGTGCACCGACGGCGGCGCCAGTACTCGCCGCATGCCCGCCTCGATCTGGAGCTGGTCGAGCTCGGCAGCGACGTCCTGCGCGACCTCCGGGCTGGCCAGCTTCACCACGATCGCGACGACCCGGCCCTGCGGACTCTTCGCGACGGTGGCCCGCGCGGCGGTCGCCGTCCCCGCCTCGATCACGGCGATCTCCTTGGCGCTCAGAAATTTCATGTCGACGATCTGCTCGAAATCGCGTACGTACCCGTAGCCGTCCGAGTCGCCGAAATCCGCCAGTGCGAGCCCGTCGCGCGCCATCCGGCCTTCCTCGCCGACCGCGGACAGCGACTGGTAGTTCAGATCCGGCAGCCCGTCGGACAGCTGCCGGTAAGTGATCACGCAGCCGATGCCGAGCACGGCGACGAGCGCGAGCCCGGCGATCGTGCCCGCCCGAGTGCGACCTCCGTTGATCACGGCAGCTCATTTCCCCAGTTCGAATCGACGGACCAGTCTCCCAAACGGGTGACGGGGGATTGAGCGAAGGGTGGCCTGATCAGCCCCCGAGGGGGCTTTTGGGGCGATTGTGTTGCGCTGTGACAGGCAGGCGGCACGTTGAGGAGCCTCGAACGCGGCTGAGTGGCTACGTTCAGTGATCGAGCTCGAGTTCAGTGCGCCTGGCTAGGCGAGCGGCGGCGGGAAGTCCGCGGACTCGAGGTTCGGGCCGTACAGGGCGGTCTTCACGGCTTCGAGCAGCTCGTCGAGGCTGACGCTTCTGGTGCCGTCTGGGCTGGTGAAGGTCCAGGTGTCGGTCCAGGTGACCGTGTAGACCTCGTGGCGGTAGTTCTCGAACTCCACGAACAGGTCGTCCCGGCCCTCATGGCTAGTCAGCCAGGACACCAGCAGTTTCGGCCGGACGAATTCACGTTCGTCCGGCAGGAAGCCGTTGTCCCCGCGAAAGCGCACCTTCAGGTACGGAGCCGGTTTGCGGCCCCAGCGGGTGCCTGGGACTCCGGACGAGCGGCTGTAGCGGATTTCGGCGTCGGCTGGGTCTTCGTCGCCCGCGAACTCGCAGCGGTAGACCGGGATGACCGGATTCACAAGGGCGTTCAGCTCAGCGTTGTCCGGGTAGAGGCGGTGCATGGACGGGCTGACCGACACCACGGCGTCGAACGCGTAACCGGAATGGGAGAAGCCTTCGGCGAGGGCCAGCGGCCGGCCGGTGGCCAGTTCGGTGCTGTGCGAGCGGGCGAAGGACAGCAGCGCGACGGCGAGCCCTTCGTCGTACGAATCCAGTGCGTACGCCTGGAACGCGCGCTGGCCGTCCGCGAAGAGCGCGGCGCTGTAGTCGAAGCCGGGGGCTTTGGCCCAGTGCCAGGCGTCGGGCAGATCGCCGAGGGGCGCCGCGTCCGGCATCGCCGCGTAGGTCTCCCGCAGATCCACCGCTCACCTCCAGAAACGTCAATGCAACTTACATGGATGCCGGGGTCCCGGTTCTTTTTGGGCGTAGCGCTCGTCCATCTTGGCGCCTTCGGACGAGTTCTGCGATTTGCCCATGGCCTCCATGTCGTCTGTCTTGTTGTACCAGGCTTTGCGTTCCGCTTTGGTCATGTTGTGCCCCTCTTCGATCCAGTGCTGGACGACCGGTGGCACGTGTTCGTAAGTCAGGTTGACCTTGCCGTTGGCGTCGTAGTAGGGAATCGGCTCACCGTTCCTGTCCACCCAGTCGAGCTGGTCGTGCGGCGTTCGCACCCCGTTCGCGTCACGGGGGACGTCGCCGAGTTGTCTTCCTTGCACGGTCCACTTCGTCGCCATCTCGTCGTGGGTGGACTGCAAATAGTCGCTGGGGTATTCGCTGCGGCGGTTGTGGACATGGTCCGACGGCGGCAGCGACGGGTCCCTGGCCCACTGTTTGGTCACCGGGTCCTGATATCCCGCCAGGCCGAGCGGGTCGGCGACGGCGAGCGGGTTCGCGACGTAGGTGTAGTGGTTCGCCGAGGGGGCGAGCCCGATCGGGTCCGGGGAGAGATAACGCGCGGTGTGCGGGTCGTAGTAACGGTGCACGTTGTAGTGCAAGCCGGTTTCGTCGTCGTAGTACTGGCCTGGAAACCGCAGCGGGCAGACTGTTTCGTCCGAAGTGGACATGGCGATGGTGTTGCCCCACAGGCCGCTTGTCCGGTACCAGGCGACCCGGCCGTTCGCGTCGACCAGTTCGGTCGGCGCGCCGATCAGGTCGGCGACGATGGCGTGGAACCGGGTGTCGATCACCTCGGCGGGCGCGTCCGCCAGCCAGGAGCGGGTGGTCTGCGCGATCGGTTCGGCCGAGCCGCCGCGGTAGTCCCACGACGTGACGGTGGTCCGGCCGGCGACGGTGCGGGCGGCTTCGGCCAGGACCGTTCCGTCCCAGGAGAACGTGGTTTCTTCGGCGACTCTGCCGTCCGCGGCCAGGCGCTGCTTGGCGGTCCGGCGACCCAGCGGGTCGTAGCGGTACCGCCAGCGGGTGCCGTCCGGGGTGGTGACGGCGACCAGCTGGTCGAGGCTGTTCCATTCGTACTCGCGGATCCGGCGCTGGCCGGACAGGCCGCGGCGGACTTCCCGGACGACCCGCCCGGCAGCGTCGTAGGAATAGGAAGTCCGGCCCGCGCTGCGCAGCAGCATGCCTTCCACCACGCGGGGGCCGGCGAAATCGACAGTGTCCTCTGTGGACGGACCAGGTTGCGCGGCGACCAGGTTGCCCAGCGCGTCGTAAGCGTACTGCTCGGTCCAGTTGGCCGCCTGCACGCCGGTGACCCTGCCGCCCGGGGTGAGCTGGAAGACGCGGGCACCGTGCACCCGGTCGTCGATCGCGAGCACCTGACCGTCGGCGCGGTAACGGAAACTGCGTTCCTGGAGTGCGCGATTCGGCTCGCCGGCGGAGAAGAGTGTCTGGCTGGCGAGGCGGCCCAGTTCGTCGTGGGTTTGCGCCAGGCTCGCGTTCTCGCCGAGGCGGCGGAGCACTTCCCGGCCGTCCCGGTATTCGAAGGCAACGGTCCCGGCGGTACCGGCCATCGCCGTTTCCCGGCGCATCTCGTCGTAGTGCCACCGCGCTTCGACGCCGGACGGGGTGATCCGGCGGATGCGGCGGCCGACCAGGTCGTACTCGCTGCGCAGCACCCGGCCGTTGACCGACTCGGCGACCGGGCGGCCGAGCAGGTCGCGTTCGTAAGTCACTTCGACGGCGGCGTCGGCGATCCGGCTCGGCCGGCCGCCTTCGTCGTAGTCGTAGGCGATACTCGTTTCGCCGGTTGTCTGCCGGGACACCCGGCCGCGCACGTCGCGGGACAGTTCGATCACCGAGCCGCCCGCTTCGGTGCGTGAGATCAGCGCGCCGTTCGCGTCGACCCGGTATTCGACGAAGCGACCGGCGAAATCCCGTTCGCCGATCAGGTTTCCGGCCGGGTCGTAGCGGTAGGACCAGGTCTGCCCGGCCGGGTTGCGGACGCCGGTGAGTCGCAGTTCGGTGTCGTGGGCGAAAGTGTGCCGGATGCCGTCCTGTCCGGTGCGCGCGACGAGCAGGCCGAACGGGCCGCGTTCGAAAACAGTGGTCGCGCCGCTTTCCGAGCGGGCGCGGACCAGGCTGCCTTCGAGATCGTAGAACCGTTCCTCGCGATCGCCGTTGGCGGCGATGCGCCAGGCAAGCGCGCCTTCGCGAGTCCAGCCGTACCGGGTGGTGCGGCCGCGCGGGTCGGTCGCTTCGATCGCCCGGCCGAAGCCGTCGAGCCGGAACGTGGTGGTTTCGCCGTCCGGCGAGGTGATCGACAGCGGGCGGCCGGCGTCGTTGCTGGTATAGGTCCAGCGGGCGCCGTCCGGTTCGACGGTGGCGGCGAGATGGCCCCGCTCGTCCAGTTCGCTGGTCGCGACCGCGCCCATCGGATCCACTGTGGACACGATGCGGCCGGTGTCGTCATAGGTGTGGCGCCAGACCGCGCCGTTCGGCTGGGTCACGGTGACCGGCAGCCGCCAGCGCGGGTCGTACTCGATGGTCAGCGCGGTGCCGTCGGGATACTCGATCCGGGTCGGGTCGCCGTTCTCGTCGCGTTCGTAGCGGGTGACCGCGCCCTTCTTGTCGGTGAAGGACACCAGACGGTGGAACCGATCGAACTCCGGCCGTTCGACCGCGCCGTTCTGGTCGACCACCGAGGTGAGGTGATTGTGCTCGTCGTAGTGGTACTCGGTGCGCTGGCCGAGGCTGTCGGTGACGGTGGTGACCCGGCCGGCCAGGTCGTAGTCGAAGGTCGCGTCGAGGTAGCCGTCGAGGCCGGCGCCGCGGACCACACGTCCGTCCGCGCCGTATTCGTACTCGTAGCGGTAGCCGGTGCGGTCGGTCCAGGCGACGATCCGGTCGGCGTCGTCGTAGTCGTACTGGTACGGCGCGCCGGTCGAGTTCACGATGCCGGAAAGCCGGCCGCGCCGGTCGTAGCGGAACGACACGATCGGCACGTCTTCGCCCTGTTCGCCACCGCTGAGCAGCCGATATCCGGCGATGCGCTGGCCGGCCGAACCGTCGACGGTCTCGACGCCGACCCGGTAGCCGCCGGAATGCGTGACCGCGAGCGGCCGGCCGTTTTCGTCGCGCAGATAGTCGACGCGGTGCCCGCTGCGGTCCGACAGCGAACTGATCTGCCACTCGCCCGCGGCCGTGGGGTGCGCGGCGAATCGGCGGGTCCAGCCGGATTCCTGGTCGACCAGCAAGTAGCTGTCCGAAGCGGAGTCCCAGCTCAACGGCCAACGGGCGCCGAAACTCGGCAGCACCGGAGAGCCGTCACGGGCGGGATGGACGTAGCTGAGCACTTCCGCGTCCACGCCGTAGTACCGCACGAAATCGTCGGTCAACACCAGCCGCTGGTCCAGTGTGGACGCCCAGCCGGGGCCGAATGACCGGCCGTCGGCGTAGCCGGAGGCGTACGCGCGGTTGAGCACCAGCGGCAGCAGCCCGGGCAGGTCGACGTCGGTGCCCGAGGTGATCATCTGGCCGGAAACCGCGTCGACCGGGTCGCCGCCCTTGCCGTCGCAGCCGCCGGTGCCTTCGGATTTCTGCCCGCCGGCCGCCTCCGGATCGTGGCTGCCGGGCGCGTTCGGGTCGGAGCCGTGGTGCCCGGGCGGGGTGCCGTCCGGGACGGTGCCGTCCGGCTCCGGCGCGGACGACGGGCTGGTGCCGTCATGCGGCGCACCGGGTTCGTGCGGGCCGGAGTGGCCGGGCCCGGCCGACGAGACGTGCGTCCCGTCGTCGCCGGGCCGGCCGTGCAGCTCGGACATGACCTTCTTGACCGCGGCGAAGATCTCTTCGAGCTTCGACATCAGCGGCCGCAGCTTCTCGACCGAGTTGATCAGCTTTTTGACCAGCGCGCCGATCTTCTCGATCCACGCCGACACCTGCTCGACCACCTGCGCGACGACGACCGGCGTGCCGAGCCCGAGCGAGCAGACTTCTTCGAGCGCGTCCTGGATGAAGTCGCCGACCGCCTGGGTGATCATGTCGCGGACCATGGCGCGCACCGCGGCGGTGATCACGCCGACGATCTCCACCACGGTGCTGATCCCGCTCGCGCAGGTCGCCGCCGCGTTGAGGTGGTCGATCTTGTTCGTGACGTTCGCGCGGTAGGTGTCCGCGGCTTGCCCGGTCCAGTGCGCGGTGTCCTTCTGCACGCTGTCGCCGAGGTCTTTGGCCGCCTTCTCGACAGCCTTGGCGATGTTGCCCCAGGTCTGCGAGTACGCGGTGATCTGGTCGGCGTCGCCCGCTAGCTGGTTCAGCGCGTCTTGCAGCGGCTGAACGTGCTCGATCAGCCAGTTCAGGCCGTAGGAGATGAGCGTGCCGACTGGGTTCATCGCGATGGTCAGCAAGTCCATCGCGGTGCCAAGCGCGGCGATGCCGCCCTCGATCCACGAACCGGACTTGATGCCGTCGTACGCGCCGATCGCGTCGTCGAGGACGTTGACGCCGGTGTGCCAGGTGGTCGAGTCCTGCTTGCCGGCGACCAGCGGATTGCTCACGGCAGCTCCTTGCCGAGGCTGGTGATCCGCTGGGAGTGCGCCTGTTCGATGTCCTGGTAGGTCTTCGCGGCCTGCTGGATCGACTGGGACAGCGTGCCCATGGCCTGCTGCGCGGCACCGAGGGTGAGCAGGCCGGGCGCGCTGACCGCGAGCACCATCGGCACGAAGAGCGGACCGCAGATCAGGCCGTACGCCTGCACGCCCATGGTGACCTGCTCGGCCGCCGCCAGCGCCTGGCCGAGGGTCTGGCCGACTTGCTCGACCGCCTTCGCGTGGGTGAGCAGTTCGTCCGGGCGGACCTGGTAGCCGCCGCCGTTCGCCGCGCCGTCCGGCATTGTCGTGTCCCCCCGTCGCAGCTATTCGCGGATCATCACCGGGCCGCCGAAGCCCTCGTCGTCGTCATCGTCGGGCGGGGCTGGGCGTCGCGGTGCCGGTCGCGGTGGCGGCGCGGCCGGCGGTGGCTCGGGTTCGTCGGCGAGCTGGCCGATCCGGCTGGCCGCGGCGGGCGGGGGTTCGTCCGGCTCGGGTTCGGGTTCCGGGAATTTCGCCCGGTAGTTGCCGACGATGGTGTCGCGGGTCTGCGGATCGTCGCCGATCGTGTCCGCCATCACCTCGCTGAGCCGGTCCGGCAGTTTCGCCTGCGCGGCTCGCAGCGCGGACAGCACGGCTTTCGCGACTTGATCGCCGGACATTTCCCGGACGCGGTCGGTGATCCGCAGGTCGGCGACGTTGCCGGCGGAGTCCACCGTGACGGTGGCGGTGCCGTCTTTGCTGGCCGCCGACACCGAGACTTGCTCAACTGCCTGCTGCATGGCGCGGTATCGCTGCGCCTTCTGCTTCGCCTGTGCGACCAGTTGGTCGATCCGGGCCTCCGCGCCTTCCGCGTTGTCCGATAGCGGTCCGCTCATCCGGTTGCTTCACCCCCATCGTCCAGTCAGGTACGAGGAAACCATCGAAGCCGGCGCAACGGGTGGCAGACGTTCCGGAATTACGCCGAATGGCGCACGGTGGCAACGGAATCGGGAAATTCGGCGGAAGTCGATCAGTGGTGCGCCGGTGCTGCTTGCGCAGTCTTGCTTGACTGAGCTAAAGTTTGCTCATGCGAGCAAACGGGCGGACCTTCACCGAGTCAGGGCGGCGGGCGCAGATCGTCTCGGCGGCGATCGAGACGATCGCGGAGGTCGGTTACCAGCAGGCGTCGTTCGCGAAGATCGCGAAGCGGGCCGGGCTGAGCAGTACGGGGATGATCTCGTACCACTTCGCCGGCAAGGACGATCTGGTGTGCGCCGTCAGCGAAGAGATCGTCGCGACGGCTACCGCGTTCATGCAGGAGAGGATCGGGGCCGCAGAGGGGCGGCCGGCCCGGTTGCGGGCGTATATCGAGTCCAATATGGACGTAGTGGCGGCGCATCCGGCGCACCTGCGGGCGCTGCTCGGCATCATCGCCGCGGCGCAGGGTGCCGTTGGGGGGCTTCAGGTGGACACGTCGGTGCTCAGTGCGCGGATCGAGCGGCTCGAAGCAGAATTGCGCGACGGGCAGGCGGCAGGCGACTTCGGCGAGTTCGACCCGTCGGTGATGGCGCTGGCCATCACTGGGGCGATCGACGCGCTGGTCGCCAGCCGCACCGGTGCTTCGGCGGAAGTGCTCGCGCGCAGTGGTGCCGAGCTCGCTGATCTCTTTCTGCGCGCGACAGCTACTTAAAGGGGGAATGCATGACTGCTCCGGCAGCGGGTCAGCAGCGGCGCGAGGGGATGCGCGCTCTGGTCCGGCAGAATGGCTCGACGATTGTTTTCGATCTAGTGGTTCCACTTGGCCTGTATTACGGGCTGCGGGCACTCGGCGTAAGCCAGTGGTGGGCGTTGCTGGCCGGGATTCTCGCTTCGATTCCCCGGATCGTGCTCGGTGTCTGGCGCGCCCGCCGGCTGGACCTGATGGCGGTGTTCACGATCAGCGTCATGGCGTTCAGTCTGGCGATCGGTCTGCTCACCGACAGCCCGCGCGCATTGGCGATCCGCGAAGGCTGGGTAGGTGCGTTGCTCGGGCTTCTCGGGTTGTGGATGGTCATCTCCGTGCTGGTGAGGCGTCCCGTGCTGATGACGCTCGGGCGAACCATCGCGGTCAGCAAGGTCGGCGAAGCGGGGGCGCGGGTCTGGGAACGACGCTGGCAGGAGGATGCCGGTTTCCGGCACGGCCTGCGAGTGATGTCCGTCGTGTGGGGGCTGGGGCTTTTTCTCAGCTCGGTGGCCAGCATCGTGCTGACTTACCTGCTGCCGATCGACCTGATCAACCTGGTGACCAGCGTGCAGTTCTACGCGATTCTCGCCGCGCTGCTCGGATTCCACTTCTACTACACCAAGAAGCGTGATCTTCGTGCCTGACTTCGACGTCCTGGTGATCGGCGCTGGTCCGACCGGCCTGCTGCTCGCCAACGAGCTGGTGCTGGCCGGAGTGCGCGTCGCGGTGGCGGAGCAGGCGATCGAGCGCACCGGACAGTCTCGGGCGCTGAGCCTGCAGCCGCGGTCGGCGGAAATCCTGGAGATGCGGGGATGGCTCGAACCCATTGCCAGGCAGGCACTGGCGATGATCCCGTCCGGACATTTCGCTGGCATCCCGGTTTCCTACGCCGAGCTGGACACCCGGTTCCGGTATCAGCTCGGGGTGGAACAGGCCATTGTGGAGGAATACCTGGAGGGCCAGCTCGACCCCGTGCTCCGCGGGCAGCGGCTGGTCTCAGTGCGGCAGGACGAAGAAACGGTGACCGCGACGTTCGACGGGCCGCGGGAAACGCTGACCGCGCGGTACCTCGTCGGCGCGGACGGGGCGCACAGCACGGTCCGGAAACTGCTGGACGCGGACTTTCCCGGCCGGGACGGACGAGTCTCGATGGCGGTCGCGGACGTGGTGCTGGAAAGCGCTTTCGGCACTTGGGAGCTGCCGTCGTTCGACTCGGCGACGCCGGCGTTCGGTCACCTGATTCCGTTGCGGGACGGGAAGAGCCGGGTGCTGTTCGCCGGTCCGGAACAGCAGGAGCTGGCTCGGGAGGCACCGATCAGCCTCGCGGAAGTCCAGCGAGCGGTGGGCGATCGGGCGCGCGTAGAACGGATTTGCTGGGCTTCGCGGTTCACCGATGCTTCGCGGCAGGTGTCGAATTATCGGCACGGTCGAGTGTTCCTCGCCGGGGATGCCGCGCACATCCATCTGCCGATCGGCGGGCAGGGGCTGAACCTCGGGCTCGGGGACGCGTTCAACCTGGGGTGGAAGCTGGCAGCGCAGCTCGGCGGGCGTGCGCCGGCCGGTCTGCTCGACACTTACCACCGCGAGCGGCATCCGGTGGCCGCCGCGACGCTCGCGAGCACTCGGGCGCAGGGAGTGCTCACGGTGCCGGACGAGGATGTCGTCGCGCTGCGGGACTTCGTGTCGGAGCTGTTGTCCCGGCCCGAGACGCTGCGGGAGATCGCCGAGCGCCAGGCCGGGTTGGATGTTCGCTACGAGCTTCCGGGCATCCGGCATCCGCTCCTGGGGGTGCGGATGCCGGACGTGCGGCTGGCCGACGGAACCTGGTTGAGCAGCCGGTTCCGAGACGGAAAGCCGGTACTGCTGGGAGATTCCGGCCGACCCGTCCCCTGGGTGTCGCAAGTGGACAGTCCAGACCTCGCCCGGTACGGCGTCGATGCGGGCACGGCGGTGCTGGTCAGGCCGGACGGGCAGGTGTGCTGGGTCGGGGAAGATCCGGGCGCGGCGGTGGCGGAGTGGTTCGGCGCGCCCGTCCGACCGGGTTGATCTCCTCCGACCGCTGTCCAGTCCGTGAAGGGCCCTTTCCGGGAACCAGATTCCCGGAAGGGGCCCTTCACGGACGTTTCGCTGGCAGCGGCCGTGCGACTGCTATCCGTGTTCTTCGCGGAACGCTGGCGAAACTGAGCGCACTGCCGCGGCCACGAAGGACGCGACCTGCGGACGCCGGTCCAGTTCGTTCCAGGCGAGCACCAGCCGGCTGGGCGGCGCGTCGGCTACCGGAAGGCATCGCACGCTCGGCGGAGCCGAGGTGACCAGCGAGCGCGGCAGCACGCCGACCATCCGGCCGAGCGAGACCAGCTGCAGCAGCTGGACGACGTCCGCGATCTCGGGACCAGCGCCTTCGATACCGGGGACTCCCTTCCACGACGGCAGGGTCTCCCCTTCCAAATCGGACAGCCGGACGGTTTTGCGCCGGGCCAGCCGATGCCGGGCCGGAACGATCGCGACGCGGTCCTCGGCGTGCAAGGTTTCGTGCGCCAGTCCGTCCAGGTCGTCGAACGGAGCGAAGAGAAGGCCGACGTCGGCGCGGCCGTCGCGAAGGTAGTCGGTGCGATCGGCCGGGCCGCTGAAGAGGATTTCGACCTGGTGCGCGCCCGGATCATGGGCGTACTCGGCGAGTATCCCGGACAACAGACCGGCGTCGCCGCCCGGTTTGAGCACCACTCGCAGGTGGCGCTCACCAGCCCGGCGGGCGTTGCGGGCGGCCGCGCTCACCGCGTTGAGCGCGTGCCGGCCGTGCTCCTGCAACGCCTCGCCGGCCGGGGTCAGCGACACCTGCCGGCTGGAGCGGACGAACAGCGGCACGCCGAGCCGGGCTTCGATCCGCTGGATCGCCTTCGACAGCGCCGGCTGCGCGATCGACAGCCGGGCCGCCGCCCGGCCGAAATGCAGCTCGGCGGCAACGGCCAGGAAGTACTCGAGTTCGCGGGTCTCCAGCTCAGCCATTCCGTCAGGTTATCAGTGGATAGCGAACTGGTCTTGGACCAGCGCTGATGTACTCGGCAGTATTTGAAGCATGATCACGCATACGATGATTGTTTCGTTCGACCAGCCGGTGTCTGACGCCACGCTGGATCAGTACCTGGCGGATATCACCAAGGCGATGCGGGACTCCGGCCTCGCCGAGTCGGTCAAGACCCAGCGGCACCTGCCGATCCCCGGCGAAGAGGCGATCCCGGCCCTGATCGCGACGGCGATCGTGCAGGTCGAGGTCGCGGACCTGGAAACGCTGGGCAAGGCGTTCACCGCGCCGGAGCTGCACGAGGTGATCGAGAAATGGCAGGCGCGGCACTCGTACCGGGTGGCTTGGGCCAACCACGAATCGCTGTCGTGAAGCGCGGTCTGGTTACCGGGGCCGGCAGCGGAATCGGCCGGGCGGCGGCGCTCGAACTCGCTCGCACTGGGGCCGCGGTGGCAGTACTCGACATCGACGAGGACGCCGCCGCGGAGACGGTCGCGATGATCGCCGGGGAAGGCGGCGAGGCGCTGAGCGGGCACGTCGACATCGCCGAGGAGCGCTCCGTTCGGGAAGCGGTAGGGCAGGCCGCGGACGTGTTCGGCGGGCTGGACTTCGCGGTCAACAATGCTGGTTCGTCGTCGCGGCAACGGATCGACAAGCTGTCCCTATCCGAGTTCGAACGCGTTGTGCGGGTGAACCTGACCGGCACGTTCCTCTGCCTGAAATACGAGCTTCCGCTGATGAAAGGCGGATCGATCGTGAACGTCGCCTCCAACGGCGGCCTGTACGCGATCCCGAACGCGCCGGCTTATGTGGCAGCGAAGCACGGCGTCGTCGGGCTCACCAAGGTCGCGGCGGTCGATCACGCGGCAGACGGCATCCGCGTCAACGCGGTCTGCCCGGGTCCCACCCGCACGCCGGGATTCGAGAAGTGGGCCGGCGATTCCGACCTGATCGCGCGGCAGGAAGCGATCACCCCTCTCGGCCGGCTCGCGACGCCGGAAGAAGCAGCCGCCGCGGTGGTGTGGCTCTGCTCGGACGCCGCGTCGTTCGTCACCGGAATCGCCCTGTCTGTCGACGGCGGCCGCCGGGCTTGACCGAGCCCCCCCCGGCTGGCCCGTCCGTGAAGGGCCCCTTGCGGGACTCAGATTCCCGGAAGGGGCCTATCGCGGACTTCGGGTCAGGCGAGTGCTGCGGCCGAATCCGTCGTGTGCTCCTGGGCCTGGCGGCCGAAGCGCCTAGGATTGCCCTGTGGAGCTGGAATTCGTGCGGACCTTCGTCGCCGTGGTGGACGGGGGGCAGTTCCAGGAAGCGGCCGCGGAGCTGGGGATCACCCAGCAGGCGGTGTCGAAGCGCGTCGGCACTTTGGAACGCGAGCTGGGCGTCCGGTTGTTCACCCGGACCGCGCGCGGCGCGCGGCTCAGCAGTGCGGGCGAGGCGTTCCTCCCGCACGCTCGGACGCTGCTGGACGCCGAGCGGCGCGCTCTTGCCTCAGTTCGCCCGGAGCAGCGGCCGCTTCGAGTCGACGTGCTGAACCGGCGGGTTCTGACGGCGTGGCTGGTGCGCGATTTCCACCAGGCACATCCGGAGGTCGAGCTGGAGGTGGTCACCTCCGGCGCCGAGCTGGACTTCGCCGGTGCGGTCGCCGCGGTCGAGAACGGTTCGGTCGACGCGGCGTTCCGCGGGGTCCCGAGCCGCGACCAGCTGGGAGCGGTGGAGAGCTGCCTGGTCGGCTACGACGCGCACGAGCTGCTGGTCGGCCCGCGCCATCCGTTCGCCGACCAGCCGTCGGTGCGGATGGCGGAACTGGTCGGCCGTCGGATCTGGATGCCCGGCCTGTCGTCCCGGACGGAATGGGGCGCGTACTACGCCGAACTGTCCGCCGCCTTCGGCCTGACCATCGACCCGTCCGGCCCGGTCTTCGGCAACGAGGCGATGCTGGACGAACTCGCCACGTCCCCGGACCTGTCGACGTTCGTCGGCGTGGGCTCGCGCTACTTCTGGCCGGACGGATACGACCTTCGCCGGATCCCGGTGGTCGACCCGGCGCCGGTGTACCCGATGTCGTTGCTGTGGCGGCGTGACCAGCCGCATCCGGACGTGCGGAAACTGCGCGACCACCTGGTCGAGGACCGGCCGGCCGGACCGGACACGTGGCTGCCGAGCTGGGATTAGAGCGGGTGCTCGTACCAGACGTTCGGCTCGACGTACCCGCCCAGATCCTGCGCGGCGGACCCGATCACCGGCGCGATCCCGCCCGGCACGACGTTCGGCCCGTCCCGCAGCCGGACGCCGGTCCACTCCTGCCACTGCGCGAACGTTCCGATGACCGTCATCGCGAACGGCGCGACCTTGCGGAATTGGCCGCCGAGGCGTTCGTGGCTGCGCAGCCAGGGATCGGCACCGGTGGCTAGATAGTCCACAATAGACTCCAGGGGCGGTTTTCCGGTCGGCCGGACCGGGACGACCAGGCTGTCGAGACCGGCTCGCCGCGCCCGTTCCTTCAACTCGGCGAGCGCGATGCCGGCGATGCCCTGCCCGCGGGCGGTTTCCGCGACGTACACCTCCAGCGCGACGAGCGTGGTCGGCGGTGTCCCGTCGAGATGGTCCTCGGCGGCCCAGACGAGGGCGCCGTCCCAGCCGTGGTCAGGCAGCTCGGAGCGGTCGTCCGCGGGGAAGGCGACCGGGATCGCGGCCGCGCGCGCGACCGGTGTTTCGGCAGCGTCGAGCAGGACGAGGAAGAACTCCGGCCAGTGCGCGGCGAGCCGGGCCGAGCTGGCCAGACCCGCGGTGAGCCCGCGGCCGAGGAACTCGCCGCCGACGGACCCGAGCCGCAGTGCCGGTCCGCGCAGCTCCGGCCGGGTCGCGAGGTCTGCGATGCGGATCATGGTGCCTCCGATGCGGGCCCAGGACCTTCGTTCGGCTGACTCAGGTCAGCGCACCGGAAGTGCCGACCTCCGCCGCCCGATCGCCGCCGGATCCAGGTTTGCCCGGGTTCCGGCCCGGTGCCCCTCCCGGTATCCCGACCCGGACAACCGGCGCGGCGCCGCCGAGCGCAGGTCGCCGTACTCCCGGTCGAACGCCTGCTGCACCACCGCGGTCCGGTCCCGCACCACGAGCTCCGCGGACTTTCCGCTCGCCGTCTCCGGCCGGTAGGTCCGCGCGGCTTTCTCCTCGGCCAGCGACAGCCGCTCGTGCACCGCGCGTGCGAACCCGTGCAGCCAGGTCCGCCGGTACGCGGCCAGCGACTCCCGGAACACCCGCTGGTCCGGCCGCACCCGCACCAGCTGCGTGCTCGCCTGCAGCAGCAGGCTGGTGTACAGCAGTTCGACCCGGGCGAGGTCGGTGCCGAAGCCGAAGACGGTGACCTCCTCGACGCCCTGTCCGACCCGGTGCAGCAGGGTCCGGCAGCGCAGCGGGTAGGCGATGCTGGTGAGCAGGCTGGCCTTGTCGCGGCTGTACGGATTGGCGATCGGCAGCTTGAGCACGGTGAGGTCGTCGCCGCTCTGGCCGGACGCGGCCAGCATCGCGTTGTCGATCCCGTGCCGCGCGATCAGCTCGGCGGCCTTGGTGTTGTACAGCTCGGCTTCGGCCGGCGTGACCGCCGGGTCCTCGGCCTTGGCCAGCAGCTTCCGCACGCGCTCCAGCAACGTGTCGTGGTCGGGCATGGACCCCCCTCTCCGGCAGGCGCGACCCGTGCGGGCCGGGCATGGGGTGCACGGTAGGCGCGAGGTACGACAATATTCGATCAGGTGTTCGGGCGTGACACTGGGTGCCCGGTTCGTCGCAGCCCTACGATCGGGGTGTGAAACTGCCTGGCACGCTGGACGCGGCGGTCGTCGGCTCGGGGCCGAACGGCCTGGCCGCGGCCATTTCGCTGGCCCGCGCCGGGCTGTCGGTCGAGGTGTACGAGGCGGCCGCGGAGCCCGGCGGCGGGGCACGGTCGAAGCGGCTCTTCGACTCGGATGTCGTCCATGACATCTGCTCGGCGGTGCACCCGATGGCCGCTGCTTCGCCGTTTTTGCAGCAGTTCGACCTGGACCTCTGTGCGTCCGAAGTCGCGTACGCGCATCCGATTGACGAGCGAACCACCGCTTTCGCGTACGCCGACCTAGAACGCACCTGTGCCCGGCTTGGCGCAGATGGCTCGCGCTGGCGGCGCTTCATGACACCGCTGATCGAGCACACCGACGAAATCACCAAGACTCTCCTAGGCGACCTCCGCCACGCGCCTTCGCCACGTACCGCCGCGTACGTCGCGTCGCGCGCCCTCTCGGCGATCACGAACCCCTTCACTGGTGAAGAAGCTCCCGCGCTCCTAGCGGGCGTCGCCGCGCACGCGCTAGGCCGGATGCCGTCCTTGGTCGGCGGCGGCATCGCTGTGCTGCTCAGCCACCTCGCACACGCCACCGGCTGGCCGATTCCCCGTGGCGGCACGCAGCGCATCACCGACGCTCTCGTCGCTGAACTGGAAATGCACGGTGGCCGCGTACATACCAACGCGCGCGTCACCGACGTACGCGAGCTAGCGCACGCGAAAGCCGTACTGCTCGACCTCGCCCCGAAAGGCGTCCTCGGGATCGCTGGACCGCTGCTGCCGCCGCAATATCGCCGCGCGCTCGCCAACGTCCGTTACGGCCCGGCCGCTGCGAAGGTCGACTTCCTGGTCTCCGAAGAGATCCCCTGGCGCGAGAAGGAATTGGCCCTCGCCGGCACCGTCCACCTGGGCGGCACTCGCGCCGAAGTCCACGCTGCGGAAAACGCTGTCGTCGCGGGAGAACGGGCCGAGCATCCGTTCGTGCTCCTGGCGCAGCCGATGGCCGCCGACCCGAGCAGGGGGCTGCCTGGCAAGCGGCCGATCTGGGCGTATGCCCATGTCCCGCACGGGGATCCGCTCGACCCGACGGATGCGATCTGCCGTCGTATCGAACGGTTCGCTCCCGGCTTCCGCGACACGATCCTCGCCTCGCGCGCGATCCCAGCGAGCGAATTCGAGGCGTACAACGCTAATTACGTCGGCGGCGACATCGCGGCGAGCGCGGTCAGCCTGCGTCAGGTCGTTGGCCGACCGGTCCTCCGCTGGGACCCGTACCGGACCCCGCTGCGCGGCGTCTACCTGTGCTCGGCTGCCACTCCGCCCGGTCCCGGCGTGCACGGAATGGCCGGTCTGCATGCTGCGGAACGCGTGCTGCGCAACGAGCTCGGCTACCGGATGGACAGTCGGGCCGGCCGCTCCCAGTAAGCGTCCGCGCTGAGCTGGAGGTGCCCAGCCACTTCACCCCAGGTACGCGTCGAGAGTCACCGCGAGCGCCGATTCCGGTGACGGTGCGAAGCTCGCCCCCGCCAATCCGCCCCACAGCCAAAGCTGCGCGAGACCGTGCAGCGCGGCCCACAGTGATGCTGCGACGAGGCGTGGGTCGGTACCCGACCGCAGCCGGTCGTCCTTCGCTTCCGCGCGGTCTAGACGGACCAGTTCGGCGAAGGTGTCGAAGACCGCACTGCTGGCCGCGACGAGACCAGGTTCCTCCGGGTCGATGAGGTCGCGTCGAAACATCAGCTCGAACATCGCCGGGTTCGTAACCGCGAAGTCGACGTACGCGTGACAGGCAGCCGTGACACGTTCGCGCGGGCTGCCATCGGGCAACTGTGCGCCACGCTCAAGCAGCTGGGTAAAGCCAAGCGTCGCGACCGCGGACAGCAGCTCCGCGCGTCCCGAAAAGTGCCGGAGCGGTGCGCCGTGCGACACGCCTGCCGCCTTCGCGATCCCGCGCAGCGTGACGGCTTCGACGCCGGAACCGGTCAGCAGCTCCTCGGCGGTGCGGATCAACCGTTGGCGCGCGCTCATACCTGAGCTTCGGAGAAGGCGACCGGCAGCAGCTCAGGGCGCTTCGGCAGGAAACCGTCGCCGGGAGAACGGCCGATGAGCCGGTTGCGCAGTCGAGTGATGCCCACCGGCAGCACCTCCTGCCACAGCCAGCGCAGGTCGGCGAGCGGGCTCGGCTGGTCCGGCGTGCCCGGCAGCGGTTGCAGCCAGCTGCCGTCGTGTGCGATGTCGAGCCGGTCGAGCACGTGCCCGGCGACGCGCAGATGCCCGGCCTGCGAAAGGTGCAGCCGGTCCGGGCCGAAGTACCGCGAATCGTGCGCCGCGTGGTCCGGCCACAGGTCGACGAGCTTCGCGCCGTAGCTGACCGACGCTTCGCGAATGGCGTCGTTCAGCGCGGTGATCCGCGGGCGCATCCGGTTGCCCAGCGGCATCCGGTGGGCGATGTCGCTCAACGTGAAGGTGACGACCGTCGGCGCGATCTGCGTGCACTGCCGGATCGCGGTGTCCACGCGGCGGGCCACCGTGCGCGCGTCCCAGCCACGGCTCATCACGTCGTTGCCGCCGCCGAACAGCGCGATCAGATCCGGTGCCTGCCGCTCGGCGGCGGGCAGCTGCTCCGCGGCGATCTGGTCGAGCCGGCGGCCGCGAACGGCCAGGTTGGCGTAGCGGAATCCGCCCTCGTCGCGCGCGAGCCGGCCGGCGACGTAGTCCGCCCAGCCGCGGTACTGGCTGTGGTCGGGGTACGGATCGTCCAGCCCCTCGGCGCAGCTGTCGCCGACGGCGACGAACGTGTGGTAGCCCATTCCGCTCTCCGTAACCCCTGGTTCACCTTGTAGACACTGTCTATCAAACTGAGTAGACGGTGTCTACCTCGGGGGTCGCCCGACCTGTCCGTTCGGCTCGGTTGCCGGTGGGGACGATCAGGCCCGGACCGACGTCCTCGGCGCGACCTCGTGCCGGAACGCTGGCCGCGCCGACCGCCGCCCACCTGGCCTAGGACCTGCGGGTCTGCCACCGCTCAACTGTGGCTGCCCAGCCGATGATCCGGCGACCTGATCGACCTCAAGCACCGACGACGTGCGGAGACGAACCGGGATCTCTCGCCAAGCCCAGTGTCAGGCGCGGGGATTGAATGGGTCGGCGATGGTGTTCCCGGTGTCGATCCAGGCGGTCTTGACCTCGGTGTACTCCTCGATGGCGTGGAAGCCGTTCTCCCGGCCGATCCCGCTTTCCTTGAATCCGCCGAACGGGGCGACATGGTTGGTTTTGCGGTAGTTGTTGATCCATACGCTGCCCGCGCGCAGGCGCCGGATCATGCGGTGGGCGCGAGCGACGTCGCGGGTCCAGACGCCGGCGGCGAGGCCGAACGGGGTGTCGTTGGCGATTCGGACGGCGTCGTCTTCGTCGGTGAACTTGATGACCGCCGCGACCGGCCCGAAAACCTCTTCGCGAGCGATCCGCATGTCGTTGGTGACCCCGGTGAAGACGGTGGGCTGGACGAACAAACCCTCGTCGAGCGCGGGGTCGGCGGGCCGCCCGCCACCAGTGGCCAACTGTGCGCCCTCGGCCTTCGCCATCTCGATGTAGTGCAGCACCTTGTCGTACTGGGCCTGACAGGCGACGGTGCCCATTTCGGTTTCGGGGTGGAGCGGGTCGCCGAGCTTGATCTGCGAGGTCTTCTCGGTGAGTGCCGCGACGAACTCGTCGTGGATGTCTTCGTGCACGAGGACCCGTGACCCCGCCATGCAGGTCTGTCCGGTCGCGGCGAAGATGCCCGCGATGACGCCGTTGACGGCGTTGGGCAGGTCGGCGTCGGGAAAGACGATGTTGGGCGATTTTCCGCCCAGTTCCAGGGAAACTCGCGCGAGCCGCTGCGCTGCCGTGACCGCGATCTTCTTGCCGACAGCGGTGGAACCGGTAAAGGCGATCTTGTCGACGCCGTGGTGTTCGGCCAGCGCGGCGCCGACCGGCGCGGCCCCGGTGACGACGTTGACGACCCCATCGGGGAAACCGGCCTCCTGGATGAGCCGGGCGAGGACCAATGTGGACACCGGGGTGATCTCGGAAGGTTTGATCACCACGGTGTTCCCGGCCGCGAGGGCGGGGCACAGCTTCCACAACAGCAACGCCAGCGGGCTGTTCCACGGGGTGATCGCGGCGACCACGCCGATCGGTTCCCGCACGGTGAACACCTGCATGCCCGGCACGCTGCTGGCGAGCGTTTCGCCGAGCGGGCTTTCGGCGACTCCGGCGAAGAAATAGCAGTGGTTGGCCAGTGCGATGGTCTGGCCGGCGACTTCACGGATGAGCTTCCCGTTCTCCAGGACCTGGATGCGGGCGAGTTCGTCGGCGTTCTCCTTGATGAGGTCGCCGAACCGGCGCAGCAGAGTCGCGCGCTGCAGCGGCGTCGAACCGGACCAAGGCCCATCATCGAACGCCCGCCGGGCCGCGGTGACGGCGTCGTCTATGTCCTGGGGCGTGGCGCTCGGCACCTCAGCCCAAGTCTTCCCGTTGAAGGGGTTGACCGACGGGAAGGTGGCACCGTCTGCGGCGTCGCGCCACTTTCCGTCGATCAGCATCGTGTAGGTCTCGGTGCTCATGCCGGTGGTTCTCCCAAACTTTCTTTCAGGCGGAGGCGGGCAGGGCTGGTTCGGGCGCGGTGGACGCCGCATGTTTCTTGTGGCGCACGCCGACGACGGCGACGAGCGAAATGGCGGCGGAGGCGACGGTCAACAGGGCGAGCGGCCACCAGCGGGTTCCGTTGCCGACTAAGGCTTCGGCGACGAACGGTGTCGGAGCGCTGAAGATCAGGGCACCGAGCGCGTTGCTCAACGCGGTGCCGCTGTAGCGGACCTTGGTGTCGAACTGGTCGGCGATGACGCTGGAAATCACGGCGTACACAGTGGCGTGGGCGCCCAGCATCATGACGGTGACGACGAGGCCGGTGAGGAAAACCTGGTCGCGGCCCATGAGCCAGAAGAACGGGAAGACCGCCGCCGCGGTGAACAGGACACCGCCCAGCAGCACGGGCCGGGCGCCGACTCGGTCGCTGGCGGCGGCGACCACCGGCAGGACAAGCAGGTCGATGGCGGCCGCGACCATCACGATGAGCAACGCGGTCTCGCGCGCCATGCCGAGCGAGGTCGTCGCGTAGGTCAGGAAGTACACCGAGATGAGGTAGAAAACGACATTGACCGAGGCTTGGACACCGGTGCCGACCGCGAGCCCCCGCCACGCTCGGGTGAAGACCTCGCCGATCGGTAACCGGACTGTCTGCCCGGCCGATTTGAGCTCGCTGAACTGCTCGGGTTCGGCGACGCCGAGACGGATCGCCAGGCCGACGGCGACGAGCACGAAGCCGGTGAGGAACGGGATCCGCCACCCCCAGGCCAGCAGCTGATCATTGGGCAACGCCGAGACCGCGGACATCACGGCGGTCGCGAGGACCAGGCCGAGCGGGCTGCCCATCTGCGGTGCGGACCCGAACAGCCGCCGCCGCGACGGCGGCGCGTGCTCGACCGACATCAGCACCGCTCCACCCCATTCGCCGCCGACCGCCAGCCCCTGGGAGAGGCGCAGGGTGATGAGCAGGATGGGTGCTGCGATGCCGATCGAGTGGTAGGTCGGCAGCGCCCCGATCAGACCGGTCGAGACACCCATGATGCTCAGGGTCATGATCAGGGTGGACCGGCGGCCGAGCTTGTCGCCGAGGTGACCGAACACCGCGGCGCCGATAGGCCGGGCGACGAACGCGACAGCGAGTGTGGCGAACGACGCGAGCTGTCCGCTGTGCGTGTCGAACGCCGGGAAGAACAGCTTGCCGAAGACCAGCGCGGCGGCGAGGCCGTAGACGAAGAAGTCGAACCATTCGATGGTGGTGCCGACGAGGCTGGCGATGGCGGCACGCCGGGACATAGCCCGGGTGGTCCGCACCGGTTGTGCCATGACTGTCTCCTTTGACATCAGGACGCTGCGCTGGGGACGGTGGAGCGTGCCGCGGCCGCTTCGCCGGCGACGCGGCCGAAGCAGAGGGCACGCAGGACGGAGGTGGCACCGGGGTACTTGTGGTGATAGATCCCGGCGACCTCGCCGACGGCGTACAGGCCCGGGATCGGCGCACCGTCCCGGCCGACGACCCGTGCGTGTTCGTCGGTCTTGAGGCCGCCGAAGGTGAAGGTGATGGCGCAAGTTACCGGCCACGCCACGTACGGAGGCTCGTCGATCGGGCGCGCCCAGTTCGACTTCGGCGGTTCGAGCCCGTTGGTCGACACCCCGTCGAGACGGGTCACGTCGAGGGGACCTGGCTGGGCGGCGGCGTTGTACTTCTTGACCGTCGTCACGAGCGCGGCGGCGTCGAGGTCGAGACGCTCCGCCAGGGCTTCGAGCGTGTCGGCCGATTCGGGTTCGCGGTCGGTCAGGACGGCGCGCGCGATGTCGTGGCGCACCAGTTTCTGGTCCGCGATCAGGTACGCGAACTGGTTGGCGTCGCGCCAGATCCGGTACGCGACCGACTCGAAGGTGTTGTCCGGGGTGTCGGCGCCTTCGTCGAGGAACCGCTCGCCGCGGTGGTCGACGAGGATGCCGTACGGATAGACCATGACCAGTGCTTCCGGTGACCGGGTGCGCGGGTCGACTGGCTCGCCGTGGAAGCGGTCGAACTGCCCGTCGGTCGCCGCCCCGGCACGCACGCCCATCTCGATGCCCTCGCCCTGATTGGCGCGCCCGCCGGGGGCGATGGTCGAAAGCTCGTGCCCTCGCTCGCCGAGGTGGCGGTTGAGCAGTGTCGCACTGCCTTCGAATCCGCCGCAGGCAAGAACGACTGTCGGCGCTTCCCACTGCGTCCCGTCGGCCACGACGACGCCGGTCACGGTGCCGGTCTCGTCCTGGACAAGGGCGTGTGCGGCGGTGTCGTACCGGATGGTGCCGCCGAGGGCCTCGACCCGGGCCGCGAGCGTCTCCACGATCGCCGCGCCACCGCCGACCGGCATCAGCCGCGGGCCCTTCGAGGTCAGGAAGTAGGTGAGGTCCGCCTTCGTGGCGATGCCGTTCTCGTTGAGCCACTGCATGGTGGGCTGGGCCAGCGCGGCCAGCCTCCCGACGATGGCGGCGTCGGTCCGGCCGTCGCTCAGTTCGAGCATCCGGGCGGAAAAGTCGGCCGCCGGCGCGCCGTCCTGTTCGAGCCGGAAGAACGCGCCGGTCCACGCCGTGTTGCCACCGCGCCGGGCCTTCGACGTCCGTTCGAGGACGACTACGCGACCCGTGGGGTGGAGCTCCAGGAACCGCACGGCGGTCGCGAGACCGCCGGCGCCGCATCCGACCACGACCAGATCTGCCTGTTGTCGAGTCACGAAACTCCCTCTCTCTTCCCCTGCGCACCATTGAGCGGTTTCGGGGTTCCGCTGGCCAGTTTGAGCAGTGCGGGAGTCAGGAAAGCACGCGCCATCGGCTCCGTCAACCCACAATGTGGTTTGCATAAACCGTCTGACGGTCTATGGTGGGATTCATGGCTGAGACTGGTACCGCTTCCACGCGGGTCGACGGCGGCGTGCGCAGCATCGCGCGAGCCATCGAGGTGTTGGAACTCTTCGACGTGGCGCATCCGACCCGGCAGCTGCGCGACCTGGTGACGCTGACCGGGCTGCCGAAGACCACCGTGGTGCGACTGCTTTCGACGCTCGAATCGCTCGGGCTGATCGTCGACAGGGGCGACTCGTCCTATGGGCCCGGCCCCGGCTTCCTCCGCTGGGTCAAGCTCGCGGAGTCGTTGTGGGAGGTCGGGCCCGAGGCGCGCAAGATCATGTCCCGGCTGGTGGACGACTGCGGAGAGACCGTCAACGTCTACATCCGGCAAGGGCTCGACCGGACCTCGGTCGCCCAGGTCGAGGGCACCGCGACGGTCCGCAGCGTGGTCGAGGTGGGCGTGCCCTATCCGCTGGCCACCGGGGCCGCGGCCAAGATCCTGCTCGGCGGCGCACCGGAAGACGTGCTGCGAGAACTGGCCGCCCGCCGTTCAGACCTGGCCTGGGAGTCGCTGCGCCGCGAGGTCGACAGCATCCGCGAGGCCGGCTACGCGATAACGCACGGCGAACGCGAACTGGGCGCGTCCGCGGTGGCGGCGCCGATCTTCGGCAAGGACGGCCGGGTCATTGCTGCGCTGTCCGCGAGCGGGCCGACGTCACGCTTCACCGCCGACCGCGTCGGCCGGTACGTCGACGCCGTCACAGCGGCGGCCGGCGAAATCAGCCAAGTCGGCCTTGGCCCGGTGGAGGTGTTTCTTCGATGACCGCGGATCTGCTCGCGGGGGTGCGCGTACTCGACCTGACCAACGTGCTGGCCGGGCCGTTCGCGGGCTATCAACTGGCCTTGATGGGTGCTGAGGTGATCAAGGTGGAACCCCCCGGGACCGGCGACCTGGCCCGTCAGCTCGGCTCCGACCCGGAGCTGTCTCGTGAGGGTCTCGGGGTCTCGTTCCTCGCCCAGAACTCCGGAAAGCGGTCGATCACCGTCAACCTCAAATCGGACGGCGGCAAGGAAGTCTTCGCGAGACTTGTGAAGAGTGCCGACGTTCTGCTGGAGAACTTCCGCCCCGGCGTGCTGGAGCGGCTGGGATTCGGCTGGGATCGCTTGCGGGAGATCAACCCGCGGCTGGTCTACTGTGCTGTTTCCGGTTTCGGCTCGACTGGGCCGATGCGCGGCAGGCCCGCATACGACCAGGTGATCCAGGGACTGTCCGGCATAATGAGCGTGACCGGGACCGCGGAGGTGGCGCCGCTGCGCGTCGGTTTCCCGGTGTGCGACAGCTTCGGCGGGCTTGCCGCCGCGTTCGCGATCTCTTCGGCGTTGCTTCGCCAGCGGCGCACCGGCGAAGGCGCCTTCCTCGACACCTCGATGCTCGACGCCGCGCTGACGGCGATGGGCTGGGTGGTGTCGGATCATCTGATCGGCGGGCGCGAACCGGCCCCGATGGCCAACGAGAACATCACGTCCGCACCGTCTGGAACCTTCGAAACCGCGGGCGGCGAGCTGAACATCGCGGCGAACAAACAGGAGCAGTACGAGATTCTCTGCCAGGTACTCGGTCGCGAGGAGCTGATCAACGATCCGCGGTTCGCCACCCGGGAGGACCGCAAGCGCAACCGGCAGACACTGCGAGCCGAGCTGGAGACCTCGCTCAAGGCGAAGACCGCGGCGGAATGGGACGAGATCCTGCTCGGCACCGGAGTGCCCGCCGCCCCGGTGATCTCGGTCCCCGAGGCACTGGTCTCCGCGCAGGTCGCGCACCGCGAGCTCGTCACCTCGGTGCCCTCGCCTGCGGCAAGCGGCGGTGAAGTGCGGGTGCTCGGCGCGCCCACCCAGGTCGACGGCGCCCGGGTCTCCACGGACCTGCGGCCACCGAAGCTCGGCGAACATACCGAGGCGATCCTGCGCGAACTGGGCTGCGGGAAGGCCGAAATCGCGCGGTTGCGTGAGGAGAAGGCGGTATGACTTCCGCACGGGACAAGGCGATCCATGCGACGTCGACCCGCGACGTGACCGACTGGTGGGCCACCGCGGTGTCCGACATCGAGCCCGGGGTCATCCGGCTGCGCGGCTATCCGGTGCAGGAGCTGATCGGGAACGCCGGCTTCGCGGAAACTATCTGGCTCCTGCTCCGCGGAGAGATGCCGCGCAAGGCCCAGGCCGCCTTGCTGGAGAAGGCACTCGTCGCCGCCGTGGACCACGGCCCGCAGGCACCGTCGATCGCGGCCGCCCGGATGGCGGCGACCTGCGGGGTCGGGCTGCACGGCGCGATGTCCACTGGCGTCGGGCTGCTCGGAGATGTGCACGGGGGAGCCGGGCAGCAGTGCATGGCCGTGCTCGCCCGCATCCGCGAAGCGTCTGAAAAGGACGGTGTCGAGGCTGCGGTCGCCAAGGCGCTGAAAGACTTTCGGGAGCGACGGCGGCACGTGCCTGGCTTCGGGCATCGCTTCCACCCGCGCGATCCGCGCCGGGATCCCTTGCTTCAGGCCGTATCCGAGCAGGTCGTGGCCGGCGTCGTCGAGGGGCATTGCTTGAGGATCGCCGAAGAACTCGAACGGCAGCTGGCAGCGGGACGGACCGCGCCGGTCCCGATGAACATCGACGGTGCCACCGCCGTCGTCTACGCGGAACTCGGCTTTCCGCCGGAACTGGGCCGCGGGTTGTTCATCCTGTCGCGCTCGGTCGGGATCCTGGCCCACGCCTGGGAAGAGACCCAATCCGGGCGTCGGATCAAGGGGCCGATTCCCCCGCCCCTGCTGCCCGCCTACGTCGGCACCGCCGAACGCCAGGTGCCGCAGCCGTGACGCTCGACTCCTTCCGCGCGACGCGCTCGCTGCCCGGCGGTAGCCGCTTCTTCAGCCTTCCCGCCGCCGAAGCCGCGGGAGCGGGCCCGCTGAGCCGTCTGCCGCACGCCAGCCGCACCCTGGTGGAAAACCTGCTGCGCCACGAGAACGGCCGGACAGTTACCGCCGATCACATACGCGCGCTGGCCGAACGGGACACCACCACCTCGATCCCCTTCCACCCAGAACGTGTTCTGCTGCAGGACGCCTCTGGCATCCCAGTGCTGGCCGACCTGGTCGCTTTGGCCGAACGCGCAGCCGAGCTCGGACTCGACCCGGCCGCCGTCGCGCCCCGGCGGAGAATGGACCTGGTCGTCGACCACGCGCTGGAACTCGACGCAGCCGGATCGGCACTGGCGGCCGGGCTGAACCTCGACCGCGAATACGACCGCCACGCCGATCGGTACCGGTTCCTGCGCTGGGCGCAGACCCGCTTCCCGGGCCTGCGTGTCGTGCCACCCGGCATCGGGATCTGCCATCAGCTCAACCTCGAGGTCTTGGCCGACGTGGTCACCGGCGGGCCGGTCGCCCGGTTCGACTCCGTAGTCGGCACCGACAGCCACACCACCATGATCAACGCGTTGTCCGTGACCGGCTGGGGAGTCGGCGGCATCGAAGCGACCGCCGCCGCTCTCGGCGAGCCGATCCTGCTGCGGGTACCCGAAGTGGTCGGCGTCCGGCTGACCGGTGCCATTCGGTCGGGAGTGCTGGCGACCGACGTCGCACTGACCCTTGCCGCGGTGCTGCGGGCACACGGAGTCGTGCAGCGGATCGTGGAATTCCACGGGCCGGGCCTTGCCGCGTTGCCGGTTCCGGACCGCGCCACGATCGCGAACATGGCACCCGAGTACGGCGCGACCATGGCCTATTTCCCCGTGGACGCCCGGACACTCGACTACCTGGGTCGCACCGGCCGCCCGGCGGGCGAGATCCGCGCCTACCTCGCGGCGCAAGGGATACTGTCCGGAATCGAGCCCGACTACGATGATCTGATCGAGCTGGACCTGACCACAGTGGACCGGACCCTGTCCGGTCCCTCGCGGCCGCACGAGACCCTTCATCCAGGCGACCTGCGCCGGCCGACGACGGCACGCCGTCCTGGAGAACTGTCCGAGGGCGACGTGGTGATCGCCGCGATCACGAGTTGCACCAACACCTCCAACCCGCGAGCAATGGCCGCCGCCGGTCTGCTGGCCCGCAACGCGGTAGCTCGCGGACTCACCGTCGCGCCGTGGACCAAGACCTCACTGACTCCAGGCTCGCGAGCGACCGCGGAGTTGTTGCGCACCAGCGGGCTGCAGTCCGCGTTGGACAAGCTGGGTTTCCAGGTCGCCGGGTATGGCTGCGGGACCTGCATGGGCAACTCCGGCCCGCTCCGGGACGATCTGGTCCGGCAGATCCGTGCGCGCGGCCTCTCCGTTGCGGCCGTGCTGTCGGGAAACCGGAACTTCCCCGGCCGCATCCACACCGACGTGACCCACTCCTACCTGGCTTCACCACCGCTTGTCGTCGCGTTCGCCCTCGCCGGGCGCACCACGATCGACCTCGACTGCGACCCGCTCGGCACCGGCCGGGACGGCAAGCCCGTACTACTGGAAGACATCTGGCCCTCCGAAACGGAAATCGACGCGACCGTCACGGCTGCCGAGCACCGGTCGCCGGGCCGCGGTGCGTCCCTGCCGATGACGACGGATCGCTGGCAGCAACTTCCATTCCCCGCAGGCGCAAGTTACGCATGGGACGAGCAGGAAACCGGGCTGATCCGGCGTCCCCCGTTCGCCGACGCCGCGGCATGCGAACCCCTTCACTCGGGAAACATCACCGGAGCCCGGCCGCTGCTGGTCCTCGGCGACGACGTCACCACCGACCACATCTCCCCGGTCGGGCGCATCCAGCCCGGCTCGGCAGCCGGCCAATGGCTCACCGAACGAGGCGTCGCACCGGAAGAACTCGGCAGCTACAGCGCCCGGCGGCTTAACCACGAAGCGATGCTGCGGGGCGGCTTCGCTAACCCTCGGCTGCGCAACAAACTCGCGGAGGGCAGGGAGGGCGGCTGGACGCGCCTGCTACCGGACGGCGACATCATGCCGGTTCACGCCGCAGCGGCCGCATACGCGCGGCGCGGCACGCCGGTGGTCATCGTCGCCGGGCGCTCCTACGGCGTCGGCTCCGCCCGTGACTGGGCCGCGAAAGTCACCCGCCTGCTCGGCGTGCAAGCCGTACTCGCTCAAAGCTTCGAACGCATCCACCGCACCAACCTCGTCGCACTGGGCGTACTGCCCGTCGAGTGCCCCGCGCTGGGCGGATTCGACGCCGACGGAACCGAGGAGTTCGACATCCTTGGCCTGGACGTCGGGCCCGCTGTCCAGGCACCGCTGACCGTCATCGCACGCCGAGGTGAACGGGTCGTGTTCGAACAGGCCGCGCTCGCCCGCATCGACACCGAGGTCGAGCAGACCTGGATGCGCGCGGGCGGCCTGCTGCCCCGGCTCCTGGCCGCCCCGGCTCCAGTGGCCAACCAATCCCGATAGCTACGAAAGGACCCCGGTCATGCAGTTCCTGGTTCTCAGCCGCAGGTACACCGAGCGGTACGAGGACGCCGAGTTCGACGCCGTCATCCCCGACGAAACCCGACGTGTGCGTCAGCTCTATGCCGCCGGAGTGGTGCGCCAGATCTGGCTGCGCGACGACATCCCTGGAGCCTGCTTCGTCATCGAAGCTCCAGACGAACAGGCCGCGCGATCCACGGTCGACGCGTTGCCGATGGCCCAGTCCGGCCTGTCCGAGTTCACCGTCATCCCACTGCTCCCATACCGGGGATTCGGACCCCGCTGAACACCGACGAGAACATCGCTCGCGCCACCCGGCGCGAGCGATGTCAGTGTCGCCGCCCCTTTCTCCGAACAGGCAACACTCGCCCGTGGTTGGCTCGATGAACTACCACCGCGCGCCGGCCGTCATCCGGTCCGACGTCCGCGAGCACCACGCGAGACCCGGACAGCCCAGCTCTGCGGACTCTCGCTTGCCAGCACCGGTCCTTGCGCTCACCACCGTTGAGGAGGATGCGCTCGCCGGGCCATCCGTTGGCCTGCGCCCCGGCGTCTCCTATACCGTCCGCAGCCACTCGGCAACGGCGGGCTAATCGGCGTCCGTGAGGCCATGCCGGGGGGTCGACGCGGTGTAGTAGCGCAGGTGCCCGGTGGTGTGCCCGCACCCATTCCCGATCGGTGCCGGTGATCTCATCGTCAACCCAGATGAATGGACGTCCAGCCGCCCAGTCGACCACCGGCAACTGCGGAAGGCCCAGTCGCGGCGACAGGCACTCGTTCGCCGCGGCGGCCCATGTGGTGGACCAGACCAGGTCGCAGGGCAACGTGGCCAGACGGGGACCATGCCCGGGGTCGAGCCTGGCTAGGAGGGGGTTCGAGCTGGGGGTAACGGGATGAGCGGCCCGTCGACGTCGAGAAAGAGCAGCGGCCGTTGCCGGGAGCCTGTCACAACAGCACGATAGCCGCCGATCTTGGGGCAGTGTCTTTGTGCGTGTTGATTATGCGGACTAGCCCGAGTCCGCCAGCACCGCACGTCGGCACCGTGGCAACCTTCCAAGTTCGCCCGGACGGGACACGAATCGCCAACGAGTGGCCCTGTGCATGGGGGAGGGTGTCCGCGAAACTGCTGTGATGGTCTCCGAATACGCCCAGAGCGACCAATTCCGCGGCGCTCGCATCCACCTGTGCGACCTTGCCGGCCTTGAGATCCGCGATTGCGAAGTGAACGGCCTGAAGATCGTCGACTGTTACGGCAGCGACATCTACCTCGGCGGCGTTTTCGAGCGCGTCGTCGTCAACGACGTCGATGTGACCGCCTATGTCGAGGCCGAGCTCGACCGCCAGCACCCCGCACGGGCGCTGGCGCGGGATGCGGTTTCTCCCGAGGACTACCAGGCTGCGTGGCACGCCATCGAGACCTTATGGGCCGAGACGCTCGGCCGGGCGAGGCTGCTGCCTGCTGCCAAACTGCACGAGCGGGTGGACGACGAGTGGTCCTTCGTCGAGACACAACGGCATCTGCTGTTCGCGTGCGATGCCTGGCTCGGGAACGCCGTGCTTGAGGAGGAAGCGCCCTATCACCCGCTGGGCTTCCCTGCCGGAGGGATGCCGCCCGACGCCGCGGCGAAGCTCGGACTCGTCCTGGAGGCCAGCCCGACACTTGAGGAGGTACTCGCGCCGCGGCTCGCTCGCATGGCCGCGATGCGACGGGTCATCGACGAGCTGACCGCCGCCGAGCTCGACCGGGTGTGTGGTCGCAAGCCCGCAGAGCCGTATCCGGACCAGGAGTACGTCGTGCGCCGCTGCCTCAAAGTAGTGCTGAAAGAAGAAGCCGAGCACCATCGTTACGCGGTGCGCGACCTCGCCGTGCTCGAGGCAGGTCTGCCTGAACTGCGGTAGTCCCGGCGTTGACAACGGGCGAGCGGCTGGCAGGCTCGGCTCATGAAGATCTTGGTGGTGGGCGGCACTGGCCTGCTGGGCCAGCATGTGCTCCACGAGCTGCGGAGCCGCGGCCACGAGACGACTGCGGTGGCGCGTACGCAACGTGAGGGGGTCGACAGGGTTCTCGACGTCTCGAAGGCGTCTCGTGCCGAGCTGCGCGCGGCGCTCGACGGTCACGACGGCGTCGTCTTCGCAGGCGGGATGGACGACCGTGCGGTCGGCCGAGGGCCGGTCGAGCCTCGGTTGCGCGCGGGCAATGTCGCTCCCGTCGCCGCGTTGCTGGAAGCTGCGCGGGAAGCAGGCTGTACGCGAGCCGCGGTGCTCGGCTCGTACTACACGCACTTCGACCGCGTACACCCTGAGTGGGGGTTGGCGGCGAAGCATCCGTACGTGCGCAGCCGACTCGAGCAGGCCCGCGTCGCGCGCGAGACCGCGGGACCGGAGCTGCCGGTCGCGATGATCGAAGTGCCGTTCGTGTTCGGAGTCGCGGACGACCGGGTGCCGCAGTGGTCGGTGCCGATCGTGAAGTGGGTCCGGTCGAGTTCGCCGCTCTTCGCGCCGCCGGGCGGCACTGCCGCGACGAGCGCGCGCGGCGTCGGCGTCGCGACGGTGGACGCGCTGGAGGAGGCGTCGGGCGCGGACATCCCGGTAGCGCAGGAGAACCTGCGATGGGACGACATGTTCACCCGGCTGGCGACCGCGGCTGGACGCCCCCGCCGGGTGCGGACCATGCCGTCCGGCCCGGTGCGCGGGGCGTTCAAGATCGGGGGATTGCTCAACGGGCTCACCGGCAAACAGCCGGGGCTGACCGTGCAGCACTTGGACGACCTGCTGCTGCGGGAGCTGTACGTGGACCCAACGCATCCCGGTCCGGTCGACGACGCGATCCGGGAAACCGCCACTGCCCGCTAAGGCCCTGCCCCAATGTGGCATTGGGTGCATGTGACGCACCGAATGCCACATTGGGTGCATGTGACGCACCGAGTGCCACATTGGGTGCATGTGACGCACCGAATGTGGCATTGGGGCGGTCTCAGCCCAGCCTGCTCCGATGCGTCCGCACTGCCGCCAGCCGCGGATCCGACGGAGCCAGCGCGGCCGTCAGCGCGTCCACCACGGCCAGATCGTCGACCCCGCAGGAGGTTTCCCAGAACGCCCACAGCGTGTCCGCGTCCCCGCTGTTCAACGCGAGCTGCCGAACCTGTGCGCTGATCGACTCCCGTTCGTCCAGAATCGCTGGCGCCTCCGACTCCACCAGCAACGGACCCCGGAACGACCGCACCGCCGCCGCCGCGTCGCCGGCCCGCAAGGCGGCCTTGGCGCGCAAGAAATCCGCGTCGACCGTCGCTGCCAGCCGGTACGGCCGGGTCTGCAGGACGCCAGTGCCGAGCTGGGTCCGCAACCGGTGGATCTCGGCGCGCACCGTGACCGGATTCCCGGACTCGCCGTACAGCTGCAACGCCAGCTTCTCGGCCGACAGACCGCGCGGCTGAAGCGCCAGCAAGGTCAGCAATTCCGCGTGCCGCAGGGTGTACGGGACATCCCGTCCGTCCACAGTGGTCGATCCGGGGCCGTCGGTGAGGTATTCCAGCGACAGCTGTCGCCGGGGTGCCGAGCCGGCGGTGGCCAGGCGGAGCAGGAAGCCCTCGTCGAGCGGGTCGACAGTGGCGATCCGGCCGTCCGGCAGGGTGATCGTGCCGCCGCCCTTCCGTACCTCCACCGCGGACGGAAGGTTGCACGCTTCGGCGGCCAGCACCCGCCCGCCCGCGGACAACAGCGCGCCCGGCTGGCCTCGGAGGGACAGAAGGTGCGGCATGTTCGCCCGCCGGACCCTTTCGTCGCGCACCGCCAGCTGGGCCCGCAGCCGCCCCTCGGCGAGCTGTGCGGTGGCCGTGACCAGCGACAACATCGCCGGGTGGACGGTGCGCAAGGGGCCGCTGACGTCGATCGAGCCGAGCAGGACGCCGGTGTCCGGGTCGCGGACCGGAGCCGCCGCGCAGGTCCAGGTGTGATAACGGCGGACAAGGTGCTCGGCCGAGTAGATCTGCACCGGCTTGCCGGTCGCGAGCGTGGTGCCCATCGCGTTCGTGCCGATCGCCTCTTCGCTCCAGCGGGTGCCCTCGGTGAGCGCGACGCGGTCCGCGCGCAGCAGCACGCCGCTCGCGCCCTCGCGCCAGAGGATCAGCCCGTTCGCGTCGGTCACGATCATCATGTGCTCGGCGTCGTCGGCGATGCTCACCAGCATCTCGCGCAGCAGCGGCAGCACCGGCGCGAGCGGATGCTCGGCGCGCAAGTCGGCGAGTTCGTCCGGCTCGCAGATAAGCGGGGCCTCGCCGGCGTCCGGGTCGACGTGCGCGGCCAGCGAACGTTCCCACGACGCGGAGATGACCGAGCGGGGCGAATGCGACGCCGAGGCCCCGGAGAGCACCGCCGCGCGGACGTCCTTGAGCAGCCGCGCGTACGACTCCGGGTCGCGCAGCAAGTCGGGCTCGGGCGTCTCTGCCACGGAAATGAGAGTAGAGACCCTGGTCACGCGTCTGCAACGTCGGTGCAACGTTGCCCGGCCTACGGTCGCTGCCGACCGTCACCGACCAGCAACGAGGCAGGGCAAGATGGCCGTATACGCCGCACCGAACACCGACGGCTCCGTCGTCGACTACGAGACTCGCTACGACCACTACATCGGCGGCGAATACGTCGCGCCGGCGAGCGGGCAGTACTTCGAGAACCCGACGCCGGTGACCGGCAAGACCTTCACCGAGATCGCCCGTGGCACCTCGGCCGATGTGGACCGTGCGCTCGACGCCGCCGAGGGGGCGGCGCCGGCCTGGGGCCGCACGTCGCCGGAGGAACGCGCGAACATCCTGCTGAAGATCGCCGACCGGATGGAGCAGAACCTCGAGAAGATCGCGGTCGCCGAAGCCTGGGAGAACGGCAAGCCGGTCCGCGAGACGCTGGCCGCCGACATCCCGCTGGCCATCGACCACTTCCGCTACTTCGCCGGCGCCCTGCGCGCCCAGGAGGGCGGCATTTCGCAGATCGACGAGAACACCGTCGCCTACCACTTCCACGAGCCGCTCGGCGTCGTCGCCCAGATCATCCCGTGGAACTTCCCGCTGCTGATGGCGGTGTGGAAGCTGGCTCCGGCGCTGGCCGCGGGCAACGCGATCGTGCTCAAGCCGGCCGAGCAGACGCCGGCGTCGATCCACCTGCTGCTGTCGATCATCGGCGACCTGATCCCGCCGGGCGTGCTGAACGTCGTCAACGGATTCGGCGTGGAAGCGGGCAAACCGCTCGCCTCGAGCAACCGGGTGCGCAAGGTCGCGTTCACCGGCGAGACCACCACCGGCCGGCTGATCCTGCAGTACGCCAGCGAAAACATCATCCCGGTGACGGTGGAACTGGGCGGCAAGAGCCCGAACATCTTCTTCAACGACGTCGCCGCGCAGAACGACGCGTTCTACGACAAGGCGCAGGAGGGCTTCGCGCTCTTCGCGCTTAATCAGGGCGAGGTGTGCACCTGCCCGTCGCGCGCGCTGGTCCAGTCCGGCATCTACGAGAAGTTCCTCGGCGACGCGGTCGAGCGCGTGAAGAAGATCAAGCAGGGCAACCCGCTCGACACCGAGACGATGATCGGCGCGCAGGCGTCGAACGACCAGCTCGAAAAGATCCTTTCCTACATCGACATCGGCAAGCAGGAAGGCGCGAAGGTGCTCACCGGCGGCGGGCAAGCCGACCTGGGCGGCGACCTCTCCGGCGGCTACTACGTGCAGCCGACGGTGTTCGAGGGCGACAACAAGATGCGCGTCTTCCAGGAGGAGATCTTCGGTCCGGTGGTGTCGGTCGCGAAGTTCGACGACTACGCCGACGCGCTCAAGATCGCCAACGACACGCTGTACGGACTCGGCGCCGGAGTCTGGTCCCGCGACGGCAACACCGCCTACCGGGCGGGCCGCGACATCCAGGCCGGCCGGGTGTGGGTGAACAACTACCACGCCTACCCGGCGCACGCGGCCTTCGGCGGCTACAAGGCGTCCGGCATCGGCCGCGAGACGCACAAGATGATGCTGGACCACTACCAGCAGACGAAGAACATGCTGGTGTCCTACTCGGACCAGGCGCTGGGCTTCTTCTGATGGCCCAACGGGTAGCCCTGACCCCAGCCGCGGCAGACCTGCTGCGGCGGCTGGGGTCCGCCCACGGCCCGGTGATGTTCCACCAGTCCGGCGGTTGCTGCGACGGCAGCGCCCCGATGTGCTACCCGCTCGGCGAGTTCCGGGTCGGCTCCCATGACGTGCACCTGGGAGACCTCGCGGTGGAAGGAATCGACTCGGTGCCGGTGTGGATGTCCGGGCCGCAGTTCGAGTACTGGAAGCACACCCACCTGACGATCGACGTGGTGCCGGGGCGGGGAAGCGGGTTCTCCCTGGAAGCCCCGGAGGGAGTGCGGTTCCTGATCCGGTCGCGGCTGTTGAGCGACGAGGAATCGGCTGAACTGAACGGATAGCGCTCGCCGCTCACCGGATCCCGCGGGTCCGGTGAGCGGCGGACAACGCGGCGAGGCTGACCGCCGCGGTCGCCACCAGGTAGTAGCCCGGCGAGATCGGCGACCCGGTCGAGGTGACCAGTGCGGTGGCGATAGCCGGGGTGAACCCGCCGAAGATGCCGACCGCGGCGTTGTAGCTGAAGGCAAGGCCGGTGGCTCGCGTCCGCGCCGGGAACGCGTCGGCCATCACCGCCGGCAGCGGTCCGAAGTAGACCGCCTTCAGCAAGCCGAGCACCGCCATCGCGACCGCCAGCACAGCGAACGAGCGCGCCGACGTGACCCAGACGTACAACGGCAGCACGGAAATCCCGATCAGCGCCGCGGCGACGGTCATCATCCGGACCCGTCCGTACCGGTCCGACAGCAGTCCGGCCAGCGGCGGCACCAGGGTGAGCAGCACCGACGTGATCAGCAGCGCGGTGAACGAGGCCGACGCGTTCAGTCCGAGGTTCTTGATCGCGAACGCGGGCAGCGACTGCAGGATGAAGTTCAGCGACGTCGACACCACCAGCGCGCCGCCGGCGATCAGCACGCCGCCCCAGTGCTTGCGGAACAGTTCGCGCACCGCCGACCGCGGCCGGTCCTCCGCCGGACGCGGGGCCTCGTCGACATGGCGGCGCAGGTAGTAGCCGACCGGGCCGACCAGCAGGCCGAAGACGAACGGGATCCGCCAGCCCCAGGTCGTCATCTCGGCAGCGGGCAGCAACGCGGTCAATCCGGCGGCGAACGCCGAGGACAGCAACGTAGCCAATCCCTGGCTGGCGAACTGGAAACTGCCCAGGAACCCCTTGCGCCGGTCGTCGTGCTCGATCAGGAACGACGTCGCCGCGCCGAATTCGCCGCCGGCCGCGAAGCCTTGCAGGAGCCGGGCGACGATCACGCCGATCGGGGCCAGTGCGCCGATCGTGTCGTACCCGGGCAGGACCGCCAGCAGGAAGGTGCCGACGACCATCAGCCGGATGGTCAGCACCAGCGCGCGCCGCCGGCCACGGCGATCGGCGTACGAACCGAGGATCAGCCCGCCCAGCGGCCGGATCAGGAAGGTGATGCCGAAGACGGCGTACGCCTCCACCAGCTGGATGCCGGGATTGTCGCCGGGGAAGAACGATTTGCCTATGTAGCCCGCCATCAACGCGTAGACGGCGATGTCGAACCATTCCAGCGCGTTCCCGATGACAGCCGCGGCGACTGCCCGGCGCGTGCCGGCACCGGTGCGGGGCTTGGTCGCGGAGGTGTTCATCGGACCTCCTTGCCGGACTGGCCGAGTGCGTCGAACAACGCAGTGGCGAGGACGAGACCTTCGCGGGCGATCGGGGCGAGCAGATGCTCGTCCGGCGCGTGCTGCAGACAGCCCGGGTAGGAGTGCGGCAGCCACAGCGTCGGCAGGCCGAGAATGTCGGTGAAGACGTGGTTGGGCAGGCCGCCGCCGAAGCTGGGCAGAGTGGCGAGTCCGGTGTCTGAGAGGACGGCCTGCGCCCACCTCACCCACGGGTTGCCGACCGGCGTCCGGCTGGCCGGATAGCTCTCCGACAGGCTCACCTCGACCATCGAAAATCCTTGGGCAGCCAGGTGTTCCTGGATCGCTTCGGACATTCCGCCGAGCGTTGTCCCGGTGACGTAGCGCAGTTGCAGCACCGCGCGCGCCCGGCCGGGAATGGCGTTGACCGGACGGTCGACGTCGGCCGCGCCGAACGCCAGCACCTCCAGGGTGTTCCAGCCGTAGAGCCGTTCGGCGGCGGTCAGCCCAGGAGCACCCCAGTCCGGGTCCGGGACCGGATCGCCCGGGGTGTTCGCGACCGTCACGTCGGCGAGTGCTTCGCGCACGGTGTCCGGCAGCTCGTTCGGCAGCAGTTCCGGCACGCGCACCCGGCCGTGTCCGTCGACCAGGCACGAGATCGCGCCGGCGAGCGTCGTCGCGGGGTTGCGCAGCAGGCCGCCCCAGTTGCCGGAATGGTAGGCATCCGGCCGGAGATCGACGTCGAGATTGATCCGGACCCCGCCGCGCGCGCCGAGGAACAGAGTCGGCGTCACGGCGTCCAGCCGGGGGCCGTCGGAAGCGATCAGCACGTCCGCGGCCAGCAGGTCCCGGTGCTGAGCGGCGAACTCGGCGAGACCTGGCGACCCGATTTCCTCCCCGGTCTCGAAGAGGAACTTGAGGTTGAACCCGAGCGCGCCGCGGTGTTCCCGGACCAGCCGCAACGCGGTCAGGTTGACCAGGTGCTGGCCCTTGTTGTCGGCGGCGCCGCGGCCGTACCAGCGCTCGCCGTCGGCGGTCAGCGTCCACGGGTCGCGGCCCTCGCTCCACTGACCGGCGTGCCCGTCGACCACGTCGGCGTGCCCGTAACACAGCAGCGTCGGCAGCTCGGGCGACTCGATCCGGGTGCCGACGAGGAACGGGCCGCCGCTCGGGTCCGGATTGGGGAAGGTGTCGACCGTGCAGCCGAGCGCGGTCAACGCGGGCGTGAGCACCTCGTCCAGGTATGCCCTGACAGCAACGCTGCCCTCCGGGCTCGTGCTCACGGTCGGGTAGCTGACCATCCGGGCGAGTTCGGCGAAGAATGCGCCGGAGCTCACCTGGCGCCGGGCTTTGTCGAGCAGTTCCGTCGGTGTCACGAGGGTTTCTCCCCAGGGTCGAGGCCGCTGTCGGCGCAGCGTAAGCCGCGGTACCAGGTCGTGACTATTGCCGTTTGGATCGGCTACCGTTCTCATTTCGGCAAACCGGAAGCGAAAGAGGATGGCATGCGCCTGCTGCCGACCGGACTGGCTTACTTCTTGGAGGTCGCCCGCACCGGCTCGGTCTCCGAGGCGGCCGCCGCACTGACCGTCGCACCGTCGGCGATCAGCCGGCAGATCGCGAAGCTCGAAGCATCGATCGGGGTGGCGCTGTTCGTCCGGCATCCGCGCGGCATGCTGCCTACCGAAGCCGGGAATCTGCTGCTCGACCACCTTCGCCGCACCGAGGCGGAGTCCGCGGCACTGCTCGGCGAACTGCGTTCGGGCCGGGCACGCCAGGCCAGGACGCTCACCGTCGCGTGTTCCGAAGGGTTCGCCCGGCGAGTGGTGCCGCAGGCGATGGCGCGGTTTCGCGAGGAGCACCCCGAAGTGGCGTTCCAGCTCGACGTGGTCGGGCGCGAGGAGGCGACCCGGCGGGTGCTGGAGGGCTCCGCGGACGTCGCGGTGACCTACGCGACGGGCCCGCAGCGCGGGATCCGGGTCGAGAGCGCGGTGGTCGTGCCGGTGTACGCGATCGTGCCGATCGGGCATCCGTTGGCCGAACGGGACCGGCTGAGCGTGGCGGACCTCTGCGAACACCCGATCGCGCTGCCCGCTCCCGGACAGAGCTTGCGCGAGCTGCTGGACATCGCGGTGCGCGTCGAGGAGCGGACGGTGAACGGGGTCCTGGTGTGCGGCGAACTGGCGCCGCAGTACGAGTTCGTGCGCCGCGGCGGCGGGATCGCGCTGGTCGGCGGCCTCGGCGACCCGCGGGAGGACGCGGCCTCGGAGGGAGTCGCCTACGTGCTGGTGGACAATCCGGTCTTCCGGAAGCGGGAGGCGCAGGTGCAGACGATGGCGGGCCGGTCGCTGCCGCCCGCGCTGAGCCGGTTCGCGGCCGTGCTGACGACGCTGGTGCGGGCCCCGCACCGGTAGCGAAAATCGGGCCAAACCCGGACTCGCCCTTGCTAGGTTCGACCGCATGCTGTCGCTGAACGAAGTCTACGTCGGAGAACCAGCCGTCCTCGGTCACCGCCGGAACGAGCCGGTGCTGAGCGCCATCCGGAAAACCCGGGTCGACGCGGCCGAACTGGCGCTCTCCGAACTGAACCTGGCCGGCGACCGGCAAGCCGACTTGACCGTGCACGGCGGCCCGGACAAAGCCGTCTACGTCTATCCGGTCGAGCACTACCCGGTCTGGGCCAGCGAAGGCTACGACGTCGCGCACGGCGACTTCGGCGAGAACCTCTCGGTGGGCGGCGCGCTGGAGGACGACGTGCGGATCGGCGACGTGTGGTCCTGGGGCGACGCCGTCGTGCAGGTCTCGCAGCCGAGGCATCCCTGTTTCAAGCTCGCGATGCGGACCGGCCGCAAAGAGGTCGTCCCCGCGATGATCGACGCGGAGCGTTGCGGCTGGTACCTGCGCGTGCTGCGCCCCGGCGTGGTCCCGACCAGCGGGAAGATCTCCGTGGAGCGGGCGGACGGGCCGACGGTGGCGGAAACCTTCCGGGTCGCGGCGGCCAACTATGCGCAGCCGGACCCGGCCGGGCCGCTGCTGGAACTCGCCGCGCGGGTGCTGTCCGCGGACGCGTTGCCCGGATCGTACCGGGCGGGCATCCAGTCCAAAGTAGACCGAGCGCTCGCCCGGACGAGCCGCTGGGCTACTTCCAGTCGATCTGCGGAGACCGGTAGAAGTTGATGTCCTGCGCCCGCCAGCGCGGGGCCTGCTTGGCCAGCCGCGCCCGGTAGCCGTCCCAGTTCCGCGCCGCCTGCGGGGACCAGCCGATCTCCGCGACCCCGGCCAGCCGCGGGAAGGCCATGTACTCGATGTCCGCGCTGGTCCGGATGGTCTCCGTCCACAGTGGAGCTTCGACGCCTTGGACGGACTTCTCGCCGACCCCGGGCACCAGCTTCGCCGGGTCCCATTCGTAGGCGTCGCGGACCTCGACGAGCCCGGCCCAGTCCTGGCCGAGCGGCGTCGATTCGGTGTACTTCATGTCCAGGTAGGCGTGATTGGCCGGGGACATGACGAACTTGTTCCCGCGCTTCGCGGCGGCAGCCAGGTCCGCGTTCGTGCCGCCTTGGTCCCAGTACTGCGGCACCGCGGACGTCGGCAGCGGGACCTTCGCGATCTCGTGCCACCCGGTGATCGTCTTGCCGTACTTGGCGACCATCGGCGCGACCTTCTCGTAGAACGCCTGGTAGTCCGCCGCTGGCGTCGAATGCGCCTCGTCGCCGCCGATGCCGAGGTATTTGCCCGGCGTGATCGCGGCGAGTTCGCGGATGACGTCCTCGACGAACCGGTACGTCGTCGGCGACTTGATGCACAGCGAGCTGTAGCCGACCTCGATGTCGGTACGCGGCGGCACCGCCTTGCCGTCGCAGTTCAGCTCCGCGTAGACCGACTGCGCGGCGTTCGTGTGCCCGGGCATGTCGATCTCCGGCACGACCATCACGTGCCGGCTCGCCGCGTACGCGACGATGTCTTTGTACTGCTCCTGCGTGTAATAGCCGCCCGGGTCGCCGTACGCGGCGGTCTTGCCGCCCTCGGTCGCCAGCCGCGGCCAGCTCTTGATTTCGATGCGCCAGCCCTGGTCGTCGCTCAGGTGCAGGTGCAGCGTGTTGATCTTGTACTGGACGATCTGGTCGATGTACTTCTTCACCTGCGCCGGCGTGAAGAAGTGCCGCGCGACGTCCAGCATCGCGCCGCGCTGGGCGAACCGCGGGTAGTCGAGCACACTGCCGCCCGCGATGGTCCACGACCGGTGCTGCACGGTCTTCGCCTCGATCGCCGACGGAAGCAGCTGCCGCAGCGACTGGATTCCCTCGAACAGCCCGGCGGACGTGTTGGCGCGCAACCGGACGGCGGACTTCGTGACGTCCAGCTGGTATCCCTCGTCACCGACGCGCGGGTCGGCCTGGCCGAGGTCGAGCGAGATCGTCGAGAGGCCCGGGCTCATCGGAACCACCGGCAGCGGGTAGCCGGTGGCCGGCCGCAGCAGCCCGCGCAGATATGCGGCCTCGTCGCCAGCGCCCTTCCCCGCGCGAATGACGGTGAGCGGGGTCAGGCGGAACGCGTCCGCCTTCGCCGTGGCGTGCACCGGTGCCGGAATCAGGTCGGTGACCTGCCGTTCGGTCGGTGCCGGACTCGCGACGGCCGGGCCGGGCGCGCCCATCGCGGCGAGCCCGAGCACGGTCACGCCGAGCACGGCCCGGGACAGGGTCTTCCTCACGGCACACCTCCGGTCGGGGAAAGGCGGTCGTTAGGAGGTATAGACCACCGCCGGGGGTGTGGACAACGTCCGGAAGGACGGGGTTCCGCTCGCCGGGAAGCCCTCGGCGTTCCGTGAAGGGAACATTGAGGGACTCAGAGTCCCTCAATGTTCCCTTCACAGAATCCAAGTCCCGCAAGGGGCCCTTCACGGACGGCGCTCAGGACCGCAGGATCGCGCGCAGGGCGTCCAGCACCGAAGCGTCCTCGATCGTCGAAGGCACCGGCTCGTCGCGCCCGTCCGCGATCCCGCGCATCGTCTTCCGCAGGATCTTTCCCGAGCGGGTCTTCGGCAGGGCGGCGACCACCGACACGTCCCGGAACGCCGCGACCGGCCCGATGTCCCGTCGGACCAGCGCGACCAGCTCCTCGCTCAGCTGCTCTTCGGACACGTCCACCCCGGCCTTCAGCACCACGAGCCCGCGCGGCACCTGCCCCTTCAGCTGGTCGGCGACGCCGATCACGGCACATTCCGCGACGGCTGGATGCGACGCCAGCACCGCCTCCATGGACCCGGTCGACAACCGGTGCCCGGCCACGTTGATGACGTCGTCGGTCCGGCCCATCACGAAGAGGTAGCCGTCCTCGTCGAGGTATCCGGAGTCGCCGGTCAGGTAGTAGCCGGGATAGCGCGACAGGTATGCCTCGCGGTATCGCTCATCGTCGCCCCATAGTGTCGGCAGCGAGCCCGGCGGCAGCGGCAGCTTCAGCGTGATCGCGCCCTCGCGGCCGGGCGGCAGCTCCTCGCCTGCCTGGTCCAGGATGCGCACGTCCCAGCCGGGCACCGGTTTCGTCGCCGACCCGGGTTTCGCCGGCATCGGTTCGAGCCCGCGCGGGTTGGCCGCGATCGGCCAGCCGGTCTCGGTCTGCCACCAGTGGTCGACCACCGGCGTGCCGAGGATGTCGTGCGCCCAGTGGTAGGTCTCCGGGTCGAGCCGCTCGCCGGCCAAGAACAGCGTCCGGAAGCGGGACAGCGGGTACTTCTTGAGCTCGTCCGCCTGCGGGTCCAGCTTCTTCACCGCACGCAACGCCGTCGGCGCGGTGAAGAGCGCCTGCACGCCGTACTCCGAGATGACCCGCCAGAACGCTCCCGCGTCCGGTGTGCCGACTGGCTTGCCTTCGTAGAGCACCGTGGTGGCCCCGACCAGCAGCGGCGCGTACACGATGTACGAGTGCCCGACGACCCAGCCGACGTCGGACGCCGTCCACCACACGTCCCCGGCATGGATGTCGTACAGCGCGCCCATCGACCAGGCGAGCGCGACCGCGTGCCCGCCCGCGTCGCGGACCACGCCCTTCGGCCGCCCGGTGGTGCCCGACGTGTACAGGATGTACAGCGGATCGGTTGCCTTCACCGGCACCGGATCCACCGGTTCCGCGCCGGCGGCCAACTCGACCCAGTCCAGGTCGTTGCCGGACAGTTCGGCCCGGGCCTGCTCCCGCTGGAACACCACAACGTGGTCCGGTTGATGCTCGGTCGCTTCGAGCGCGGCGTCGATGATCGGCTTGTACTCGACGATCCGCGTCGGCTCGATCCCGCACGACGCGGCGAGGATCAGCTTCGGCTTGGCGTCCTCGATCCGTGCGGCCAGTTCCTTGGGCGCGAACCCGCCGAACACCACCGAGTGCACCGCGCCGATCCGCGCGCAGGCGAGCATCGCGATGACCGCCTGCGGAATCATCGGCAGGTAGAGCACGACCCGGTCGCCGCGAGTCACGCCGAGCGAGGCGAGCGCCCCGGCGAACGTCGCGACCTCGTCTCGCAGTTCGGCGTAGGTGTAGCGGCGCTTGCGCCCGGTGACCGGCGAGTCCCAGATCAACGCGTCCTGTCCGCCCCGGCCGCCGTCCGCGTGCCGGTCGAGCGCGTTGTAGCAGGTGTTCAGCTCCCCGTCGGGAAACCAGCGGTAGAACGGCTCGCGGGACGCGTCGAGCGCTCGGGTGGGCCGTTTCGTCCAGTCGATCGCCCGGGCTGTTTCGAGCCAGAAGTGTTCCGGGTCGTCCAGACTGCGCCGGTAGGTCTCGGTGTACGCGCCCACGATGTCTCCTTCGACGTCGACGGCCTTCAGCTGCCCTCATGATGGACTCTCCGGCGACTCGACGCAGGTCAGCTGCGGGCCGGATTTTTCCGGCAGGATCGGTGCAGTGGATCACCCGCCCGGCGCGACCCGGCAACCCCGCGGCAGGCACAGGCGTCCTAAGCTGGACCAGGGGAATTGGCCGCATTGCGGCACCAGGGCATTACTGACAGTGAGGGGAACCAGGCGGTGAGCGGATTCGCGAGCGCGCTGCTCTCGCTCGCGCACACCTTGTTCGGACCGGGATTCTGCCCCGGCGACTGGGTGTGGGCGACGACCACAGCGGGTGCGCTCGTCGCGCTCTTCCCGGCGGCCGGTGCGCTGGTCGTGGCGCTGATCCGGAAGGGAACCGGCAACCGGTACGACGCGACCACGCTTACCGTGTTCGGGCTCATCGGCGTGCTCAGCGTGCTGGTGCTGCCGTGGCTGCTGGCGAGCGGCATTTCCGAGACTTTCCGGGCCGTGAACTCCGGGGCCAAGAGCGGCCTGTCGGCTGCCGAAACGGCCAGCCTTGGCAAGGACTACTGCTCGTTCGTCGGCGTGCAGAAGACCTACCTGGGCGGCGGGTCGAATGTCTTCGAGACGCTGTTCTACCCGCGCGGCATCAAGCTCTCCTACGCGCTGTACCTGCTCGCGTTCACCGTGCTGCCGGTCGGCTCGTTGCTGTTCGTGATGCTGCAGGCGCGCACCGCGTTCCGCCGCGGGCCGAAGTGGCCGTCGCGGTTCTTCTGGGTTTCGTTCGTCGTCATGGCGCTCGCGACCGCGGGCATGTCGGCCAACACCGCCGTGCACTTCTGGCTCGGCTTCCTGCCGTTCAGCATCCTGGGCCTGATCCCGGTCGCGCTGGTCGGCCCGCCGCCCTGGTCGGTGATCAACCGGCCGGAACCGCGCCGGGACGAGCCGCCCGCACCGGTCGCGCAGCCGCGGCGCGAGCAGCTGCCGCCGCCTCCGCCGCCGCAGAACAAGCCGTACCCGGCCACCGCGCTCGCTTCGGCGCCCGAGCCGCTGCCGAACGGCGGGATGCTCGCCGCCGCGCCCGGGATGATCCCGCCGCCGCCCGGCTCGCGCAATGCCGGCGGCAGCCGGTATCGGCGTGTCCGCCAGCTCGGCACCGGCGGCTTCGGCACCGTCTGGGAAGCGGTGGACACCCAGCTCAACCGCACGGTCGCGCTGAAGATCGCGCACGCGCCGGACCGCGACACCGAGGAGCGGATGCAGCGCGAGGCCCGGGCGCTGGCCGTGGTGAACCACCCGAACTGCGTGCGGGTGTACGACCTGGTCGAGGAGCCGGACGGGCTCGCGCTGGTGATGGAGTACCTGCGCGGCCGGCCGCTCGCCGAGGTGGTCGACGGCCAGGGTCCGATCGACGACGTCGCGGCCGGCCGGCTGTGGTCCACGATGGCCGGGGCGCTGGTCGCGGCGCACGAGCGAGGCGTGCTGCACCGTGACGTGAAGCCGTCGAACGTCATCCTCGACCCGGCGGGCATCGCGCACTTGATCGACTTCGGCATCGCCCGCAGCCAGGGCGATTCGAAGATGACCGCCACCGGGATGATGATCGGTACGCCCGACTTCGTCGCCCCGGAGCAGGCGATGGGCCAGCCGGCCAGTCCGGCCTCGGACGCCTGGCAACTGGCCGCCACGGTCAGCTATGCGCTGTCCGGCCAGCCGCCGCGCGGCACCCGCGAGACGCCGATGGCCGCGCTGATGGCCGCGGCCCGCGCCGATCCGGTCACCCACCTGCCGCAGCGGTCGGTGCACGCCCGGATCCTGGCCGCGTCGCTGGACCCGGAGCCGCGCAGGCGCCCGACGCTGAATTCGGTGCGTCGCGAGGTCGACGGCTGGCTGAGCCGGGCCGGGAAAGCGCTGGACGGTCCGGTCACCCAGATCGTGCCGCGCCGCTGACGGGCTCGCTTGAGACTGTGGTCCGTGAAGGGCCCCTCCAGAGAATCTAAGTCCCTCAAGGGGCCCTTCACGGACGGTTCACAAGCGGCTTGACAGCTGATAGTTCCAGCCGCTTGCCCGGCTCGGACGCCATCTTGACCTCAGCGAACCCCGCCGCCGGCAGCCGGCCCGGCAGTGCGTCCGGGTCCAGCACGTTCATCGTGTCTCCGAGGGGCCGGTCGATGACGACCGCCGTGTACCCGGGGCGGTTACCGGCGGCGAGCGCGTTCGACGCTGCCTTCCACCGGGCGGTGGGCGTCCCGCCCGGTGCCTGCTTCAGCGCCAGGACGGCAGCCACATCTCCGCGTTCCAATGCGCGTTCGTGATCGGGATTCCGTTCAGAATCGGCCATAGCCAAGCGAAGTTCGCCACCACGAGCCCGGTGTACAACGCGACCACGAGCAGCCCGGTGCCGCGCCGTTCGAAGCCGCGTTTCGCGCTGCCGAGGATCTGGCCCAGCGCGAGCACCAGCCCGAGCACCAGGAACGGGGCCATCGGCGTCGCGTAGAAGAAGTACATCTGCCGGTCGATGTTCGTGAACCACGGCAGGTAGCCGGCGAAGTAGCCGGTGAGCACCGCGGCGTAGCGCCAGTCGGCACGGAAGAACCACCGCCACAGACCCCAGCCGAGCATCGGCGCGGCCAGCCACCACATCGCCGGCGTGCCGATCAGCATCGTCGCGCCCAGGCAGCGCGATTCGCCGCAGCCGGTCACCGTGCTGTCGATGTAGTAGAGCATCGGCCGCAGGCCCATCGGCCAGGTCCACGGCTTCGACTCCCACGGGTGTGGGTGGTCCTTCGGCGTCACCAGCGTCTCGTGGAAGTGCAGAACGTTCGCCGTGTAGTCGCCGAGCGAGCGCAGCGCGGGCGGGATCCAGCCGAACAGTCCGGGGTCGATGTTCTTGATCTCGGTGTAGTGCCGGTCGGTCGCCGTCTCGCTGGCGAACCAGGCCCAGTACGAGGCGAGGTACATCAGAATCGGCACGACCAGGATCGCCCACAGCGCGGGCGCGACGTCCCGCCGGATGGTGCCGACCCACGGCCGCTGCACGCCCGCCGCGCGCCGCGCCGCGACGTCGAAGAAAACAGTGAGCAGGCCGAATGCCGCGATGTAGTACAGCGCCGACCACTTCACGCCGAAGGTCAGGCCGATCATCAGCCCGGCGGCGAATCGCCACCAGCGGAAGCCGAGCTTCGGGCCCCACGGCGATTCGTGCACCCAGCCTTCGCGCACCGCGACCGCCAGCCGTTGCCGGACCTGATCGCGGTCGCACAGCACGCACGCGAACGCGGCCAGCACGAACAACGCGATGAAGATGTCCAGCATCCCCATCCGCGACTGCAGGTGCAGCACGCCGTCGCAGATCACCAGCACGCCCGCGATGCCGCCGAGCAGCGTCGAGCGGGTCAGCCGCCGCGCGACACGGACGGTCAGCAGGATGATCAGCGTGCCGGCCAGCGCGGGCATGATCCGCCAGCCCCAGCCGTTGTAGCCGAACAGCCATTCGCCGACCGCGATGAAGTCCTTGGCCAGCGGCGGGTGCACGATCAGCTCGTACCCGGCGTTGTCCTCGTAGCCGCCGTTGCGCAGCATCTGCGCGGCTTGCGGCACGTAGTGCTTCTCGTCGAAGACGGGACTGCCGTGGTCGGTCGGGAAGCCCAGGTTCTGCAGCCGGACGACGGCGCCGATCGCGGTCAGCACGAGCGTCACGATCCAGCCGCGCAGCCGGTCGGCAGGCATGCCCCGGCCCAGCAGCGTCGCTTCGCGATCGGTCGGCGGGCGGCGGGCGTCGACCGGCTCCGGCCGCACGCTCTCGTCGTCGGCACGGGTCAGCAGCGCGGTCACGGGGCCCGATACTACGACCTGAGGCTCCGGCCGGGTCTGGTTAGGCTGATCGGCATGACTTCTTCGCCCGGACGGCTCGTGCTCGCTGCCACCCCGCTGGGCGATCCCGGCGACGCGTCCGCCCGCCTGATCGAGGCAGTGGGTTCGGCCGACGTGATCGCCGCGGAAGACACTCGACGGCTGCGCACACTCGCGTCGGCGCTCGGCGTGTCGCCGACCGGCCGGGTGGTGAGCTTCTACGAGGACGTCGAGACCGCCCGCCTGCCGAAGCTGTTGGAGGCGCTGCGCGGCGGCGAGACAGTGCTGGTGGTGACCGACGCCGGAATGCCGAGCGTGTCGGACCCCGGCTTCCGGCTCGTGGCCGCCTGCGTCGAGGAGGACTTGCCGATCACCTGCCTTCCCGGCCCGTCCGCGGTGACGACGGCGCTCGCGCTGTCCGGACTGCCGTGTGACCGGTTCTGCTTCGAAGGCTTCGCTCCGCGCAAACCGGGCGAACGCACGAAGTGGCTGACCGAACTGGTGGCCGAGCGTCGGACCGCGGTGTTCTTCGAGTCACCGCACCGGATCGCCTCTCTGCTGTCGGACGCGGCCGCGGTACTGGGCGGCTCGCGGCGGGCCGCGGTGTGCCGGGAACTGACCAAGACCTACGAAGAGGTCAAGCGTGGCACGCTCGCGGAACTGGCGGAGTGGGCGGAAGAAGGGGTCCGTGGCGAGATCACCGTGGTCCTGGAGGGCGCGGCGCCGCGGCAGGCTTCGGTGCCGGAGCTGGTGCCGGAAGTCGCCGAGCGGGTCGCGGCCGGGGAACGGCTGAAGACGGTGGCGGCCGAGGTCGCCAGCGCGGCCGGAGTGTCCACAAAGGAGCTTTACGCGGCGGTGCTCGCGGCTAGGAAGTGACCGTGGAACCTGCTCGCGCCGGTCTGTGACGGCTGCTTCCGCACCGGTCCGCGAAGGTCCGTGAAGGGCCCCTTGAGGGAATCAGATTCCCTCAAGGAGTCCTTCACGGACTTTCCGGTGCCGCACGGAGACGGTAGTTCCGGTCCGTGCTCAGCCCTCGGCGGAGGTTGCCGCGACGCGCGGCGCGCCGTCCGCGAACCGGCTGGCGAGGGTGGCCACTCGCTGGCCGAGGTGGCGGGCGGTGGACACGTCCGCGGCGTGAACCGCCTCGGGGCCTTGGTCGTTCCAGGTCTGGGCACCGGCGCCGAGGTAGAACCCGAGCCGGTTGCGGTCGTGTTCGCTGGCGGTGGTGGTGTTCCAGCCGGGCAGCAGGCCCAGGCTGATCCAGTGCATGCCGTGCTGGGCGGCCTCGGTGACGGGGGGAGTGCCGACCCGGTGGCGGACGCGGGATTCCGGGCTGCGGAAGCGGCGCTGCTACGGGACTGGCTGAGCGTACTGGGGCGGTGACGGTGCCGGATCCGCGCGCAACAGCAATCGCGCTGCCGCATAAGCCTTTTCGGCGTCCGGCGCCTCGCCCGTGATGGCGTCGGTGTAGATGAACGACTCGCCGACTCGCACCAGCAGATAGGCCAGATCCGCGACCGGCAGCGGTGATTCCAGCCGTCCCGCCGCGACTTCCGCGGACAGCAGTTCCCGCACCTTCTCGATCGTGCGCGACTGCACCAGGCTGGCCTTGGTGGTCAGCAGCCGCAGCGCGCGTTCCGGTTCGCGGCGCAGGAACGCCCGGAACGGGGCGGACGCGTTGACGGTGCGGACGAACGCGCCGATCGCGGCTGCGACGCCTTCGCCGCCCCGGCCCGCGTAGCTGACGTTCTCCAGCACCGCCGCGGTTTCCGCCCAGAGGATCTCGCCCAGCAGGTGGTCGCGGCTGCCTACCCAGCGGTGCAGCGTCGCCCGGCTGACGCCGAGTTCGCCGGCAAGTTCCCGCATGTCGACGCGGTCTCCGGTGAGGAACCGGTCGCGCGCGAGCCGGAAGGCCGCGACGGCATCGGGTCGCGGGAGACGGGTGGACAGTGGCGTTTCGATGAGTGAGACGTTAGCAGAAGGTGTCCCATGGATGAGACATATGACAGAATGTCTCAAAGACGAGAGGAGCCGCGAAGATGCGTGCTGTGCAGGTGACCGAGTTCGGCGGTCCCGAGGTGCTCAAGCCGGTCGAGCTGCCGGACCCGGTGCCCGGGCCGGGGCAGGTGCTGATCGAGGTCGACCGGATCGGGCTGAACTACGCCGACACGCACCAGGCGGAGAACTCCTACCTGGCCCCGAGCAAGCTCCCGCTGGTCCCGGGCGGCGAGGTCGTCGGCCGCACCGCCGACGGCAAGCGCGTGGTCGCCCTGCTCAACGGGGGCGGCGGTTACGCCGAACTCGCCGTGGCGGACGACGCCATGACCTTCCCGGTGCCGGACGGTGTCGACGACCTGAACGCGCTGTCGATGCTGGTCCAGGGCGCGACCGCGTGGATCATGCTGCGCAAGAACGCCCACCTGGAGCCGGGCGAGTCGATCGTCGTGCACGCGGCGGCGGGCGGCGTCGGGTCGATCGCGGTGCAGCTGGCGAAGGCGTGGGGCGCGGGCCGGGTCATCGCGACCGCGAGCAGCGACGAGAAGCGCGCGCTGACCCTGGAACTGGGCGCGGACGTCGCGGTCGACTCCCGCGCGGAGAACATGACCGAGGTGCTGCGGGAAGCGAACGAGGGCAAGCGCGTCGACATCGTCCTCGACATGGTCGGCGGTCCGACGACCGACCAGAGCATCGCCGCGCTGGCTCCGTTCGGCCGGCTGGTGTTCTACGGGATGGCCGGCCGCCGCCCGCCGAAGCCGATCGAGCTGCGCAACCTCCTCGGCCACAGCACGACGGTCGCCGGGATGTGGCTGCCGCACGCGTTCGGGTTGCCGGGCAACGTGTTCGGCACGGCGCTCAGCGACCTGTTCGGCATGGTCGAGGCAGGCAAGCTGCGCGCCGTCGCCGGAGGCGAGTACGCGCTGGCGGACGCGCGCGCCGCGCACGAGGCGCTGCGTTCGCGCGGCACCACCGGGAAGCTGCTGCTCGACCCGCGCCGCTGATCCACCGGGTGAGCGCTGCCCCCGATCAGCGCTCACCCGGGCTGGCCAGCAACTCCTCCAGCGGCGCTGCTTTGTCGAGGCACTCCTGCCACTCGGCGGCCGGGTCCGAATCCGCCGTGATCCCGCCGCCCACCCCCAGCGCGATCCGGCCGCCGGCGATCTCGAACGTCCGGATCGCCACGTTCAGCTCCAGCCCGGCCGGCGACACCAACCCGACCGCGCCGGTGTACACCCCGCGCGCCGCCGTCTCGAGCGAAGCGATCAGGTCCAGTGCCCGGATCTTCGGGGCGCCGGTGACCGAACCTGGCGGGAAGGTCGCGGCGAGCAAGTCCGCGTCGGACACCGCTTCCGGCAGCACACCCTCCACAGTGGACGCCAAATGCCACACCCCGGGAGCCGGGTGCACGGCGAGCAGATCCGGCACCACCACGCTGCCGACCGCGCACACCCGGCCGAGATCGTTGCGCACCAGATCGGTGATCATCACGTTCTCCGCGACGTCCTTCTCCGACCGCCGCAGCCGCCTCGCATTGCCGTCGTCCGCCGGGCCGCGCCGGGGCAGCGTGCCCTTGATCGGCGAGGACCGCACCCGCCGGCCGTGGCGCTCCAGAAACAGCTCCGGTGACAGCGAGACCACTGATCCCCACGCTCCGGCGACATAAGCCGCCCGCCGCGGAGCCAGCCGACGCACACCTTCAGCGAACAACGCGGCCGGGGAACCGTCGAACGAGCCGGTGAACCGGGAACAGACGTTCGCCTGGAACAGCTCGCCCGCCTCGATCTCGAGCACGCACGCCTTCACCGCCTGCTCGTGCCCGGACGGACGCGAAAGCGGGCTCGCCGACCACGACTCCGAAGAGGGCTCCGCCAGTGCCTGCTCCACCAGCGACAGCTGAGCCGGGGCGTCGCCGTCGATCGATTCGAACCAGCAGCTCCCGTCCGCGTCCCAGCGCAGCACGTGCGACGCCCAGCCCCACGCTGAGACCGGCGCCCCGGCGGATCGGCCGGACGGATCGGTCAGGTCATAGGACAGAAACCCGAACCAGCCCCCGCCGACCCGCCCCGCCGGCACGGCGACTGGCGCCACCTCGGGAAACGGCCGAGGCTCGACCGGCACGAACGGCGCGACCACCGCGCGCGACCCGAACCAGTCGCCGCACACCGCAGCCGGTTCGGGCAGCCCGTGCGCGCGGGCGAACGCGGACAGCCGCCGCAACGCCCCGGAAGGCGTCAGGTCGGTCCGCAGCGGCTGGAAAAGCATCGCGCCATTGTGCCCGTACCCGGCGATGACCAGCGGAAAAGGTGATCAGAGCAGCACCTCAGAGCAGCACCTCAGAGCAGTACATCGGACAGCGCGAACGGATACACCACCGCGTCCTGCGCCACCGGTCCGTCGACGCCGGGCACTCCGGCGGACAGGGCATGCTGATGCAGCCCGAGCCGGGCATGGAACCAGCCGGGCCGGCCGGGGATCCCGTTGTGCCGCACGAGCCACAGCACCACGTCGGAATCCGCCCAGCGGTCCGGGTGCAGCCGGTGCGCCCAGCAGTCGTGCCCGGCGTACACCAGGACCCGCCGGATCCGTGCGGCGTGCCGGACGTGCTTGATCCACGCCTTGATGAACCGGTCGTCCACGCTCTGCGCGTCCACCTCGAGCGCGGGCGCGAGCGAGCCGGGCGCGAACGCGCCGAGCCGGCTGGCCGTGCGGACGAAGTGGTCCGCCTGGTCGTGCACCGCGCCGGGCCGCGCGTAATGCCGTGCGCCGGTGTGGATGCCCGCGTGCTGAGCGGCGTGCAGGGTCCGTTCCGCGCCTGGGTCGCTCCAGTTGACGTTCTCGCTGATGGTGACCGACACGAACCGGACGTCGGCACCGCGCACCGCCGTCCAGTCGAGCACCTGCTCGCGATGAGTGAGCGTGAGCCCGTGCCCACTCTCCGGTTCGGCCACTGCGCACCCCTGACAAGCCCCACGACGGGTGAAAGGCCACCCTACGTGCCGATTTCGGAACGCGGGTGACCCTTCCCGGCGTGTCGGGCCCGGGTGATCAGGCGTTTTACCGCTCGAAGGCGCGCGTGCCCCGCCAGACCGCCCGCATCAGCACCACAATCGGATCGTTGCCGGGAGAACCGTCGCGCGCTCCGGTCGACCACCTGCTGGAGCGGTTGACGGCGAGCCAGCCCGGCGGTGACCGGGACGAGGATCCCGGACCGCGACAAGCGCGGCCTGGTAGGCGGGCGGCGGTCAACGCCGACAAGCGCGGTTCCGAACGGCGCGAGCAGCGCGGGGGCAAGCACCGTCCCGTCCAGCCGGCGCGGTCGGACCTGCCCGGCGCGTTCAGCGACTTCGCCGGCTCGGATCTTCTCCGGCGGGTCCTCGGCGGTCCTCTCGCCGGCGAACCGGCTGTCCCTTCCCCGACCACCCAAAATCGCCTTGGAACGCATCCGTAGGCTAAACAGGTATGAGCACCCCAGTGTTGACCGCGGTGGCCTGGCCCTATGCCAACGGCCCCCGCCACATCGGCCACGTGTCCGGATTCGGCGTCCCGTCCGACGTCTTCTCCCGCTACCAGCGAATGGCCGGCAACCGGGTGCTCATGGTGTCCGGAACCGACGAGCACGGCACCCCGATCACCGTCCAGGCGGACAAAGAGGGCATGACCCCGCAGCAGACCGCCGACAAGTACACCCGCCAGATCGACGAGGACCTGCGCGGTCTCGGCCTCTCCTACGACCTGTTCACCCGCACCACCACCGGCAACCACGCCGCGGTCACCCAGGAGATCTTCCTGGCGCTCAACCGCAACGGCTACGTGGTCCCGAAGACCACCCGCGGCGCGATCAGCCCGTCCACCGGGCGCACTCTGCCGGACCGCTACATCGAGGGCACCTGCCCGATCTGCGGGTACGACGGAGCCCGCGGCGACCAGTGCGACAACTGCGGCAACCAGCTCGACGCCGCGGAGCTGATCAACCCGAAGTCGCGGATCAACGGCGAGACGCCGAAGTTCGTCGAGACCGAGCACTACTTCCTCGACCTGCCCGCGTTCACCAAGACCCTCGGCGACTGGCTGGGCACCAAGAACGACTGGCGCCCGAACGTCCTCAACTTCACCAAGAACCTGATCGACGACATGCGGCCGCGGCCGATCACCCGCGATCTGGACTGGGGCGTGAAGATCCCGCTGGACGGCTGGCGCGACCAGCCGCTCAAGCGGTTCTACGTCTGGTTCGACGCGGTCATCGGCTACTTCTCGGCGAGTGTCGAGTGGGCCCGCCGCAACGGCACGCCGGACGCCTGGCAGGAGTGGTGGGCCAACCCCGACGCGCGCGCCTACTACTTCATGGGCAAGGACAACATCACCTTCCACGCCCAGATCTGGCCCGCCCTGCTGCTGGGCCAGAACGGCGAGGGCGACCGCGGCGGCGAGCCGGGCAAGTACGGCAAACTGCACCTGCCGGACGAGATCGTCTCCAGCGAGTTCCTCACGATGAGCGGCTCGAAGTTCTCCACCTCGCGCGGCACCGTCATCTACGTGCACGACTTCCTGCGCGAGTTCGGCCCGGACGCGCTGCGCTACTTCATCTCGGTGGCCGGCCCGGAGACCCAGGACACCGACTTCACCTGGGACGAGTTCGTCCGCCGGACCAACTTCGAGCTGGCCAACGAGTGGGGCAACCTGGTCAACCGGTCGATCTCGATGGCGCACAAGAACAACGGGGCGATCCCGGCGCCGACGAAGCCGGCTCCGGCCGACGAGGAGCTGAAGGCACTGTCGCGGGCGGCGTTCGACACCGCGGGCGCGCACCTGGCGCGGTCCCGGTTCAAGCTGGCCGCCGCCGAAGCGATGCGCGTCGTCACCGCCGCCAACCGGTACCTGTCGGACCAGGAGCCGTGGAAGCTCAAGGACGACCCCGACCGGCGGGACGCGGTGCTGCACACCGCGCTGCAGGTGGTCAGCGACGCGAACACGCTGCTCACCCCGTTCCTGCCGCACTCGGCGCAGAAGGTGCACGAGGCGCTCGGCGGCACCGGCGTGTGGGCCGCGCAGCCGGAGTTGCAGGAGGTCGAAGACCTCGACCTGCCGGACCGGATCAACCCGATCCTCACCGGCGACTACGCCAGCGAAAAGGCGAAGTGGGAATCGACGCCGATCGAGGCCGGCCGTCCGCTGGACAAGCCGAGCCCGCTGTTCACCAAGCTGGACCCGAAGCTCGGCGAGACCGGCCCGGAGTGGGCGCCGATCGTGACTGACTGAACCGCGTCTGCCGTTCCGTGAAGGGCCCCTTGCGGGAATCCAAGTCCTGCAAGGGGCCCTTCACGGCCTTCGGGCGAGGGGCGGTGAGGGGGCCCAGTAGCTTGGTGAGCATGGGCGACGAAAAGCGCGAACTTCCCCCGATCCCCGACCGCCTCCCGGTGGCGGTGGTCGACGCGCACACCCATCTGGACGCCTGCGGCGCGAAAACCGCGGCCGACGTTTCCGCGATGGTCGACCGCGCGGCGCAGGCCGGGGTGGCCCGCGTCGTCACCGTCGCGGACGATCTCGCTGCCGCCCGCTGGGCCGCCGAAGCGTCCACCTGGGACCCGCGCGTCTTCGCCGCGGTGGCCATCCATCCCACTCGCACCAAAGAATTCGGCCCGGTCGAACAGTCCGAAGTGGAGCGGCTGGCCGGCGGCGAGCGAATCGTCGCGATCGGCGAAACCGGTCTCGACTACTACTGGGACTACTCGCCGCACGACGCGCAGCAGGCCGCGTTCCGCTGGCACATCGACCTCGCGAAGCGACTCGGCAAGACGCTGATGATCCACGACCGCGAAGCGCACGAAGACGTGCTTCGGATCCTCGACGAGGAAGGCGCGCCCGAGACGGTCGTCTTCCACTGCTTCTCCGGCGACGAACACATCGCGCGCCGCTGTATCGACAAGGGCTACGTACTGTCCTTCGCCGGCACCGTCACGTTCAAGAACGCGCACGGGCTGCGAGAGGCGGCGCGGATCGTGCCGAGCGGGCAGTACCTCGCCGAAACCGACGCGCCGTTCCTGACCCCTCATCCGTTCCGTGGGCGGCCGAACGAGCCGTATTGCACCGCCTACACCGTGCGGCATCTCGCGGCCCTTCGCGGCGAAGCGGTGCACGAGGTCGCCGAGGCGGTCCGGACTACTGCCGAACGCGTCTACCGGCTGCCCGCCTGATTTCGCACTGTCACATGGGGTTGAACGGATTGCGACGTTCGGGTGCGGGCATTCGTCCACCTGATGAGTGACACAGATCACGACACTCCGGGGGGTGTTTGCGCAACCCGCCGACACCCGTTACTGTCCCGTGATCGTGCCGGTCGGTACCGCGCAGCGGATACCGGCTGATACGCCCACCAGTCACGTCAGTGCACGTCGGGGAAGCGGAACCGGGTTGGTACGACCTGGGACCGTGACGATGGCGCTGGCTGGGGGTGTCGGACTTGAGAGGCGTGCCCTGCGAGGGTGCGTCGCGAACGAAGGACGACGCGCGTCGGACGCGCGATGTCTTGGGAAAGGGAACGACCCGGTGACTGGTAGTAGGCAGGATGACTCGCGTCTTGACGCGGGTTCGGCATTTTTCTCCTCCCCCGCTGGTTCGGTGGCCGTGCTCGACCGTGAGCTCGACGACACCGCCTACGGGCAGTACGACTTCTCCGACGAGCTGAAGGTGACCGAGCAGGACGTGCTCGCGGCCCTCGGCCCGGACGCCGACATGCTGATGTCGGAAATCGACGTCGACGTGGACGAGCTGATCCGGCTCATCAACGCCGAGACCACCCTGCTCCCGCCGCTCGTCCTGCCGGACGAGGTCGAGCAGGACCGCACCGCGTCTCCGGAGGCCAAGAAGGCCGCCGTCGAGGACGGGCTGCGCGAAGCGACCAAGACGTGGAAGCGCCGCTTCCTCAAGGGCGCCGTGCTTTCGCTGCTGGTCACCATCGGCGGCGGCGGCGCGGCGGCGCTCGCGATGAACAAGAGCATCACCGTCGACGTCGACGGTCACCAGCAGACCGTGCACACCTTCGGCGGCACTGTCGGCGACGTGCTCAAGGACGCCGGGCTTTCGGTCGGCGAGCACGACGCGCTTTCGCCCTCCCCGCAGGCGGCGGTCGGCGACGGCGGCGTCATCAAGCTCGAGCGCGGCCGCCAGCTGAACCTGGTCGTCGACGGCGTGTCCCGGCCCTCCTGGGTCCGCGCCACCACGCTCGGCGAGGCGATGAACCAGCTCGGCATGGGCAGCATGCTCTCCCAGGGCACCTGGACCTCGATGCCGTCATCCGGCGAACTGCCGCTCGAGGGCTCCACCGTCCAGGTCAAGACCCTCAAGCACATCACGCTGTTCGACGGGGCCAACGCGCCGCGTCAGGTGACCACCAACGCGGTGACCACCAAGGAGTTCGCTTCCGACCTGAAGCTGAACCTCGGCCCGGACGACGCGATCGAGGGCGGCCTCGACGTCGGCCTGAAGAACGGCGCTGAGGTCCACATCAGCCGCATGGGCGTCTCGATGGTCAACCAGGAAGAGACCATCGACCCGAACGTGCAGAAGGTCGACGACCCGACGCTGCTGCAGGGCCAGACCAACGTCGACGACCCGGGCACGCCGGGCACGAAGCTGGTCACCTACAAGGTCACCAAGAAGAACGGCGAAGAGGTCGGCCGCGAGCAGATCTCGGAGAAGATCCTCGTCGCCGCCAAGGACAAGATCATCAAGGTCGGCACCAAGCAGCCCCCGCAGCCGGCGATCGGCGACGGTTCCGCGTGGGACCGCATCGCGCAGTGCGAGTCGGGCGGCAACTGGGCCATCAACTCCGGCAACGGCTACTACGGCGGTCTCCAGTTCGACAAGCAGACCTGGAACGCCTACGGCGGCAGCCAGTACGCGTCGCTGCCCAGCGAGGCCAGCCGCGAGCAGCAGATCGCGGTCGCGGAGAAGGTCCGCGATTCCCGCGGCGGCTACGGCGCTTGGCCGGTCTGCGGCAAGCGCGCCTGAGTTTTCCTCCGTCGGCGGCCGTGAGCTTCGTGCTCGCGGCCGCCGGCGTTTTTCGTGCCGCCTGCTCGGGCCGCCGAGTGCGCTGGGTAGGCTCGTCCGGTGGTGGAACTGCTGGGACCTGCCGAAATCCGCGGGCTGGCCGACGAACTCGACGTCCGGCCGACGAAGAAGCTCGGGCAGAACTTCGTGCACGACCCGAACACGGTTCGCCGCATCGTCGAACTCGGCGGCGTGCAGCCCGGAGACATCGTGCTGGAGGTCGGCCCCGGCCTCGGCTCGCTGACCCTCGGCTTGCTCGCCGCGGGCGCCCAGGTGGTCGCGGTGGAGATCGATCCGGTCCTCGCCGCCAGGTTGCCGCGTACGGCGGCCGAGCGCGCGCCTGAGGCCGCGGAACGGCTGTCTGTGGTCGGAGCGGACGCATTGCGCGTGCGCGCCGCCGACCTGCCCGCGGAACCGGTGTCCCTCGTCGCGAACCTGCCGTACAACGTCGCGGTGCCGGTGGTGCTGCACTTGCTCGCCGAGCTGCCATCGCTGCGCAGTGGCCTCGTGATGGTTCAGACCGAGGTCGCCGATCGGATGGCGGCCGGACCGGGCAGCCGCACCTACGGCGTGCCCAGCGTGAAACTCGCCTGGTACGGCCCGGCCCGCAAGGTGGCCGCGGTGCCGCGTGCGGTGTTCTGGCCAGTCCCGAACGTCGATTCGGCGCTCGTGTCGTTCAGTCGCACCGACCCGGTGTCCGGCGTCGATCGGGAACGGCTCTTCGCGGTGGTCGACGCGGCGTTTTCGCAACGCCGCAAGACCCTCCGGGCCGCGCTGGCGGGCTGGGCCGGTTCGGCCGATCGGGCGGGGGAGCTGCTCGCGGAGGCGGGGATCGACCCGCGGACGCGCGGGGAGCAGCTGGACGTGCACGCGTTCGCCCGGATCGCGGCAGCCAAGTCCTGATCTCGGGCCGCCGAGGGCCGCACGCGCGCCGGCTTCGCCCAGTCCTCGAGTGAAGGTCCGGACGTCGTCCGCCAGGGCGACCGCGCGATCTGTCCCGCTGCGGCCCGCCCGGCTCGGATGCGGCGATGCAGCGGAACCCGCGCGGGTCCCGCCCCGGACTGGTTGCTGGCCTGATGGAATGAGTCCTGGATCTCGCCCATCGTCCAGACATTTATGCGGACATTTCCCGGCAAACACAAAATCGCCTCGCGTCGCGGCAGGCGCGACCGGGGTCACATTGGTTCAACCAGGCTGTCGGCGCGGCTATTCCCGGTCCGCTCGAAGCCCTCGTCCGGCGCACTCGAGAAGGTGCGGGCGGCCTCGGCATCCGGGGGAAGCTCCGGTGGTCGCGAACCGGACTGTTCGGGCCCGTCGAGAGCCGATGGTTCGCCTTGGCGGCCTACCTTCCTCAGCGGCTGGTGCACCCGGCGGCGGACCGAGGTACAGTGAAAAGTTCTGGCTCTTCGGCCGAAATTCCTTGATCCGCAACCGGGTCTGCGTTGTCCACAGTGGATCTCATGATCGCCGTTCGGCAGGGTCTGCCAGGTCGGAGCACTGTTCGGCGGCCGAGGTTCCCGCTCCCGCGAGGCAAGACGGCCGTTCCGGCATGCGGCCGCCACCAGACGTGTGATCTGCATCCGCGTGCTTGCGTTCAGTCCGTGGGATCGGCTTTACTCAGAAGCGTCCATCCCGAGCGACTGAGAGACCTGGCTCGCCGAAGTCGCAGCAACCACCCTCCGCAGGGCAGGTGCTACCGCCAGGACCGATGGAGGCTGTTTCCGATGAAGAGGGTCACCCGCCCGCTCCTGCTGACCCGCCGACGTGTCGTCGACGAAGGTCGCCGCTCGGTATGTGCGTGTCAACGCTCCATGGTCATCGCCTGATCTTTCTTCCGGTCTTTTCTTGCACCGTCCACATCGGACGGTAATTCGATGACGCTTGGCGCGCCCGGAATCGGCGCCGCGCCCGTATGCCATGGAGCCCTTTCGTGATCACCGTCGAAAACGTGTCCAAGTCCTTTCCCTTCCACGGAAACCGTGTCGCCGCGCTGCGTGACGTGAGCGTCGACGTGCAAGCCGGCTCGCTGTTCGGCGTCGTCGGCCCGGCCGGTTCCGGCAAGTCCACCCTCGCCCGGTGCATCGCGCTGCAGGAGCGCCCGGACCGCGGCGTGGTGCGGCTCGACGGCCTCAACACCGCGACGCTGGACGGCAAGCGGCTGCGGGAAATCCGCCGTCAGCTGGGCGTTGTCGGCACCAAGCCGGAGTTGATCGCCGAGCGCACCGTCGCGGGCAACATCGCCAGCCCGCTGGAGCAGCTGGGCGTCGACGGCCCGCAGCGGCGCAGCAAGGTCGGCTCGCTGCTCGACCTGGTCGGCCTCACCGCGCGCGCCGCGCAGAAGCCGGAGGAACTCACCGAAGGCCAGCTCCGCCGCGTCTCGGTCGCCAAGGCTCTCGCCGCCGGCCCGGCGGTGCTGCTGGCCGACGACCCGACCGCGGGCATCGCGCCGGAGGACGCCGGCGCCGTGCTGGCGGTGCTCGACCGGGCCCGCGCCGAGCTGGGCGTGACGATCGTCGTCACCACCCAGGACGCGGACGTGGTCCGCCGGGTCTGCGACGACGTCGCGGTGCTGGACAACGGCGCCCTGGTGGAGCGCGGTTCGGTCCTCGACCTCGTCTCGACGCCGGACAGCTGGACCGCACAGGCGGTGCTGCCGGCCATCGAGACCTCGCGCGCCCAGTCCGCGAAGTACGACCGCGCGGTCGACGTGGTGCTGATCGGCTTCGCGTCGGTGGGCGCACTGCTCCCCGAGGCGGCCAGTCGCTTCGATGTGGAGCTGGCCACCATCGGCGGCGGCCTGACCCGCCTCGGCGACACCCCGATCGCCCGCTTCCGCCTGGGGGTCCGCGGCGAGCGCGCGGACGCCGCGCTGTCCTGGATCGCCGAGCGCGGCGCGCACGTGAGCCAGCCGGCGCGTGGCCCGCAGAGCGTGGTCGCCGCCTGATTTCCGGTTAGCCGCAAGGCATCTCCACCGCGGGCCGCTCCGGATCGGGGCGGTCCGCGGTGCGCTTGTGGCGGGTCAGATTGAGCACGCCAGCCAGATCGAGGCCCCGGTCGGCGCGAGCCAGACGAGGATGCCGAGCAGCAGCTGGCCGGTCAGGGACAGAAATTCGGCGATCAGCACCGCTGTGTACTTGATTCCGGTCCAGATCTCGGCGGAGCGGGTCGCTGTCTCGGCCAGCTCGCGATCCAGCTTCGCCTCCAGCCGGTCCATCGCCGCCTCCGACTCGGCCTGCTCGGGCACGAACTTCAGGGCCGCCCACATCGCCACGACGAAGATCGTCCACGACGACACCACGCCGATCGCGATGATCACGACCCGGGCGGTGCCTGGTCCGCCGATCCCCAGCAGGCCGCCGAGGGCGAGGAACTCGGCCACCGCGGCGAGGGCGAGCGACAACTGCAGCATCACGGCGGTCACGATCCGCCTGCCCTCTCGCGGCGCTCTCGTGAGCTTCGCGGACTTCTCCGCCACTGCGAACGCGATCAGCAGCGTCGGGATGATCTGCGCCGTCGCGGCCCAGAAGTCAGTGGTGATCGGCACGCGGAAAGGATGCCGCAGCCGTCCGGTTCGCGACACTGGTTTCGCCGTATCGGTCTCGGCGGCCGGTATCTCAGGTCAGCTGTACTGGCTATCAGGACATCTGTCCTGCCCGGCGAGTGATCCCGCCCCGGGGTTTTTCTCCTGGTGAGCCCCGGCGGAGCGGCGCCACGTAGGCTGGACAGGTGCTCGCCGTCGTTCCTCCCCCTGTCACCGTCCGGGTCCCGGCCAAGGTCAACCTGCACCTGGCCGTCGGAGACCTGCGATCGGACGGGTTCCACGAGCTGGTGACCGTTTTCCAGGCGCTTTCGCTCACCGACGAGGTGACCGTCGCGGCTACTGACGATCCTGGGCTCGAGGTGTACGGAGAGGGGGAGCGCACGGTCCCCACCGACGGCACCAACCTCGCCTGGCGTGCGGCCCGCGAGCTCGCCGCGTACGCCGGGCGGCCGGATGCGGACGCGCCGAAGGTGCGGGTCGTGCTCCGCAAAGGCATTCCGGTCGCGGGCGGCATGGCCGGCGGCAGCGCCGACGCGGCCGCCGCACTGGTCGGGCTGTCCTCGCTGTGGAAGCTCGACATCACCCGGGACGAACTCGCCACCATCGCCGGCCGCCTCGGCAGCGACGTGCCCTTCGCGCTGTACGGCGGCACCGCGCTCGGCACCGGTCGTGGTGAGCGGCTCGTGCCGGTGCTGGGGCGGCACACCTTCCACTGGGTGCTGGCCTTCGACGAAGAGGGTCTCTCGACGCCCAAGGTGTTCGGCGAGCTCGACCGGTTGCGCGCGGACGGCAAGCCGCCGCGGATCGGCTCGCACACACCGGTCGTCGAGGCGCTCGCGTCCGGCGACCCCCGGCAGCTCGCTCTGCTGCTGGGCAACGACTTGCAAGCCGCGGCCGTGTCGCTGCGGCCGGGCCTGCGCCGCACGCTGCGCGCCGGGGTGAACGCGGGGGCGCTCGCCGGGTGCGTGTCCGGCTCCGGGCCCACTTGCGCGTTCCTGTGCGCGGACGCGGAGACCGCGGTCGAAGTGGCCGCCGAACTGTCCGGTGCGGGGGTGTGCCGCACCGTCCGGGTCGCGCACGGCCCGGTGCCCGGCGCGCGGGTGGTCGGCGGCGACGACGCGCCGCGCAGCGCGCCCCCGCGCGTACACGCCTGAACTATTAGTCCACAGTGGAAAGGATCCGGATGGCCAACCTGGTCAACCTGGAGTCGGTGAGCAAGTCCTACGGCGTGAAGCCGTTGCTGGACAACGTTTCCCTCGGCGTCGCCGCGGGGCAGCGAATCGGCGTCGTCGGGCTCAACGGAGGCGGGAAGACGACGCTGCTCGAAGTCCTTTCCGGACTGAGCGAACCGGATTCCGGCCGGGTCAGCCACGTGCGCGACGTGCGGATGGCGGTCGTCACCCAGCGTACCGAGCTGCCGGTGGGCAGCACCGTCGGCGATGTCGTGCTGCAGCGCTACGGCGCCGAGCACGAATGGGCTGCCGACGCGCGCGTCCGGTCCATTGTGGACGGGCTGGGCATTACCGCGATCGGACTGGATACCTCGACCGCGAACCTGTCCGGCGGAGAGCGCCGCCGGGTCGCGCTGGCCGCCGCGCTCACCGGCGAGCTGGACCTGGTGGTGTTGGACGAGCCGACCAACCACCTGGACATCGAGGGCGTCCGCTGGCTCGCCGACCACCTGCTGAGCCGGCGCATCGCGGTCGTGGTCGTGACCCACGACCGGTGGTTCCTGGACACCGTCGCGAGCCTCACCTGGGAGGTCGCGAACGGCCGGGTCGAGCAGTACGAAGGCGGTTACGCGGACTGGATTTTCGCCCGTGCCGAGCGGGCCCGGCTGGCCGCGACCGCGGAGGAGAAGCGGCAGAACCTGGCGCGCAAGGAACTGGCCTGGCTGCGTCGCGGCCCGCAGGCGCGCTCGTCCAAACCGCGTTACCGCGTCGAGGCGGCCGAGGCGCTGATCGCCGACGTGCCGCCGCCGCGCGATTCCGTCGAGCTGATGGCGTTCGCGAAACGCCGCCTCGGCAAAACGGTGCTGGAACTGGAAGACGTCTCGCTGGCGGTCGGCGAGCGGACTCTGCTCGATCACCTCACCTGGCGGATCGGCCCGGGCGACCGGATCGGTCTGGTCGGCGTGAACGGATCCGGCAAGACCACCCTGCTGAAGCTGCTGGGCGGCGACGTCGAATCGCCGACCGGCCGGCGCGTGCAGGGCAAGACGGTCGCGCTCGCGCATCTGCGCCAGGAGTTGGACGACCTGCCCGCCGATCTTCGCGTGCTGCAAGCGATCGAGCAGGTCGCCGGCCGCGTCGTGTTCGGCAAGCAGGAGATGAGCGCGTCGCAGCTGGGCGAGAAGCTCGGCTTCCCCGCCGCACGGCAGTGGACGCCGGTCGGCGACCTGTCCGGCGGCGAGCGGCGCCGCCTGCAGCTGTGCCGGCTGCTGATGGCCGAGCCGAACGTGCTGCTGCTGGACGAGCCGACGAACGACCTGGACATCGACACTCTGCAGCAGCTGGAAGACCTGCTGGACGGCTGGCCCGGCACGATGGTCGTGGTTTCGCACGACCGGTACCTCGTCGAGCGCGTCTGCGACGCCACGTACGCGCTCTTCGGCGATGGCAACGTCACGCATCTGCCGGGCGGCATCGACGAGTATCTCGACCGGCGCGCGCGGGCCAAGGAAGCCGCGCCGCGTCGTGAGGCACCCGCCCCGGAGAAGACCGAGGCTAAGCGCAGCGCGGCGGAAATCCGCGCGGCGCAGAAGGAATTGGGCCGGCTGGAGCGGCAGCTGGACAAGCTCTCGGCGCGCGAGGAGAAGCTGCACGCCGCGCTGGCCGAAGCCGCGACGGACCCGGAGAAGCTGATCGAGCTGAACACCGAGCTGAAGGGCGTCCTGACGGAAAAGGACGACGTCGAGGCGAAGTGGCTGGAGACCTCCGAACTGGCCGAGTGACAGCGGCGGGACGGGCGAGGTCGCTCCGCAGGGTCGCTGCCGCGGAGGCTTCGCGCGCCTCGTGCTCGGCTTCCTCGGCGACCGTCGCCCGGGGGACAACGCCGCCTCGGTGTGCCCGGGCTTCGCCCCGTGCCCGCGTCCGGTTTCGGCCGCGGCGGGGACCTGCATCGCCGCGGGGACAGATCCGCACGTCGGGTCCGTCCCCGTGTCGTTTCGGGGGCTGCCCGGGCCGGACACTCGCTGTTCACGCCGCCGCGGGCGTGGCCGCGAAAACCGGACAGTAATCTGACCCGCATGAGTCGGTTTGTGGACACTCTCGTCGGAACTGCGGCGGACCGGGGCCAGCGGCGCGGCATGGTGACCGGGGAGCCCAAGGAGCCGGTCCGCCGGACCTGGGCGCAGGTGCACGAGGAAGCGCGCCGGATCGCAGGCGGACTGGTGGCCGGCGGTCTCGCGCCGGGCAGCGCGGTGGGTGTTCTCGCCGCCGCGCCGGCGCTGATCGCGCCGACCGTACAGGCGGTGTGGCTGGCCGGCGGCAGCGTCACCATGCTGCACCAGCCGACGCCGCGGACCGACCTCGCCGAATGGGCCGAGGACACGGTGAAGGTGCTCGGCATGATCGGGGCCGAGCTCGTAGTGCTGGGCGAGCCGTTCGACCAGCTCGCCCCGGTGCTCGCCGAGAAGGGCATCCGCTACCGGCTGATCGCGGAGCTGGCCGCGGCCGAGCCGCTGGCCGAGATCGTGCCGACGGAGGAAGGCGACACCGCGCTGCTGCAGCTGACCAGCGGGTCGACCGCGGACCCGAAGGCGGTGCGGATCACCTACGGCAACCTCTACACCAACGTCAAGGCGATGGTCGACCGCGCCGAGTTCGACTTCGACACCGACGTGATGGTGTCCTGGCTGCCGACCTTCCACGACATGGGCATGGTCGGCTTCCTGACCGTGCCGATGACGTTCGGGGTCGAACTGGTCAAGATCACCCCGGTCGAATTTCTGACCGGCCCCTTGATCTGGCCGGAGCTGATCAGCAAGTACCACGGCACGACGACGGCCGCGCCGAACTTCGCGTACGCGATCGTCGGCAAGCGGATGGCGCGAGTCGAGGACGACAACGCCTATGACCTGTCGAAGCTGCGCATCGCGCTGAACGGCGCGGAGCCGATCGACGAGACGGCCGTGCAGACGTTCGTGGACGCCGGCAAGCGGTTCAAGATGCCGCCGGAGTGCGTGTTCCCGGCGTACGGCATGGCCGAGGCGACGTTGGCGGTGTCGTTCGCGCCGCTGTTCACCGGGCTGACCCTGGACTTCGTCGAGGCATACGCGCTGGAAGCGGACAACCGGGCCGTTCCGGTGCCGGAAGGAGATCCGCGCCGCGGCACCGACGAGGTTCGCTCGTTCGCGCTGCTCGGGCGGCCGCTGGACGGGCTGGAAGCCGACATCGTGGACGATTCCGGGACGGTGCTGGGCGATCGGCAGGTCGGCGAGATCCGGCTGCGCGGCGAGGCGGTCACGCCGGGGTACCTGACCGTCGACGGTCCGCTGGCCACCCAGGGACCGGACGGCTGGATGAAGACCGGGGACCTCGGGTACCTGGTCGACGGCCAGATCGTGATCTGCGGACGGCGCAAGGACGTCATCATCATGGGCGGCCGGAACCTGTACCCGACCGACATCGAACGAGCAGCGGGTTCGGTGAACGGGGTTCGGGCGGGGAACGCCGTGGCGGTCCGCTTGGACGCGGGATCGCGCCGGGAACGCTTCGCGGTGGTGGTGGAGTCCAAGCTGGCTGGCGACGCGGCGGAGGAAGCACGGCTGAGCAAGGAGATCGCGGCGCGGGTCCGGGACGCGGTGGACATGCGCCCGTTCGCGGTCGTGGTGCTGCCGGCCGGGTCGCTGCCGAAGACGCCGTCGGGGAAGGTGAAGCGGGCGGCTACCGCGGTGCAGTACGCGGAGAAGATCGCTCGGAACGCCGAATCGTAAGGCTGCGCTTCCGGCCCGACTGCCGCGGTGGTGTCCGGCCTCCAGCGGCTGAGTCCGTGAAGGGCCCCTTGAGGGAATCTAAGTCCCTCAAGGGGCCTTCACGGACTGGCCAGGGGCCTACCGGCGAACTGTCGCCAGCGGTCGAATCAGAGCTCGGACAACCGCTCCGCGGGCGCGTCCGCCGCCGCTGGCCGGGCGGCTCGCTCCAGCATCGCCTGGCCCGGTCCCCGGCTGCCGGGGATCATCGGCGCGCGCCGGCCGGACAGGTCCGCCAGCTGAGCCTCCACTTCGTCCAGGAACTGGTCGACCTCGCGTTCGTCGTAGCCGCGCTTGCCGATCAGCGGCTTGGAGAACAGCACGTGGTGGACCTCGGCGGCGGTGAGGTCGTCCTCGTCGGCGATCGTCTTCGCGATACGCCGGACGAAGTCGTCGACCTCGTGCTTGGCGTAGCCGCGGCGGCCGATCGGGGCGTTACCGAAGGCGACCTCGGCGAGGTCCTCGGCGGTGAACGACATGGACATTCTCCGATTCAGGGTCGGGGGGTGCTGCGAACTCCTGAATCCGTCCTAACCGGTGCCGAGTACTCCGGGAAGACCACGGCCGCGTGGACGACTCGATCAGGGAAGAGAATGCCGCCCATCGAGTGAGAAAAGCATCACGCAGAGCACTTGGCGCTCACTCACTAGAACAACAACGTCAGCCGGCGTGGAATTCGTTCTGCGCGGCGGCCAGGCCCTTCGACACCAGCGCCTCGACGGCGTCCGCGCACCGGTCGATCTCGAACGGGAGCTCCTTGCGCTCGACCGTCGAAAAGTCCTTCAACACGAAATCCGCCGGATCCTGCCTGCCGGGCGGGCGGCCGATGCCGAAACGCACGCGGTAGTAGTCGCGCGTGCCCAGTGACTTGGTGATGGACCGGAGTCCGTTGTGTCCGTTGTCGCCGCCGCCGAGCTTCATCTTCACCGCGCCGAAATCGACGTCCAGCTCGTCGTGCACCACCACGACACCGGACGGCGGCACCTTGAAGAACCGGGCCGCGCCGACCACCGGGCCGCCCGAGGTGTTCATGAACGAGCGCGGCTTCACCAGCACCACCCGGGTACCGGACAGCCTGCCCTCAAGCACCTCGGCGCCGCTCTTGTGCGCCTTGAACTTGCCGCCGATCCGGGCGGCGAGTTCGTCGAGCACCATGAACCCGACGTTGTGCCGGTTGCCGGCGTACTGGGGCCCGGGATTGCCGAGGCCGGCGAGCAGAATCAGCTCGCCGGCCCCGGGCAGGTCTTCACTCACGAAGGTAAGTTTATTCGGCCGCTTCGGCGGCGGCGGTCTCGCCTTCGCCTGCCTCGTCGGCGGCTTCGCCGCGCGGGGCCTCGTTGACGGCCACGACGAGCGCTTCGGCGTCGGTCACCAGGACCGCGCCCTCGGGCAGGGCGACCTGGCCCGCGGTGATCTGGGTGCCGGCCTCGATGCCCTCGACGGAGACCTCGACCTGCTCCGGGATGTGCAGCGCCTCGACCTCGACCTGGATGGCGTCGAGGTCCTGGGCGACCAGGGTGCCCGGGGTGGCGGTGCCGGTGACGACGACCGGGACGTCGACGGTGACCTTCTCGCCGCGCTTGACGACCAGCAGGTCGACGTGCTCGATGTAGTTCTTCAGCGGGTGGACCACGATGGTCTTGGTCAGCGCCAGCTCGGTGGAGCCCTGCAGGTCGAGCGTCAGGACGGCGTTGGTGCCGTTCTCACGCACGACGCGGGCGAACTCCAGCGCCGGCAGCGCGAAGTGCCGCGGGTCCGAGCCGTGGCCGTAAAGCACCGCGGGGATTTTGCCTGCGCGACGGGTGCGACGGGCGGCACCCTTTCCGAACTCGGTGCGCGGTTCGACGGAAAGACGTACCTCGGACACGGTGTAGCACTCCTTCAATCACACGACGTGCGGCAGGGGCGGCGGGGATCGTCGATCTCTGCACGGGGGCGGTTGTGCACGGCGGCGAGATTGCGGGCGTGATCAGAACACGGGGCTTCTCGAGCCGCCGCGTCGATCACGCCGGAGCACCCAAAGGCGCACCCGCCTCGCCGAGACAACCCAGGAAGTGTAAACCAGCCGGTCCGCCCGGGTGCGCACGGGGCAGTGCGACCTCCCCCGGCCGGGTGGGTGACGACACAATTCCCGTGCCGCCCATCGATCTTTCGGGGGTGGCATGATTCCCGCGGACAAGAGGGGCGACCGACATGCGGGCTCGATGGACAGCGGCAGCACTGGTACTGCTTGGCGGGCTTCTCACGGGCTGCCAGGTCGCGGTGACGGGCACGGCGGGCCTTTCCGACGCCGACCGGCAGCTGGCCGCCCAGCGCGCGCTGCAGCAGAAGGCGGTGGACGCGGCCCTCGCGGAGCTGGAGCAAGCGGCGGCGCTGCAGTACGACGCGACCGTGAAAGACGCGTCCGGGAACCCGGCGACGGCGACCTTCCGGATCACTCGCGACGGCGACGGTTTCGGCTCGTTGCCGCTGGACAGCCGCCAGGTGCGGATCACCGAGCCTGGCGGCCAGCTCTACCTCGCGGCCGACGCGGACTACTGGAAGTCGCACGGCCTGGAAGAGAACAGCGCCCAGTACGGCGGCGGTTTCGTGCACACCGTCGGCACTGAGCTGCCGGTCGACCCGGCCCAGCGGATGACCCCGGGCAAGGTCGCCGCCGAGCTGCGCAAGTCGCTCGCCGGACTGGGCGGCGCCGGATTGCCGCGGAAGCAGAAGCTGCCCGACGGCACCGAGGTCTACGACCTGGCCGGTTCGCTGCAGGTGACCACCGCCAAGCCGTATCGGGTCGCCGGGTTCGCGCCGGCACTGCTCGACCCCCGGGGCGGGCCAAAACTGGGCGCCGCGTTGCGCGTGCGTCCGCTGACCCCCGCGGAGATCAAGCAGTTCCACACGGATTTCGACGCCGCGGTGGACGCGGTCGGCCAGCCTTTCGACGGGCTCGCCCAGGCGAGCGTCACGATCCAGGGCAACAAGCTCGACTGCAAGGACTACGTCGGCTCCTGCACGACGACGGTGGACGTTTCGAACAGTGTCGTCGGCAACCAGCCGGGCACCAATCCCAAGGTCCACCTCAAGCTGACCGTGGAGGCCAGTGCCGACGCGCTCGGCACGCAGACCTGCACCGCGGAGGCCGACGCGGCCGCGGACTCGACCACCACGATGTCCTGCGACGTGAAGTTCTCGCTGCCCAACCGCACCGCGAGCTACCAGGTGCTGGCCAAGCCGTCGGCGGTCGCCGAGGTGCGATCACCGGTCGACGCGGGCGCGGTGAAGGCCAAGCTGGCCACGGCGTTCGCCGCGCTCGGCGGCTGACCTGCACGCTCACCTCCAGGTGCGTTGCTTCCGTTGAAGTAGCCGAAGATCCGTCCCTACCATCGGCGGCATCGAAACGGTTTCTTCTTCCAAGGAGCGGCAATGAGCAAGCTGGTGGTGTTCGGCGCAACGGGGTTCGCCGGCGGTCGGATCACCGACGAGGCGCTGCGGCGCAGGCACTCCGTCGCCGGGGTCGCGCGCAAGGCCGAGGGCCTGCCCGAGGGTGTCGAGGCGCGGTCCGGGTCGATGCACGACGCGGAGTTCGTCGCGTCGGCGACCAAGGACGCGGACGTCATCGTGATCGCCACCCCGGGTCGCGCGGACGACGAGGGCCGGCGTCTGGTCGACGCTCTGCCGACGCTGGTCGAGGCGGCCCGCGCGGCCGGTGCGCGGCTGGCGTTCGTCGGGGGCGCGGGCTCGCTGCGGGTGAGCGAGGACGGGCCGCGGCTGATCGACACGCCGGAGTTCCCGGACGAGTACAAGGGCGAGGCCGGCAGCCACGTCCTGGTGCTGGAAGCACTGCGCGAACTGCCCGCCGACGTCGACTGGTTCTACGTCAGCCCGGCCGCCGAGTTCGGCTCCTGGATCCCGGGGGAGCGCACCGGCACGTTCCGCCTCGGCGGAGACGTGCTGGTCAGCGACGCCGACGGTCGCTCGCACATCAGCGGTGCGGACCTGGCGATCGCGTTCCTGGACGAGATCGAGGAGCCGAAGCACTCCCGCGCCCGGTTCACGCTGGCGTACTGAACCGGCTCAGCCGGGGGAGCCGGCGCCGCAGGGGAACTTCGCGGCGTGGGCCGGGTCGAGCGCGTTGGTGACGAGGTGCCAGACGTTGAGGTCGTACGCCTCGCCAATGTGGCCGACGGGATCGAACGGACAGGTGTCCTGGACGTACTCGTTGGTGACGCCCGGTTCCCGCACGAAGGCCGTTTCGGTGGGCGTCACCAGCTCATCGAACTGCGAAGTGATCACCGTGTAGTGCACACCGGGTTGTGCGACGGGGCCGTTCGTGAGCGTCTGGACCGCGCTGCCGTCGGTGATCAGGTTGTCGCAAGCTGGGCAGCCGAACGCGGTGAGCGCTTTGCCGACCGCATCGCGTTCGGCCCCGCCCAGCAGGTACGCGAGCTTCGTCAACCCGGCGAAGGTAGTGCCGTGGGTGGGCGGCGCGATGGCCACCACGGAACCGATCCGGTCAGCGATGCCTTGCGTCTTCGTGACGTACAGGGATTGGAAGCCGCCTTCGGAGTGGCCGACCAGATCGACTTGCGCGGCACCGGTTTCGTCCAGCACTTCGGTCACGAACTGCTTGATTTCTGTTGCGGAGTCGGCAATCGGACGCAGTCCGCCGACGACCGGGAATTGCGGGTACGCGCCGTAGGTGCGGCTGAACGTGCAGTATCCCTGTGCTGCCACGTGATCTTGCAGGAAGTTCAAGTCCTCGTAGGAGGTCGCGCCCAGCCCGTGCAGGAACACCACTGGCCGCGGATGTGCCGTGCTCGGCCGGCACGACGAGTCGTTGACGCCGCCGCTGGGCGCGGCTGAAGCGGGGGCGGCGAGCGCGGCGGTGAGCAATGCCGCGGCGGCCAGAGCGATGCGCAACCTCATCGGCGGTCCTTCCCTCGGATCCTTGACACTCGATACCTACGGGTATTGGATACCTGAAAGTATGGAGACCGTGTCAAGCCCGGAACGGGGGAGATGCCGATGAACGGCCGGACGCGGCCGACCCGGGCGGAGACCCGGCAGCGGATTCTCGACGCGGCCTTCGAGGTGTTCGGCGAGCAGGGCATCGCCGCGAGCAAACTGACCGAGGTGGCGGCCGCGGCCGGGCTCACGAAAGGCGCGGTCTACTCGAGTTTCGCGTCGAAGGACGAGCTCGTGCTGGCGTTGATGGAGGAGCACGCCGCGCACCGGCTCGAAGCGAGCCTCGCCGGTTTCGCCGAGGCGGACGACGGCGGCGCGGGCTTGGCGAACGTCGCCGCCGTGCTGATGCACGAAATGCGCACCGACGCGGTGTGGCACCGGTTGCTGGCCGAGTTCTTCGCGATGGCGCACCGCGACGACCGGCGGCGCGACGCGTTGCGTCGGCGCCGCCGGGAAGTCCGCGGCACGATCGCGCGTGCGCTGAACCGGCTAGCCGAAGGCTTGGACCTAGAACTTCCGTTGCCTGCCGAGGAATTCGCCGTCGTGCTGCTCGCGCTGAGCAACGGGCTGGCGGTGGAGGCGGACATCGACGACGAGGCGGTGCCGGACGGTCTGCTGGGCCGGGTGCTGACCCTGATCGCCGGCGACGCCGTCGCCAAGGTGAAAGAGGTCAGCGGCCTCGCAGCTGCGCCACCACCGGAGCGAACGTCTCCATCAGCGGCTCGAAAACCGTGAAGTAGGAGAAGCCGTACCGCTCGCGGCGGGCGACGAGCTGTTCGGCCATTTCGTCCAGGGTGCCGAAGAGAAGCTGGGGCGCTTCGAGCAGTTCTTCGATGCTCTCGGCGCTGCGTTCCTCGGTCTCGGCGTGCCATTCCGCGGCCGCCGCGCGCCGGTCCTCCGTGTCCACGACGCGCTGGATCAGCATGTTGTACTGAATGTCGCGATCCCCAGCGAGAGAACGGAAATACCCGACTCGCTCCGCCAGCTTGTCCGCGTTGTCGAGGACGAACGTGCCTGGCGGACGGCCGCGTTCCTGGCGCAGCCCGGAGAAACCGGCGATGTCCGCTTGCTCGGCGGCGAGCTTCAGCACGCCGTCGCTGTTTCCCGCGATCAGCAGCGTCGGCATCCCGCCTTCGTCTTCGAGCCGGGTGCGCAGTTCGGCGAGTCCTTCGGCGAGATAGGTGATCCGGTCGGCCGCCTTGCGCCATGGCAGGCCGGCGTCGTCGAACTCGTGCTTCATGTGGCCCGAACCGAGGCCGAGTTCCAACCGGCCGTCGGTGAGATTGTTGGTGGTGGCGACGTCCCGCGCGAAGAGCGCGAGGTTGTAGAACGGCACGTTCGACACCAGCGTGCCGACCTTCACTCGCTCGGTGACCGCGGCCGCGGCGGTGAGCGCGGGAAACGGCGACAGCCGGTTCTTCCCCAGATGGTCGGGCACGGTCAGGTGGTCATAGCCGAGTTCCTCGGCGCGGCGGCACTTGCGCACCCAGTCGGCGCCATCGGACGAGTGCCGCAGACTGACGCCGAATTCGAATTTCCCCATGGCAGCAACGCTATCCGGCCAGATCCGGGCCGCACACCCGTTTTCGCCGCGGGCGGAACGCCGTTTTTGTCAGACCCTCGGGCTAGCGCGTTTCTAGTCCGTGAAGGGCCCCTTGAGGGACTTGGTTTCCCTCAGAGGGCCCTTCACAGACCTCTGCCGGCGGGCGTGGCTGGCTCGGCTTGGCGAGTCCGAACGTGTCGCTGAGTGCGGGCGAGTTTCGCAGATCGCGGGCGAAGGGCGCGCGGTGTGCGGCGACGAGAGCCGTGCGGCCGACGGCCCGAAACGAAACCAGGCCCCGGCGATTTCCGCCATGGGCCTGGTTTCGTTGACGGTGTCAGACTGATGCAGCGTGCATCACGCGCGGCCCAAGCCGAGTCCGCGTGCACTGCCGCGTCCGTCCAGCCGTGGCTCGTGCTGAGCCGGCCAGGATCACGCGTTGCCGTCGAACAGCGAGGTGACCGAGCCGTCCTCGAACACCTGCTGGATCGCTTCGGCGAGCATCGGCGCGATGGACAGCACCGTCAGGCCCGGGAAGCGCTTCTCGTCCGGGATCGGCAGCGAGTTCGTCACGATGACCTCGCGCGCCTTGCACTGCGAGAGCCGCTCGGTGGCCGGGTCGGAGAGGATGCCGTGCGTGGTGGCGATGACCACGTCCGCCGCGCCCTCCTCGAGCAGGGCTTCGGTCGCCTTCACGATCGTGCCGCCGGTGTCGATCATGTCGTCGATCAGCACGCAGAGCTTGCCCTCGACCTTGCCGACCACGCGGTTGGCGACGGCTTGGTTCGGCTTGTCCGGGTCGCGCGTCTTGTGGATGAACGCGATCGGCCGGTCGCCCAGCTGCTGCGCCCACTTCTCGGCCAGCCGCACGCGGCCGGAGTCCGGCGAAACGACCGTGATGTCCGCGTTGCCGTAGGTCGCCTTGATGTGGTCGGCGAGCACCGACTGGGCCATCAGGTGGTCGACCGGGCCGTCGAAGAAGCCCTGGATCTGGGCGGTGTGCAGGTCGACCGTCATGATCCGGTCCGCGCCCGCGGTCTTGAACAGGTCCGCGATGAGCCGCGCCGAGATCGGCTCGCGGCCCTTGTGCTTCTTGTCCTGGCGGGCGTACGGGTAGAACGGCATGACCACGGTGATCCGCTTGGCGCTCGCGCGCTTCAGCGCGTCCACCATGATCAGCTGCTCCATCACGTACTCGTTGATCGGCGTGGTGTGCGCCTGGATCACGAACGCGTCGGTACCGCGCACCGACTCCTCGAACCGCACGAACAGCTCGCCGTTGGCGAACGTGTGCGCGGTCTGCGGGGTGATCGTCACGTTGAGGTGCTTGGCCACCTCTTCCGCGAGCTCGTAGTGCGCGCGGCCGGAGAAGAGCATCAAATTCTTCTTCGGCGTACCTTGCTTCGGACTCATGCTGGCGACTCCCCGTCGGTTCCTGCTGCTGACTCGGACACAACGGTGTCCTGCTGCTGGGCGGCGAGCGCGGCTTCCGCCGCCTCCGCCGCGGGCGTGCCCGGCCTGCGCCGGACCGCCCAGCCTTCGATGGTGCGCTGAGGCCCGGCCGACAGCGCCAAGGAACCCGGCGGGACGTCGTCGCGGATCACCGCACCCGCACCACTGTAAGCGCCGTCCCCGATCCGCACCGGCGCGACCAGCGTGTTGTCCGCCCCAAGCCGGACGTGCGAGCCGACGACGGTGGTGTGCTTGTTCACTCCGTCGTAGTTCACGAACACGCTGGAGCAGCCGATGTTGCTGTGGTCGCCGACGATCGCGTCACCGACGTAGGTGAGATGCGGCACCTTCGTGCCGGTGCCGATGTCCGCGTTCTTCGTCTCGACGAACGCGCCCAGTTTGCTCTTCGCGCCGAGCTTGGTGCCCGGGCGCAGGAACGTGTACGGGCCGACGTTGACGCCGTCGCCCAGCTCCGAGCCCGAACCGTGCACCCGGACCACCGAAGCGCCGGCTCCGATCCGCACGTCGGTCAGCGTCGTGTCCGGGCCCACCACGGAACCCTCGCCGACCGAGGTGTTTCCCTTGAGCTGGGTGTTCGGCTCGATCAGCACGTCGCGCGAGAGCGTGACGCCCGCTTCGATCCAGGTGGTGTTCGGGTCGACCACCGTGACGCCTTCGCGCTGCCAGCGGCGCACGATGCGGCGGTTGTACTCGGCGCCGAGCACCGAGAGCTGCACCCGGTCGTTCACGCCCTCGGTGACCCACGGGTCGTCGACGACCAGCGCGCCGACGCCCTTGCCGTCCTCGCGGGCGATGCCGAGGACGTCGGTGAGGTAAAGCTCACCCTGGGCGTTGTCAGTGGACAGCCGCGACAGGCCGTCGGTGAGGACGGCCGCGTCGAAGGCGTAGACGCCGGAGTTGATCTCGGTGATCGCACGCTGGTCCGGCGAGGCGTCCTTGTGCTCCACGATCGCGGTGACCAGGCCGTCTTCGCCGCGGACGATGCGGCCGTAGCCGTTCGGGTCGGCGACGTCGGCGGTGAGCACGGTCACCGCGTTCCCGGTCTTGGCGTGCTCGGCGAGCAGCGCGCTCATCGTTTCGGTGTCCAGCAGCGGCACGTCGCCGTAGCTGACCAGGACCGTGCCGGCGAGCCCGTCCGGCAGCTCGGCCAGCGCGCAGGAAACCGCGTGGCCAGTGCCTTTCTGCTCCTCCTGCACGGCGGTGCGGACCTCGCGGCCGAGCGCTTCGCCGACGCGGCCGAGTTCGGCGCGGACGGCGTCGCGGGCGTGCCCGACGACGACCACCAGGTGCTGCGGTCCGAGGCCGGCGGCGGCGCGCACGGCGTGTTCCACCAGCGACCTTCCGGCGATCGGGTGCAATACCTTCGGAGTGGACGAACGCATGCGGGTGCCTTCACCCGCAGCGAGGATCAGCGTGCTCAGCGGGCCGCTCACGAGTCTCCCAACGATTCACCGGTGCGTGACGAGCACCAACGATCCTACGTGGGGTCCTCAGCGCTCCACGCGGGGTCGGTCGGCGCGGTTTCCCCAGTCCAGCCGCCTGCCCCGTCGCCCGCCATCGAGTTCGCGGACGCGACCTGGTTGCCGCCGCCGCGTTTCGCCTCGTACATCGCCGCATCTGCGCGCGCGAGCACCTGTTCGGCGCGTTCTTGCGGACGCAGCGACACCAAACCGATGGACAGCGTGACGCCGTGCGAAAGGTGGTGCGGCAGTGTCGCGACGGATTTCGCGGCGCGGCCGAGCGCCATCTTCGCCGCCGACGCGGGCGCTCCGGGCAACAGCACGATGAACTCGTCGCCGCCGTAGCGTGCCACGACGTCGTCGCCGCGCAGAGCGTCGCGCAGAGTGCTTGCGACAACACGCAAAACGTTGTCGCCCTCGGCGTGCGACTGCTTGTCGTTGACGCCCTTGAACCCGTCGAGGTCGACCAGCGCGACAGCGAGCGGCTGCGCGTCCGCCGACGAGGCGAGCGCGCGCAAGCGCTCGTCCAGCGCGCGGCGGTTCGGCAGACCGGTGAGCGGGTCCTGCAACGCCTGCTGGGTGATCGCGCCGTGCTCGGCGGAAAGCCGTTCGTGCTCGCGGCGCGCGTTCAGCGTGGCGATCTGTGATTCGCGCAACGCCCACATCTCGGTTTCCAGCGCGGTCGCGTAGTCGATCAGCGACTGGCTGGCGGCTTCCGGGTCGAGCCGGGCGAGCTCGCGGGAAAGGGTGAGCCGCATGGACGGCTGAGAGACGTCTTTGGCCAGCACGTCGCGGACCTCGCGCAGCACGCGCAGCGCGTCGGTGCGCTGGCCGGCTTCGTCCAGGCAGCGGGCCAGCGCGATCGCGACCAGCTCCTGCTCGTGCGGGTAGTGGTGGCCGAGATGCATGCCCTGCAGGCGTTCCACGTGCTCCGCGGCGGGGTTGTGCAACGCGAGCGCGGCGGCGAGCACGCCGACCTGGTCGACCGCGGACACCCCGATCTTGCGCGGGAAAAGCGATTCCGCGAACGGGCCTTCCGCGGCCACCGCCATCGACGCGGCGGTGCGGAACTTCTCCGCCGATTCGTCGTACTGCTCGATCCGCTCCAGCCGCAGCCCCCAGCCGAGCAGCATCTTGACCCGGTTCATCAGCTGCAGGGTGATCTCGTGCGGGCTCGCGCTTTCCCGGATCGCCTGGTGCGCTCGGCCGATCACCTCTTCGGCGGCCTCGTAGACGCCGAGCTGGTTGAGCACGATCCAGCAGTCGATGAGCGCCATCGACTGCATCCGGTTCCAGTTCCGCACGCCGACCTGGCGGTCCGGGATGGTGGAGTCGTCGAGGATCGCGAGCGCGCGGGCGATTTCGGTGAGCGCGGCGTCTTCCTGCGCGGCGAGCACGAGCCGACGGCCGCGCAGGGCGTGCGCGTCCGCGCGCAACAGCGAGAGTCCGTGCCGGCGGGTGTGCGCGAGCATCTCGTCCAGCCGGGGTTCCGCTTCGGCGGCGAGCCCGCGGGTGACGAGCCGGGCGAACGCGGAGGCGCGCAACAGCTGCGCGACGAGCGTCGGTTCCCCGCGGCGGAGAGTCTCCTCCAGCAGCTCGTCCATGATCTTGACGATCTCGAGCTGGTTGTCGTATTCCTGCCGCTGAACAGCCGCGATGAGTTCCCGCGCGCGCCCGACCAGCCACGCGTCCGACATCTCGACCAGGGTCGGGCGGCGGGCGCCCGCGGGGTCGCTCGGTTCCTCGCTCAGCCGCCCCCACTCCCATCGCCCTCGCCGGATGTGCAGCTCCGCCGCCAGGATTCGAACCTGAACTGTCAGAACCAAAATCTGAAGTGCTGCCGATTACACTACGGCGGATTGGTCCTGGTCAGGATAGCGATGACCAAGGGACGGGACGCCAGCAGGGGGAGGCGTGCGCCACAGCGGCGCCCCGGGCACCGGGCAATCGGACTTTTCGGGCCTCCACAGGGCCGGAAACCTCCTGTACCGTAACTTACGACACCGTAGGTTAGGGCACCCTTCGCACGGGGTGGTGAGAGGAAAGAAGTGAGCGTATGACGGCCACCCTCGACCGTTCACAGTCGGCCGGAGACCCGCCGAAGGGCCCGAAGCCGATCATTCAGGGACAACGTTCGGTCGGGGTCCAGACATCGGTTTATCTGGGCGTGCTGCTGCCGATCGTCGCGTTGCTGGTCGCGGTCCCGTTCGCCTGGGGCTGGGGGCTGACCTGGCTGGACGTCGCGCTGTTCGTCGTCTTCTACGGCATCAGCGGGCTCGGCATCACGGTGTCCTACCACCGGTATTTCACGCACGGCTCGTTCAAGGCGAAGCCGTGGCTGCGCGTCGTGATGGCGATCGCGGGCAGCATCGCGCTGCAGGGCCCGGTGATCACCTGGGTGGCCGACCACCGGCGGCACCACGCGTTCTCCGACCGCGACGGCGACCCGCACTCCCCGTGGGCCTACGGCACGTCTCCGACGGCGATCGCGAAGGGCTTCTGGCACGCGCACATGGGCTGGCTGTTCGAGCGCGACCAGAGCAACCAGGCCCGCTTCGCGCCGGACTTGGTTAAGGACAAGGCGATCCGCAAGGTCGACGACCTGTTCTGGCTGTGGTCCCTGGTGAGCCTGTTCCTGCCGGCGCTGCTGGGCGGTCTGCTCTCGTGGTCGCTGTGGGGCGCGGTGACCGCGTTCTTCTGGGCGGGCCTGGTGCGCGTGTGCGTGCTGCACCACGTCACGTGGTCGGTGAACTCGATCTGCCACATGATCGGCGAGCGCCCGTTCACCGCCCGCGACCGTTCGGCGAACTTCTGGCCGCTGGCGATCTTCTCCTTCGGCGAGTCCTGGCACAACCTCCACCACGCCGACCCGACGTCCGCGCGGCACGGCGTAAAGCGCGGCCAGATCGACATGTCGGCGCGGCTGATCTGGATCTTCGAGAAGTTCGGCTGGGTGCACGACGTCCGCTGGCCGACTCCGCAGCGGCTGGCCCGGATCGCCGCCGGCGGCGAGTGAGGGTTTCCCGCTGTTTGGTCTTGTCCGTGAAGGTCCCCTTGAGGGAATCCAAGTCCCGGTAGGGACCCTTCACGGACAAGACGGGCAGGGCGCCCCGGACCCTCGTGGCTGCGAATCGCACGTCGCCGCTCCCGCCTCGGCCTGCGGTCCGTTGTGGACGGTGCTGGCCTTCGTCGCCGCGTCATCTTCGCAGGCCAACCTCCACGCGGGCGCCCCTGCCGACTACCCTGCTGGGAATGGCGGGGAGACGACGGGCCAAACGAGAAGCGGCAGTCACCGGCGCGCGGCCGGCGGCTCCGGTCGCCCGGGTGCGGATGACTGGCAGCGAGCGCAGGCAACAGTTGCTCAACGTGGCGCGCGCCCTGTTTGCCGAGAAGGGCTTCGACGGCACTTCGGTCGAGGAGATCGCTGCTCGCGCGAACGTGTCCAAGCCGGTCGTTTACGAGCACTTCGGCGGCAAGGAAGGCATCTACGCGGTCGTCGTCGACCGGGAAACGCAGCTGCTGCTCGACCGGATGGTGTCCACTCTGCACGGCGGGCACCCGCGCGTCATGCTCGAACAGGCCGCGATCGCGTTGCTCAGCTACGTCGAGGATTCCCACGACGGGTTCCGCATCCTCGTCCGCGATTCGCCGGTCGCCAGTTCCACCGGCACTTTCTCGACCGTTCTCAACGACATCGCCAGCCAGGTCGAGCACATCCTCGCCCAGCAGTTCGCCGCGCGCGGGTACGAAGAGAAACTGTCCGCGCTCTACGCGCAGGCGCTCGTCGGCATGGTCGCTCTCACCGGCCAATGGTGGCTTGACGCGCGCAAGCCCAAGCGCGACGAAGTCGCGGCGCACCTGGTGAATCTTGCCTGGAACGGACTGTCCCACCTGGAAAACAAGCCGCGCCTGCTCGGTTGAGACGGGCTGCCTGCTGGCGAGACGAGCCTCGCCGAGACAAGTGACCGCCGCGCTCCTGCCGGACAACGTCCGTGAAGGGCCCCTTGAGGGAATCTGCTTCCGGCAGGGGGCCCCTCACGGACATCGATCAATGACACGGAGGGCTAGTTCAGCTCGCCGCGGGCGTGCAGGTCGTCGAGGATCAGCTGGACAGTCGCCGAAACGCGGTCCCGGTCTTCGTGGGTGAGCCAGCCGAACGACTCGATTTCGCTGCTCGGCTTCAGCTCTCCGGCGTAATCCGCGGTGTAGCAGGTCATCCGCACCACGACGCCGTCCGCGCGGCCGTGTGCCTGCGCTTCCCACACGCCGGCTGGCCGCGCGGAGGCAGCGTCCAGCCGGACGCTCAGTTCCTCGGCGATTTCCCGGACCAATGTCTCGACGTCGGTCTCGCCCTCTTCGCGCTTCCCTCCGGGCAGGTACCAGGTGTCCTTGCCCGCTGAGCGCGCTGCGAGCAGCTTGCCGTCGACCACGCGCAGCCAGGCGACTTTGTCGATGGTGGACATGTCCGCCACCCTACCTCCGCGCCCGCCGGTCCAGGTCCGCGAGCAGTACGCGCAGCAGACCGGCCAGCTGCTCGCGCTGTGCCGGGGACAGCGCGGACACCAAGGTTTCCTCGTGCTCCAGCAGATCGCCGACGGTCCGCTCGATCAGATCGTGCCCGGTTTCGGTCAGCTCCACGTACACGCCTCGCCGGTCCGATGTGGACTTCACCCGCCGGACGTGGCCGTCGCGTTCGGCGCGGGCGCTCTGCTGGGAGATCGCGCCCGCGCTGACTCGGCAGCGTTTCGCCAGCTCGCCGGCGCTGAGCCGGTACGGCGGCCCGGACCGGCGCAGCGTGCTGAGCAGCGTGCGGGTGGACGCGTCCATTCCGAGCCGCAGCATGGTCGTCCGTCGGTCGTCGTCCAGCAGTTTCGCGATGTGCCAGATCCGGGTGAGCACGCCGATCGACGACACCGGCGTGCCCGGCCGCTCTCGCGCCCAGGCCCGCTGGATCTCGTCCACTTCGTCGCTTGACGTCATTTCCATCGCGCCGGTACCGTCGTCCACGGGAGATACTTTAGCAATAAAGGACATTCGGATGAGTCGGGAAGTAGTAGTTACCGGAGGAAGCACCGGAATCGGGTACGCGATCGCGGCGGCGTTCGCGAAGGCGGGGGAGCGCGTCACGATCACCGGGCGGCGGGAGGGCCCGCTGATCGAGGCGGCGACCCTGCTGGGTGCGCGTGCGCTGAGCTTCGACGCGAGCGATCCGGCGGCGGTCGAGGCGGCCCGCGCGGAGCTGCCCGCGCGGGTCGACGTGCTGGTCAACAACGCCGGCGGCAATACCGATTTCCTGCGGGAAGACCGGTCCGACCTGGCGGCCCTCGACGCGGCTTGGACCGCCAACTTCCGGGCCAACCTGTTCACCGCCGCGCTGGTCACCTCGGCGCTGGCGGACCGGCTGGCCGACCACGGGCGAATCGTCACGATCGGCTCGATCGCGGCGCACGGCAGCGGCGGCTCCTACGGCTGGGCGAAGGCCGCGGTCCAGGTGTGGAACATCGATACCGCCCGGCGATTCGGGCCGCGCGGGATCACGTCGAACATCGTGGCGCCGGGGCTGATCGTGGACACCGAATTCTTTCACGGAAAGCTGACCGCGCAGCGCCGGGAACGGCTGATCGAGAACACTATGACGAAACGCGCCGGGCGGCCGGACGACGTCGCCGAGGCGGTGCGGTTCCTGGCCTCGCCGGAGGCCGGGCACATCACCGGCCAGGTGGTGCCGGTGAACGGCGGCGCGCAGATCGGCTGATCAGCCGGGCGTGACCTGGAGCAGTTTGTCGTTCGTGCCGTTGGAAGTTGTCACGTAGAGCGAGCCGTCCGGTCCGCTGCGGACGGCGCGCAGCCGGCCGAACTTGTCGTTGAATTCCGGCGGCAAGGTGACGCCGGTGACCTTCGCCGAGGCGTCGAGATGCAGCAGCAAAAGCTTCTGCCCCTTCAATGCCACCACGGCCAGCGCGCCCTCGTTGGCACCCCATTGCCTGCCGGTGAGGAACGCGTCGCCGCTGATCGCCTCGGTGATCTTGCCGGTCGTCCATAGTGGACGGACAGCGTCCGGGAACCGGTCGGTGTCGGTCATCGGCACGCTCTCGTCATAGCTGGTCTCGGTGCCGCCCTTGGACGGGTCCCAGCCGTAATTGCCGCCTGCGCGCAGGAGGTTCACCTCGTCGTCGAACGACGGTCCGTGCTCGGCGATGACCACCTGCCCGGTGCCTGGCCGAATCGCCACGCCCTGCACGTTGCGGTGCCCGTAGGTGTAGATCCGCCGCTCGTTCGGGTCCGTGGACGTCAAGAACGGGTTGCCAGGAAACGGTTCCCCGGTCTTCGCGTTGATCCGCAGCACCTTGCCGCCGAGGCTGTGCCGGTCCTGCGCCACCGGGGCGCGCGCGGTGTCGCCGGTGCCGACCAGCAGCGCGCCATCAGGAGCGAGCGTCGGGCGGCAGCCGGAATGCCGCCCGCTCGGATTCACCGGCAGGCCAGTGAGCAGGTTCCGCACCTTGGTCGCGCTCTTGTCATCGTCGGCGAGCCGCCAGGTGACGAGCCGGATGTCGATCGCCTGGCCGTTTTCCTGATGCGTCTGGCAGGTGGTGAACTCGCGGGAGATCGCGAAGTCGGCGGCCAGCACGAGGCCCATCAGCCCGCCTTCTCCCTGCACGAGCACGTCGGAGAAATCGGCGCGCACCTCGGTGGCCTGGCCGCCGCGGATCAGCGCGAGCTTGCCAGGGCGCTGCGGCACCAGCAGTGCTCCGTCCGGCAGGAACGCGACGTCCCAGCCGTGTTCGAGGCCGTGCGCGACTTCCCGCACGACGAACCGGCCCGGTGGCGACCCGGTCGGTGCCGGAGCCGGCGCGGGGGTCGCTGCGGTGCAGCCCGCCAGCCCGAAAGCCAGGGCCGAGGCGAGCACGACGGCCAGACGCATGCGTCCAGGATGCCTGATTCAGCCGCCGGGGCGAACCAGCCCGGACTCGTAGGCGAACACCACCGCGTGCACCCGGTCCCGCAGGCCGAGCTTGCTCAGCAGCCGGCCGACGTGCGTTTTCACCGTCGTCTCGCCGATGAACAGCGCCGCCGCGATCTCGGCGTTCGACAGGCCGCGCGCGATCAGGCCGAGCACGTCCTTCTCTCGCTCGGTCAGCGTCTCCAGCTTCTGTTCGTCCAGCGGCGTCCGATCGGCGCCGAGATAGCGGTCGATCAAGCGCTTCGTGACCGACGGGGACACCATCGCATCGCCGCGCAGCACGCCGCGGATCCCGACCAGCATCTCGTCCGCGGGGGCGTCTTTGACCAGGAATCCGCTGGCCCCGGCGCGCAGCGCGGAGTAGGCGTATTCGTCCAGGTCGAACGTCGTGATCACGAGGACCGAGGTTTCCGGCAGTTCGGCACAGATCCGCGCGGTGGCCGCGACGCCGTCGAGGACCGGCATCCGGACGTCCATCAGGACGAGGTCCGGCCGCTGCGCGCGGGCGAGTTCGACGGCTTCGGCGCCGTCGCCCGCTTCGGCGACCACGTCCAGGTCGGGCTGGCTGTCGACGATCATCCGCAGCCCGACCCGCACCAGCTCCTGGTCGTCGCAGATCAGCACGGAGGTCATGCGGCGTCCGTCCGGAGCGTCGCCGCGACCCGGTAGCCGCCGTCCGGGAGCGCCCCGGTTTCGAGGAGGCCGTGGTAGAGCTCGACCCGCTGGGCCATCCCGGTGAGCCCGCGACCGGACCCGGGCAGGCCGGCCGCCACCGGTTGCCGTCCGCCGGAATTGACGATTTCGACGCGGACTTCCGGGTCGGCGAGCTCGACCCGGACCTGACCGGTCGCGTCGGGAGGTGCGTGTTTCAGCATGTTGGTCAGCGCTTCCTGGACGATGCGGTAAGCCTGCAACGCGACACCGGCGGGCAGGCTGGCGATGTCGCCGGTCACGTCGAGCGTGACTTCGCGGCCGGCTTGGGCGACGAGCGTGCGCAACTGCTCGAGCGTCGGCTGCGGAGCGCGTGCGGCTTCGCCCGCATGCATTACTTCCAGCATTCGGCGCAGCTCGCCGAGCGCGGCGCGTCCAGTTGTCGCGATGGTGCCGAGCGCTCTGTCAACTGCTGCCGGATCATGCTGCTTCGCGAGTTTCGCGCCTTCGGCGTTCAGCACGATCACGCTCATGCTGTGCGCGAGTACGTCGTGAAGCTCGCGCGCGATGTGCGTGCGTTCTTCTGCGACAGCAGCGCGACCGCGGGCTCGTTCTTCGGACGCAGTTAGCTCGGTTCTCAGCCGTTCTTCCTCGGCAAGCTGTTCCCTAGCACGGAAGAACGCGCCTAGCGCCCACGCGGCGAGGTACAGCGGCAACGCGCCGAAGATGGTGAGCGTCGGGTTCAGCGTGTTGACGCCCCAGGTGAACCCCCACAGTGCGTCCAGACCGGCGATAGCTATCGATACGGCGATGAACGATCGATCGCCTGCCTTGACGAGCGTGTACAGGACGACGGCCATCGCGAGATCGCCACGGCCGCGGTCGTGTGCCCACAGCTCGTTGGTGTAGCTGATTGTCACGCCGATGAGAATCAGCAATGCGACGGTGCGCGGGTAGCGGCGACGCACCAGGAGCGGCAGCAGGAACGCCATCGGGATCATTGCGATCGGCCAGGTCCGCTGGTCGGCGATGTTGGGGCCGAGGCTGAGGAAGACGGCGTACAGCGGCAGGTCCAGCAACCATCGCTGCCCGCGTACCCAGGTGACAAACTGCCGCATCAAACGAACGTAACGCGGTCCTGCCGTCGCGCGCGTCGTTCCCGAGGATGGCTGTGGTCCTCCGTGCGGACGACCTTTTCCGCCGCACGAGCCGATCCGGGACGACCCGGGTGCTCCCTAGCGTCGGAACCATGTCGATCACCAGGGAATTCTTCCGGCACCCGATGCGGACCGGTGCGATCGCCGCCAGTTCGGCGCGGCTGGGCGGTGTGATGACGGCGGGGCTGGGTATCGAGAACGCGCACAGTGTCGCGGAGCTGGGTCCAGGCACCGGCGTATTCACCGAAGCGCTGCTTAGGATGCTTCCGCGCGACGCGCACTTCACTGCGGTCGAAATCAACCCTCACCTCGCACAGGAACTGCGCGGCCGCTTTCCGTCGATAGACATCGCGGAGGGCTCCGCGGAGCACGTCGCGACGTACGTGACGATGCCGGTCGACGTCGTTGTCTCTGGTCTGCCGTGGACAGCCATGCCCGCCGCGCGTCAGACCGCCGCACTGAACGCCTTATGCGCGGTCCTTTCGCCGCAGGGCCGCTTCACCACCTTCGCGTACGCGCATACCGCCTGGGCTCCTCCGGCGCGCCGCTTCGCGCGGTTGCTGCGAAGCCGCTTCTCCGTCGTTGAGCGCACCAGCGTCGTCTGGCGAAACCTGCCTCCGGCGTACGTGTACCGCGCGGCATTGCCTGTGCGGTCGGGACTGGACCGTTATGGACAGCCTGCTTCAGCCGCTTCTTAACGCGCCCGCTCCGCTCGTCTACTGCGTCTGCGCGCTGGTGGTGCTGGCCGAAACGGCGCTGCTGCCCGGCATTGTGCTGCCGACGCTATCCACCTTGCTGCTCATGGGGTTCCTTGTGCAGCGAGGGACTCTGCAGCTGTGCTGGGCGCTTGCCGTGTGCGTAGCGGCAGCGGTGGCCGGCGATCAGCTTGCGTACTGGGAAGGTCGACTGTGGGGACCGCGGCTGCGACGGTCTCGGCTCGGCCAACGCATCGGCGACGAGAAGTGGAACAAGGCCGAAGCGACCGTCGCGCGCTATGGCGTGCCCGCAGTCGTTCTCGGCCGCTGCCTTGCCGGTGTACGCACTCTCGTGCCGCGCGTCGCCGGTTCCGCTGGGCTGTCGTATCGACGCTTCTTCGTGGGCAGTGTTTGTGCGGCGATGCTGTGGGCCGGCGTGGAGCTGACCGTTGGCCAGCTCACCGGTTGGGTCGCGCCTTAAGCAGCTCTGCCGTCGCAGCGTCGGCGGGCAGGAACGTTTCGAGACTCAGCTCCGCGACCGTCACGTCGACCGCGGTGGCGAACTGCGTGATCGCGGTGAGCAGCCGCAGCTCGCCCGCCGAGCTGGCCAACTCCAGCGGCACCGCGAACCCGAGATGGTCGCCGGCGGGTTCGCCCAGCGTCGGCAGATAGCTGGTGAGCTCGTCGAGCATCGCCTGATGCCGCGGGTCCGGCCCATTCGCCAGCCCACGCCGGGGCCGTTCGAGAACGTGCTGAGCCCAATCCGCGAAGTTGCGGATCCGCGGTGCCATCCCGCGCGGGTGCAGCGCCAGCCGCAGCACGTTGACCGGCGGTTCCAGCAGTTCCTCCGCGACGCCCTCGGTGATCAGCGCGAAGGCGTCGTTCGCCGCGACCAGCTCGCTGTAGCGGTTCACGACCAGCGCCGGATACGGCTCGTGCCCGTCGAGCAGCGCACGCAGCGAATCCAGCACCGGCGTCAGCGCCGGGTCGTCCAGCCGCGTCTCGGGGTAGACGGGTGCGTAGCCGGCGGTCAGCAGCAAGGCATTGCGCTCGCGCAGCGGCAGGCCGAGCGCCTCGGACACGCGCACCACCATGCCGCGGCCGGGCAACGAACGGCCGCGCTCCATGAAACTCACATGGCGCTGCGTCGTCCCCGCGCGCAGTGCGAGGTCGAGCTGACTGAGCCGGCGGCGCGAACGGGCGTCGCGCAAAGCTTCGGAGAACGGGGACACCCGCCTGATTCTGGCCGGTGCCCGAGGCAGCGGGCCATTCCCTCCAGGGAATTGCCGGAAGACCGGCGCTCGCGGATGGTCGGAGCCGTGAAATTCGGACTTCTCCTCCCGGCCGGACAGGCCCAACTCGAAGCCGGCGGCACCCCGCGTGCCCTCGTCGAACTTGCCCGCGAGGCCGAACGGCTCGGGTTCGCGTCGATCTGGGCCGGCGACTCGCTTGCCCGAGCCCGCGTCGAACCGCTCACCTTGCTCACCGCGATCGCCCAAGCCACCGAACGCATCACGGTCGGCACCGCGGTGCTGATGCCCGCGCACCGCAACCCGGTGCAGACCGCGATGACCCTCGCGTCGCTCGACCTGCTCTCGGAAGGACGGCTGGTGGTCGGGGTCGGCGCGGGCTTCCCCGGGTTCAGCGAGCAGGAATTCGCCCTGTCCGGTGTCGCGTTCCGCACCCGGTTCTCGCACCTGGACGACGTGGTCGCGCTGTGGCGCGAACTGTGGGCGGCCACGCCGAAGGCGTTCCACGGCAAGGTGCTGCACTACGACTGGCTCCCCGAGGGCGTCCGCCCAGCCCGCCCCGGCGGCCCGCCGATCTGGCTGGGCGGTGCCACGCCAGCCGCACTGCGCCGCACCGCGGACCGGTATGACGGCTGGCTTCCGTACCCACCGGATCCGGCTGACTACGCTTCCGGCCTCGCGACCATCCGTGCCGCCACGAATCGCGCGGTGACGCCTGCGTTGTTCCTGACCGTCTACGTCGACTCCGACCCTCGGCGCGGCGAGCGGGTGCTGGAGGACTACGCGCAGGGGAACTACGGGCGGCCGCTGACCGAGATGAGCGGAATCCAGGCGACGGTGACGGGTTCGGTGCCGGAGGTCGTCGCCGCGGTGCGCCGGTACGCCGAAGCTGGGGCGGAGCACGTGATGTTGCGGGTGGGATCGCTGGAGCCCGGCGGGGTGGAGCGGCAGTTGCCGTTGCTGGCTGAGGTGATCGCGGGAGCCGTAGCCTGACGTCGCGACCAGCGCTGCGCCGGTCAGCGGCATCGCGATGACGGCATTCCTGCTGGCGGTCGCGACCCTGGTCGTGCGGTCGCCGGTGCCACCGTGGCCCCGACGATCGGCCTGCTGACCGCGATCGGGTGCGTCCTCGGCAGCGGTGATCGAAAGTAATGTCGGGGGTGGGACGTAGGCTGGGACGGTGACCGACGCTGTACTGTCCGGACTCCTCCAAGCCATCCTTCCCGACCCGGCGCTGCGTGGTGTTGTCGAGCGCGCTGGCGCCCCCGTGCTCGAGCTGCAGGGTGCGGTCGCGGTGCGCCAGCTCGTCGCCGCCGCGCTCGCCGAAGACGCTGAGCGCGGCGGCGCGGGCCGTCCTGTGCTGGCCGTGACCGCGACCGGGCGCGAGGCCGACGAGCTGACCGCGTCGCTCGGCGCGCTGCTCGGCCACTCGCGGGTGGCCGACTTCCCCTCGTGGGAGACGCTGCCGCACGAGCGGCTTTCGCCGCGCGCGGACACCGTCGGGCGGCGGCTCGAAGTGCTGCACCGGCTGCATGCCGGCGACGACGAGCTGCGCGTCGTGGTCGCCACCGTGCGCAGCCTCATCCAGCCGATGGCGCCCGGGCTCGGCTCGCTCGCGCCGATCGACCTCGTGGTGGGAGAGGAGCAGAGCTTCGACGGCCTGCTCGAACGGCTCGTCGAGCTGGCCTACACCCGCGTGGACATGGTCGAGAAGCGCGGCGAGTTCGCCGTTCGCGGCGGGATCCTCGACCTGTTCGGGCCCACCGCGCAGCATCCGGTCCGGGTCGAGTTCTGGGGCGACGAGGTCAGCGAGATCCGGGCGTTCGCGGTGTCCGACCAGCGGTCGCTGCCCGGCGAGATCCAGCGGGTCACCGCGCCGCCGTGCCGCGAGCTGCTGCTCACGCCGGACGTCAAGGCGAAGGCCGCCGAGCTGGCCACCGCCTACGAGGCGGACGCGCACCTCGCCGAAATGCTCACCAAGCTCTCCGGCGGCATCCCGGTCGAGGGCATGGAGGCGCTCATCCCGGTGCTCTGCGAGGGCGAGCTGGAGCTGCTCACCGACGCGATGCCGGCCGGCAGCCACGTCCTGCTGGCCGACCCGGAGAAGATCCGCGCCCGTGCCGCCGACCTGGTCCGCACCGGCCAGGAGTTCCTCGAAGCCTCCTGGACCACCGCGGCGGCCGGCGGGCAGGCCCCGATCGACCTCGGCGCGTCGGCGTACCGCGATCTGGCCGAGATCGCGTCGCACGCGCAGGACACCAAGCGCGCGTGGTGGACGCTCACCCAGCTGACCAGCGAAGACCCGGACGTCTACCAGGTCGGCATCGAGCCCGCGCCGGCATACCGGGGCGAGCTGGAACGCGCCATGACCGACCTGCGCGCGCACGTCGCGTCCGGCGGCACCGGGGTGCTCGTCGTCGCCGGGCAGGGCACCGCCAGCCGCGCGGTCGAGCAGCTGCTGGCCGCGGACGTCCCGGCGAAACACTCGGACGTGCTGTCCGAGGCACCGCCGGCCGGGGTCGTCACGGTCACCTGCGGCGGGCTCGCCGACGGGTTCGTCTCGCCGGAACGCGCCCTGGTCGTGCTGTCCGAGGCGGACCTGACCGGCCGTGGCGCCACCGCCGGATCGTCCACAAAGGACTTGAATACGAAGATGCCGTCGCGCCGCCGCGGCGCGGTCGACCCGCTGGCGCTCAAGGCGGGCGACTACGTGGTGCACGACCAGCACGGCATCGGCCGGTTCGTGGAGATGGTGCAGCGCACCCTGAAAGACTCCGGCGGGGCGTCGGTGACGAGGGAGTACCTGCTGCTGGAGTACGCCTCGTCCAAGCGCGGCCAGCCCGGCGACCGGCTGTTCGTGCCCACCGACCAGCTGGACGAGGTGTCCCGCTACGTCGGCGGCGAGCTGCCCACGCTCAACAAACTCGGCGGCTCGGACTGGAAGAACACCAAGGCGCGCGCCAAAAAGGCGGTCAAGGAGATCGCCGCCGAACTGGTGCAGCTCTACGCCGCCCGGCAAGCCGCGCCCGGCCATGCCTTCGGCCCGGACACGCCATGGCAGTCCGAGCTGGAAGACGCCTTCCCGTTCACCGAGACCAACGACCAGCTCGCGGCCATCGACGAGGTCAAGTCCGACATGGAGCGCGGCGTCCCGATGGACCGGGTGATCTGCGGCGACGTCGGCTACGGCAAGACCGAGATCGCGGTCCGAGCGGCGTTCAAGGCGGTGCAGGACGGCAAGCAGGTCGCCGTGCTCGTGCCCACCACGCTGCTCGCCCAGCAGCACCTGAACACCTTCACCGAGCGGATGCGCTCGTTCCCGGTCACCATCAAAGGCCTCTCGCGGTTCACGCACAAGGCCGAATCGGACCGGATCCTCGAACAGCTCGCCGACGGCGAGGTCGACATCGTCATCGGCACGCACCGGCTGCTGCAGACCGGCATCCGCTACAAGGACCTCGGCCTCGTGATCGTCGACGAGGAACAGCGGTTCGGCGTGGAGCACAAGGAACACATCAAGGCGCTGCGCACGCACGTCGACGTGCTCACCATGTCGGCGACGCCGATCCCGCGTACACTCGAGATGTCGCTGGCCGGCATCCGCGAGATGTCCACGATCCTGACTCCGCCGGAAGACCGGCACCCGATCCTGACCTACGTCGGCGCCTACGACGACAAGCAGGTCGGCGCGGCGGTCCGCCGGGAGCTGCTGCGCGATGGCCAGGTGTTCTACGTGCACAACCGGGTGTCGTCGATCGAGAAGGCGGCGCGGCGGATCCGCGAGATGGTGCCGGAGGCGCGCGTCGTCACCGCGCACGGGCAGATGAACGAGGACAAGCTCGAAAAGATCATCCAGGGCTTCTGGGAGAACGAGTACGACGTCCTCGTCTGCACCACGATCGTCGAGACCGGCTTGGACATCTCCAACGCCAACACGCTGATCGTGGAGCGCGGCGACATGCTCGGCCTCGCGCAGCTGCACCAGCTGCGCGGCCGCGTCGGGCGCGGTCGCGAGCGCGGGTACGCGTACTTCCTGTACCCGCCGGAAGCGCCGCTCACCGAGACCGCGCACGACCGGCTCGCCACCATCGCGCAGAACACCGAACTCGGCGCGGGCATGGCGGTCGCGATGAAGGACCTGGAGATCCGCGGTGCGGGCAACATCCTCGGCGCGGAACAGTCCGGGCACATCGCGGGCGTCGGATTCGACCTGTATGTGCGGCTGGTCGGCGAAGCGGTCGAGGCATTCCGGCGGCACGCGGGCGCGGAGACGTCGGAGGAAGAAGAGCTGGCGGAAGTCCGCGTCGACTTGCCGGTAGACGCGCACATCCCGCACGACTACGTACCCGGCGAACGGCTGCGGCTGGAGGCATACCGGAAGATCGCGTCCGCGCCGGACACCGCGGCGCTTGACGCGGTGCGGGAGGAACTGGTCGACCGCTACGGCCAGCCGCCGGCACCAGTCACCCGGCTGCTCGCGGTCGCTGCGTTCCGGCACACCTGCCGCGCGGCCGGTGTCACCGAGGTCGCGGTGCAAGGCAACACGATCCGATTCGCGCCGCTGCCGCTGATGGATTCGCAGCTGGTGCGGCTGAAGCGGCTGTATCCCAAGGCGCTGTACAAAGCGGTCACCAACACCGTGTCGGTGCCGAAGCCGACCGAAGGCCCGGCGGGCGGCCGGATGGGCGCACCGGTGTTGCGGGACCAGGAATTGCTCGACTGGTGCACGAAACTGCTGGGACAGCTGACGAAATCCCCGGCTGCGGCGCAGGCGTAGCCACGGCGGGCGGCTTCCGGTTCAGTCCCGGTGGCCGCCCGCTTCAGTACGCAGCGTTTCCCGGTTGGCCAACAGGAACGACTTCAGGGCGGCTGGCTTCACGTCGATGGCCGCCAGATCGTTGCTGTGCAGGTCAATCCAGTCCAGGTCGTAAGCACCGCGCGACGGGTCGCCGTGTTCCGGCCCGCTGCGAGCCGACTCGTCCAGCCGGACCAGCCGCGCCACGAAGAAATGCTGCCCGTCGTCCGAATCGAGCACGTGCGAGGCTCCCGCTACGGTGGCGCCCAGTTCCTCCGCCAGCTCACGGTGCAGCGCCGCTTCCACCGAGACGTCCGAGTCCTCGACGCCGCCACCGGGCGCGGTCCAGTACGGACGCTGCCCCGGCTTGGTCCGCTTGAGCAGCGCCAGCTGGCCCCGGCCGTCAATCAAGATCGCGCGGGCTGACTGCCTCCCCGTGCTCGGCACGGCCTCCGCTGCCTCACCCCGTCCGCACCTCGAGCCCCGGCGGTTGCGCAGTCGCCAGCCGCAGCGCGGCCTCCTCGGCCGGCGTCGGCAAGGCGCCGGCATCGGACCTCGGCAACGGCCGGGGATTCCGCGGCACCCGGGAACCCGATCCCCCGCCGCGCCCGGGGTACACGAGCAGTCCGTGCTCCGGATCCGGGACCGCGTCCAGCGCGGCGGTCACCGCGGGAAGGTGCCGGAAGCGATCGCGCCTTTCCTCCGACTGGAACTCGATCTCCAGCGTCACGCCCCAGCGGTGCACGTGCCAGGTCCATTGCCCGGCACCGTTGGTCAGCGCGGCCTCGGTCAAGCGGTCGCCGTGAGCGCGTTGCCACGCGCTCGCCGCGAAGGCCCCGTCGAGGACTTCGATCGACAACCAAGAGTCCATATGTCGACAATAGCGCCGCTGGGCAGGTCGAGAAGGCCACCGAGCAGGGAATCCTGCCCGGCCACCGCCGCTGAGCACGGCGGGCGGGCCGGTCCCGGTTCCTCCGTCGACAACGGAGCGAAAAGCGCGATGACGGTGTTGCGTTTCAGGGGCCCCGGTATGAGAGGGTATGGCCTGTGATGCGGATCATGGGGCGCCGTCGTGCGCTGGGCGCCGTTCTGGCCGGAGCTTTCCTTCTCGCCGGATGCGGCGCCGGTCCCAGTCAAGTGGGGGCGGCGGCGATCATCGACGGCCAGGTCACCTCCATCGACCAGGTCCAGGCGCTGCTCGACCGCGCGGTCCAGGAACAGCCGTATGCGCGACAGCTCGCGTCGCGGCACCAGCTAGACCTCGTCGGGCGCGAGATCGTCCGGCAGGTGCTGCTGCACGATGTGGTCACGAAGGCCGCGCAGAAGGAAGGCATCGCCGTAGACGAGGCGACGGTCGGCGAGGCGCTGCAGCAAGATCCGCTGGCGACGCCGGTGCCCGAGTCGGTCACCCAGGACCAGTCGGCGGCCGTCACCCAGCTCGTCTGGCGGCTGCGCGATCACCGTGAGGCCATCACCGACCAGTACTTGCAGCAGCGGATCGCGCTGAAGTACCTGCCGACGCTCACCGTGAACTTCGACTACACCAGCATTGGCGCGCCGACTTCGGAAAGCCAGGCACCGTCGATCGACCCGAAGGTCGCGCGCAGCCAGGCCATCGCGAAGGCCGAACAGTACGCGAAGGACCCGGGCGCGCTCCAGCGCGACGTGCAGAGCGGTGCGCAGGGCAACGTCGGCCAGCAGGCACCGGCCCTCTCCTCGCCGCAGGACGCCGCGACCGTTCTGTTCGGCGTTCCGGCTGGCAACGTGATCGCGTTCCAGCCGAACCCGGCGAGCGCGCCGACCTGGTGGGTCACCGCGGTCGTGAAGCAGCGGTCGACGGCTTCGCGGGTCGCGACCGACCAGGTCCAGCAGCCCACCGCCGCGCAGTTGGGCGCGATCGGGGTGCGGATGCTCCAGTCGTACATGGGCGACGTCAGTTTCAAGATCAACCCGCGTTACGGCGTGTGGGACCCGGTCGGCATGGATCTCGCGCCGACCGCGAACGAGGTTCAGGGTGTGGTTGTGCCGGTGCACAGCGGTGCCCCGGCACGGCAGTGACCGGCTCGGCTGTCGTCCTTCTCCGCGGAGCGACTCTGCCCGCGGCGGCGCTTCCGCTGCTGCGCAGCGCACCGGTGTATGCCGCAACCGATGTCGACGGCGCGGAGTTCGGCGTGCCGCCGGTGGCGCAGGCTCCGTCGGTGCAAGGCATTGTGCTGCTCGCCGGTTCTCGTGCGGAGCCGACGGCTGCTGCTCTGCTCGCCGCAGGTGCGCGGGTGCTCGAGGCACCGGTGCCGCCGCTGGTCGCGGCGGTTGAGGTGATGGACCGGCTGCGGTCGCCGGGCGGCTGTCCGTGGGACGCCCGGCAAACGCACGAATCGCTGCGGCAGTACCTCGTCGAGGAAACGTACGAGCTGCTGGAAGCCATTGAAGACAACGATCGCGAGGCGCTGCGCGAAGAGCTCGGCGACGTCCTGCTGCAGGTGCTCTTTCACGCCCGGGTGGCCGCCGAGGACCCGCGCGATCCGTTCACCGTCGACGACGTCGCGGTCGCTCTGGTGGACAAGCTGGTCGGCCGGCATCCGTACGTGTTCGCGGACGCGGCCAGGGCCGCCACCGCCGAGCACCAGGAGCTCAAATGGGAAGAGCTGAAGCAGGCGGAGAAACAGCGCAAGTCCATTGTGGATGGGGTGGCGCTCGGGCAGCCCGCGGTCGCGCTCGCCGGAAAGCTCGGCCAGCGCAGCGGGCGCGCCGGGATCCCGCTCGACCTGTTCCCGCAGGATTCTTCCGCTCCGGCACAGCTTTTCCGTACCGCGGCGGCCGCGCGGCGCGCCGGGATGGACCCGGAGGGCGAGCTGCGGGCGGTGGCCAAGCGATTCGCCCAGGACATCCGTGCCGCCGAGCAAGCGGCCCGGGCGGCCGGGGTCGAACCCGCGACGCTGGAGGCGGACGGCTGGCGGAAGTTCTGGCCGTCTGCCTGAGCTGATCCGCTCTCCCCGAAGTCACTCGAAGGACGGAGACCGTCGCCCGCGGGCGGCGGTCTTTGTCGTTTTCCGGGCACGATTGCGCTGGTCGGCGAGCTGAGCACGCCGTCTGCCGGAAATGTGATCCAGATCACTTCAAAAGGAGAACCGGGAGCGCGGAGATGGCGTCTTGCCGGGTGTGAAGCACAAGCCAGCCAGAGAGCCGGACGAGGAGCGCCTCCTCCGGCGAGCCGCGCGCGGCGACCGCGCGGCGTTCGAAGAGCTGTACCGCCGCACGTCGCCGTGGCTCGCGGTTCGCCTGCGCCGCCGTTGCTCGGACGACCAGGTCGTCGCCGAGGTGATGCAGGAGACGTACCTCGCGGTATGGCGGGCCGCGGGTTCGTTCGCCGGCGGCGCCGCGGGCGGCTCTGCCGTGGGCTGGGTGTGGACGATCGCGGCGCGACGGCTGGTCGACGCGTTCCGCAGGCGGGCGCACCACGCGCAGCCGCCGGCGGCAATGCACGCGCCGGTGTCCGCGCCTGCTGCCGAGGAGGAGGCACTGGCCGCCACCTTCGGGGATTCGGTGGGTGACGCGTTGCGCACGCTCGCGCCCGAGCTGCGCCAGGTGCTGCAGGCGATGGTCCTCGACGGACTGTCAGTGCGGGAGACGGCGATCCTGCTGGGCCTGCCGGAGGGCACGGTGAAAACCCGGGCGCGGCGGGCCCGGATCGCGATGCGGGAGGCGCTGTCGTGAACCGGAACGAACGAGGAACGGCCGAGGGAGGTAACCCCATGCACCACGTATCCGAGCAGCTGCTCGCCGGTTACGTCGCGGGCGGGGCGCTGCCGGGCGACGAGGAATGGGCGGTGGAAGGGCATCTGGAGAAGTGCGGGCAGTGCCGGGCCCGGCTCTCCGGCGCGGCCGGTACCGGGGTGGCCGGTCTCGTCGCCGACGTGTGGTCGGGGCTGGAACCGCACCTCGCCGCACCTCCACAGCCGATGCCGAATCGGTCGGCGGCCTGGCTGCGCGGCTGGGCGACCCCGGTGATGGTGCCGTGGCTGCTGATGGTGATCGCGGTCGGAGTGCTGTCGGTCTTCCTCGACCACACGTACTACGAGAGCCGGCTGTCGTTCGTGCAGTTGTTCTCGCCGGTGCTGCCGGTGTTCGGGGTGGCCGCGTCCTGGGCCCGCGGGCTGGACCCGGCGTACGAGCTCACCGCGGCCACGCCGCGGGCCGGGCTGGAGCTGGTGCTGCGGCGGACCACCGCGGTGCTGGTGCCGGTGCTGGCGGTGTTGTTGCTGGCCGGCTGGCTGACCGGCGCGCGAATCGGGTTCGGACTGTTGCCGAGCCTCGCCTTCACCACCGGCACGCTCGCGCTCGGCACGTTCGTCGGCATCGCCTGGGCGGCGTCGATTCTGGTCGGGCTGTGGCTCGGGGCGCTGGTGGTGCCCACCGTGTCGTTCGGGAGCTCGGTACTGCTGGTGCCGGCGACCTGGCCGGGCTGGCTCGCCGCGATCGTCGTCTCGGCGGTGTTCGTCGTGCTCCGCCGGAACACCTTCACGCGGCTCGCCGCGCATCACTGACGGAAACGAGAGGGGACACCGATGCGGGCTGTGGAAGCCGCCGAGGTCGCTCCGGCGACCTACGCCTGGGAAATCCAGGCACAGGGACTGAAAGTGCGGGTCGGCCGCAAACGGATGGCGGTCGACGGGCTCGACCTCGCGCTCGGCACCGGGGTGCACGGGTTGCTGGGGCCGAACGGAGCGGGCAAGACCACGCTGATCCGCGCGCTGGCGACGGTACTGCGGCCGGCGGAGGGCACGCTGGCGCTGCTCGGCGAGCCGGTCGGAGGACGCCTGGACCAGCGCGGCCTGCGCCGCCGGATCGGCTACCTGCCGCAGACGTTCGGCTACTACAAGCGGTTCACGGTCCGCGAGTTCGTCGAGTACCTGGCGTGGCTCAAGGAGATGCCGAAGCGGGAGGTGCCGGGCGCGGTCCAGCGCGCGATCGAGCGGGTCGGCCTCGCCGATCGTGCCGACGACAAACTGAAGACGTTGTCGGGCGGCATGATCCGGCGGGCCGGGATCGCGCAGGCGATCGTCAACGACCCGGAGATCCTGCTGCTGGACGAGCCGACCGTCGGGCTCGACCCGGCGCAACGGCTGCGCTTTCGCGAACTGCTGCAGGAAATCGGCCGGGACGCGTGCGTCGTCGTGTCCACCCACCTGGTCGAGGACGTCGCCGCGGCCTGCACGGATGTCGTCGTGTTCTGCGCCGGGAAGCGGATCTTCCAAGGCACACCGGGCGAGCTGGTCGCCGCCGGCAGCGAGTCGGACATCGGCGACAGTCCCATCGAGCGCGGCTACTCGGCACTGCTCGGTCACGAGCAGGGAATGGGGGCGTGGTGAAGAACGTGTTCCGGACGGAGCTCCGGCGCACCATCGCCCTCTGGGTACCGGTTGTCATGCTGGCGGCGGGCTTGGGTCTGTTCTCGTCGTCGCAGGCACCGTGGAACCACGGTTCGGTGGCCTGGACGGCGACCTGGCTGAACAGCGTGCAGTGGTCGCGCTACCTGCTGGTGCTGCTGTGGCCGATCGTGGTCGGTGCCGCCGCGATCCAAGGCATGCGGGACGTGCGTGCTGGCGTCGGCGAACTCTTCGACTCCACGCCGCGCCCAGCGAGCCACCGAGCCCTGGCGCTGTCGGCCGCGGTCGGACTCGCGGCGGCGCTCGGCTACGTCGCGATCGTCGCCGTCGGCGCGGGGCAGGCAGTGGCCGCCGGTGGACTGTTCACCACCGCCTGGCTCACCCCGCTGCTGCTCGGCGTCCTCTCGGTGTTCGCCGGGGTGACCTTAGGCCTCGGACTCGGCCGTTTGCTCCCGTACCCGGTCACCGCGCCCGCGTTGTCGGCGCTGGCCTTGGTCGGCGGCGTTTTCCTGCAAGCAACCGGCGAACGGCCGACCGACCCGAACCAGTTGTCGTTGCTGGGAGTCGCCCAGCTCGAGGTGCGCAGTCCGTTCGCGATACCGGCTCCCGCCGTGCAACTGGGACAGCTGGTCTGGTTCCTCGGCCTCGCCGCAGCTGGCTTTCTGCTGCTTGCCGCCTCCGCGCGGGCGAAGGCCCTCGCGGTGGTCCCCGCGGCAGCCGGTCTGGCCATCGCTCTGCCGATCATTCCCGCGTCCGCGGCAGACAACTTCACCGCGGACGAAACGGCCAGCGCTCTGGTCTGCGACGGCCCAGTCTGTGTCACCCGGCTGCACGAGAACTGGCTGTCCACTGTGGCCGGTCCAGGCAAAGAGGCACTGCAAATACTGCAGAAACTCCCGCAGCACCCCAGCCGCGTCGAAGAATCGACCGCCACCTACCGCTACTCCAGCGTCAGCCCGCGGGATCCGGCCCGGCTGCTGATCCAGCAAGACGACGAACTCATCCAAGGCGTGACTGGCTCGGACCTCACCGCGGAACTGCTTCGCGGAGCTGGAACACCACGCTGTACCGGCATCTCGCTCAGCGGCGCGCCAAGCAACCGGGAAGACGCTGCCCGCTGGGTGATGGGGCGCTGGCTGCTGGGCTCGTACGCGCCGTTCGTCGCGTCACGACAGCCTGAGCTGGGCGTCCAGGCAGAGCAGGCATGGGCCAGTCTGGCCGCCGCGCCGGAAGCCGAGCAAACCGCCCGAGTCGGCGAAGCCCGCCGCTTGGAACTCGCCTGCACCGGCGACCCTCTGAAGGTCCTCACCGAGGGGACCAGCTGATGCGCTGGCTGATCCTGTATGCGCGTTCCCGGCACGTCGCCGTTTCGCTGCCCGCCGCAGTCCTCTGCGCCGCCGTCCTGCCCGCCTTGCTGCGCGACAACTGGTCCACTCACTATGCGACGCTCGCCCTCGCTGCCGCCATCGCCGTCGCCGCGGTAGGTCTCAGCGGCCAAGACATCGACCTGGACCGCACCGCGGGAGTGCCCTGGCCACCACGGCGGCTGGCGCATCTGCTCCTGATCGGCGTCGCCGCCGCCGGGATACTGCTTGCCGCACAAGGCGTCATCGACGTCGCGGCTCAGGCGACACCCGCCTGGACCCTCCGCAACACCGCCGGGCTGCTGGGCCTGACCGGTCTGGCCGCCACCCTCTTCGGCGGTCAGCTCGGCTGGACGCTGCCTCTGGCCTGGCCCATGGTGTCCCTGTTTGCCCCGGCTACCGAGCCACCAGCACTCGGGGCCGTCATCGCCTGGCTGACGACCCCCGCGGGCACCCCGACCGCTTGGTGGACCGCCGGAATCCTCTTCGCCGCCGGAACGGCGACGTATGCCGCGAGGGGAGCCCGCCGATGACGTGAAGCCGGGTCCGGCACAGCCCGGGCGACTGGCCTGGGCTGCCGGAGCCAGCGCACCGCTCTCGCACGTAGCGGGGCGAGCCGCTCAACCAGCTCGCGTGCTGCGGGCGAGCCGCTCAACCTGACCAGCCGGCACGCCGAACGTGCGAGGAGGTCCGCCCTTCCCCCAGGAAAAGGCGGAACGACCCTCACACATCCCGGTTGTTCGCCTTCAACTCCAACGGGTCATGGTCGGGATCGTCGACCCCGAAACTGATGATCCGCTGCGGAAAGATCCGGATCACCGCCCCGTCCAGGTGGCCGTCCGGCTCGAAAGCGTCTGGCACCGCCTCCGCCCGGCCACGGATCTCCAGGCAGCGCACCCGGATCGGGTCCACCGACGGTACGTCGTCGATCACGATCGACGCCCTTCCGTTGGCTGCCACGTTCCGGTACTTCCGGCTGCGTGCCAGTCCGGCCCCGCTCACGTCGATCGCCTGCTTCTCCGCGTTCCAGGCGAATGCGGCCGGGCTGACCTGCAGCGTTCCGTTCGGGTGCTGCGTGGCCACACGGCCCAGCATCTGGGCTTCCAGGTAATTCAGCTCTGCTTCGGTGAACATGCCCCTACGGTGCAAGTTCAAGTGAACTTGAAGTCAACCCTGCGCGCGGGAGCACTTCCGCGCGAACCGGCCGGATCTTGGCAACCGGTCGCACCGGCCGGTGCCGCGAGCGACGTTTGCGCCGGTCAGGAGAAGAGGCCGTCGCCCCAGTTCGAGGTCGGCGTGAGGCCCGGCGGGATCGCGAAGTGTGCGGATCCGGTGTGCTGCAGGTACTCCATCATCGCGTCCTTCGCGGACAGGACCTGCTGCATCGGGATGTACTGCTTGCGCGTGTCCCGGTTGAAGGCCAGGAAGAACAGCCCGGCCTCGAGGTGGCCGACGCCGTCCGAACCGTCGACGAAGTTGTACCCGCGGCGCAGGATCTGCACCCCGTTGCGCGTCTGGTGCGAGGCCAGCCGGACGTGCGCGTCGGCCGGGATCAGCGGCTCGCCCCCGGCACCGCCCACCTGCAGGTCGACCTGGTCGAACTCGCCGGTCTGTCCGAGCGGCGCGCCGGTTCCCTTGGTGCGCCCGACAATCTTCTCCTGGCCGGCGAGTGTCTCTCGATCCCAGGTTTCGACGTGCATCCGGATCCGGCGGGCGACCAGGTACGTGCCGCCGGCCATCCACGCCTGGCCGTCGCCGGCCTGCGCCCATACCTGGTCGCGGAGCACGTCGGTGTCCTCGGCCTTGATGTTGTTCGTGCCGTCCTTGAACCCGAACAGGTTGCGCGGCGTCTGCTGCGTCCGCGAGGTGGATGAGCTGCGCCCGAACCCGAGCTGCGACCAGCGCACCTCGGTGACGCCGAAGCCGAGCCGGACCAGGTTGCGCACCGCGTGCACGGCTACCTGCGGATCGTTCGCGCAGGCTTGGATGCACAGGTCGCCGCCGCTGCGGGCCGGGTCGAGCTTGTCTTTGGGGAACAACGGCAGGTCCACCAGTTGCGGCGGGCGTTTCGCGGCCAGTCCGAACCGGTCGTCGAACAGCGACGGGCCGAAGCCGATGGTCAATGTCAGATCGGAGGCGGGCAGGTCGAGCGCCTCGCCGGTGTCGTCCGGCGGGGCCTGCGCCGAGCCGCCGAGCGCGCCGTTCGGTCCGACGTCCTGGCCCGCGGTCATCCGACGGGCCGCGTCGGTCCAGGTGCGCAGGAGCTTCCGCAGCTTCTCGACGTCCTTGGTGGTCACATCAAGCGCAGCGAAGTGCAGATTCGGCTGCGCCGGGGTGACGATGCCTGCCTGGTGCTCGCCGTGAAAGTCGACCTGGGACTCCGCGGCCGCGGCGGGAGCGTCGCCGCCGAGCCGGTCGATGCCAATTCCGGCCGCCGCGCCCGCACCGGCCAGCGCGACGCCCGCACCGGCCAGTCCGAACAGCTTCCGGCGAGAGACCTTGGCACCCTCTTCGGTGCCCGCCTGAGAGGTCACTTGGCGACGACTTCCGCGACCTTGCTCAGCGGCTCGCTGAGCGCGTCGACCGCCGAAGCGAACGCCTTGATCTCGTCCTGCGACAGCTGGTTGTAGTACTTGAAGCCGTCGCCGACGCGGGTCTTGTCCAGCAGCGCCTGCACCGTCGCGAACTCCTTGTCCAAAGTGGACACCAGGGTTGCGTCGCGCTCCTGCAGAATCGGCCGCAGGGCGGCGATCGCGCCCTTCGAGCCGTCCAGGTTGGACTGGAAGTCCCACAGATCGGTGTGCGAGAAGGTCTCCTCCTCCCCTGTGATCTTGCCGGTGGCGACCTCGTCGAGCAGGCCCTTCGCGCCGTTGGCGAGGTCGAGCACGCTCAGCTGCATCGTCTTGGCCTTGGCGACCAGCGCCTTCACGTCGGCGAGCAGCTTGTCCGCGATCTGCGGGCTGTCCGGCTTCAGGCCGGTGCTCCACAGATCCTTCTCCAGCCGATGGAACCCGGTGAACTGCTGACCCGGCACAAGGTCGGCCTCGCGCGCGTCGATCAGCGGGTCGAGGTCGCCGAACTTCTCCGCGACCGGCTCGATCCGCTCGTAGAACACGCGGGTGCGGGCGTACTCGGCCTTGGCCTCGTCGACCTTGCCTGCCTTGACCGCGGCGACGAACTTCGCTGTTTCCGCCTCCAGTGCGGAGCTGTTGTTCGCGACGTAGGTGGCATAGCTCTTGGCCGCCGCCGCCTTCTGCGCGCTGACGTCGTTCTGCGCCGCAGCGCCGCCGGTCACCGTGAAGTCGCCTCGGATCCCGTTGCCGGCCATGCCCGGCTTGCACGCGGTCTGGTACTTGCCCGCCGTGGGCACTTCGACGATGAGCCGCCGGTTCAGGCCGGGCGCGATGTTCTCGACCTCGCCCATGATCCGGTCGCCCTCGGCGTAGAGGTAGAACTCGGTGACCTTGCTGCCCTTGTTGACGATCTCGAAGGTCAGGTTGCCCGCGGCCGCGGTCGTCGCCGAGACGGTGCAGGCGGTGTCGGAGGCTTCGACCTTGATCGGCCCGCCCGAGGTCGCGCCGTCGGTGCCGGATGCGGAGTTCGTGCCGTCGCACGCGGTCAGCGCGACGAGGGCGCCGACCCCGGCGAGCACAGCCAGCGGGGTTTTGCGGAACTGGGGCACGGTCACTCCTTGACGGCGGCCGGCACGGCCGGGGCCGCCTCGGTCTTGTTCTTGCGGGCAGGCTTGAGAAACAGCGGCAGCACGATCGCCACGTAGCCGACCCACGCGATCGCCTGCAGCACGGTGGTCTGCTGCGAGTAGTTGAAGATTCCCTTGAGCAGCGCGCCGTACCAGGAGGTTTCCGGCAGCGTGCTCGACGCGTCGAAGGCGAGTGTCGCGATGCCCGGCAGGAATCCGGCTTCCTGCAAGTCGTGCAGGCCGTAGCCGAGCACACCGGCGGCGACGAACACCAGGAGCACCCCGGTGATCGTGAAGAACTTCGCGAGGTTGAACCGCACCGCGCCGCGGTAGAGCAGATAGGCGAGCGCGACCGCGGCGGCGATCCCGATGACGAACCCGATCAACGGCTGCAGGGTGTCCGACTGCGCGGTCTGCACGGCCGAGTAGAAGAAGACGGCCGTTTCGAGCCCTTCCCGCCCGACGGCGAGGAACGACAGCAGCAGCACCGCGGCCGGACCGACCTTGAGCGCGTCCTCCATCTTGCCGCGCAGTTCGGCGGCGATGTGCCGGGAAGCCTTGCGCATCCAGAAGATCATCGCGGTGACGAACCCGACCGCGACGATGGAAAGCGTCCCACCGAGCAGTTCCTGATGCTCGAAACTCAGCTGAGCGGTGCTGTAGGTGAGGATCGCGCCGACCCCGATCGACAGCAGCACGGCCGCGCCGACACCCGGCCACACGAACTTGAGCGCGCTCCGCCGGTCGGTCTTGATGAGGAAGGCGACCAAGATGCTCACCACGAGAGCGGCTTCGAGGCCCTCGCGCAGCCCGATGAGCGCGCTCGAAAACACCACTGTTTCAGCCCTCCTTCGACTAACCTGACTCCGATGTTTTTAGGTAAGGCTTGCCTGTAAGTCCAGAGGGGAAGCCTTCGGACGTGCGACCTAAAGCGGGCAAAACGGGTATCGAGGCTGAGTTAGGTTAGGGTAACCGCAGGTCAGCGCGCTGCCGGCGGCTTGGATAACGAATTGTGTGAGCTGGGTTGCTTAGTGGTCCAGTTAACCTTCCGCTTACCGTTCGCCCAACCTGGCGTCCCCCGGCCGGGTTCATCAGTAACCTGTCCGGGTGGCCGATACCACTCAGCCGACCAGCGACCCGTACCGCGAGGACCCGCCGCGCCGTTTCGTGGGCCGGATCGCGATGTCGCTGGGCTTGGTGCTCACCGGCGTCGTGCTGGTGGTGACGATCGGCATCCGCAACCCGAACCCGCCTGCCGAGCCCGCCGTGACGGCCGCCGCGGCACCGGTGCCGGTCAAACCGGAGCAGCGCCCGCAGCCCGGTGCGGAAGCGCCGCGGGTGGGACTGGCCGCACCGCCGGACCGTCCGCTCGTGTCGGACCAGGCGGAGCTGGACGCGTGGGCGACCCGGGTCGCCGGCAAAACCCACTTGGACGCGCGGGTTCTCGCCGCATACGGCCGGGCGGAGATGTGGATGCAGCGGCAGAAACCGTCGTGCCATCTGTCGTGGGCGACGCTCGCCGCGATCGGCAACCAGGCGTTCGGAACGGCGACCCCTGGCGCGGACGGGACGTTGCCGGTGAAGCCGGGCCGGGCGGAGGTCCCGGACACCGACAAGGGCAAGTACGACGGCGACCGCACGGCCGACCATCGGATCGGGCCGCTGCAGATGCTGCCGTCGGCCTGGCACAAGCACGCGCAGCGGGCGAACGGCGACGGGAAACCAGCCGATCAGTCGAACCTGGACGACGCGGCGTTCACCGCGGCGCGGTACCTGTGCGCGAACGGCGACGACCTGGGCACGCCGGCCGGTTGGTGGGCGGCGATGACGTCGTACAACCCGGCCGTGAATTACGTCCAGGACATTTTCACCGCAGCGGATTCCTATGCGGCGGCGAGCGTCGCACCGTGAAATGCGCTGGCTGAGCAGGATTTGAGTGCGGTGCTGCGGCGGGAGGCTGGTTGCCGTGGATCCGGCAGGAGTCAGCAGCGGATAGCGCCGGAGCGCCGGTCAGGGCCGGGCCCGGCTCCGCCTGGGCTGGCTTGGTGACCGGATTGGAGCGGCCGGGCGGCGTTGTTCGGGCCCGGCTTGGTGGCCGATCGGAGTGGCCGAGCGGTGTTGTTCTGGCTGGGCTCAGTGGCCCGGCTTAGTGGCCGAGCGGTGGTGTTCGGGCTCGTCTGGTGGCCGGAAAGTCAGTGGGTCGGCAGCGCGGTCCCGACGCGGACCGACGGCTTCGGCAGTGCCTCCGCGGCCGCGCGCACTGGCTGCTTGCGCGCCTGGGCGGGGTAGCGCTCGTTGAGTTCCACCAGGGTCGGCGCCAGGGCCATCAGCACCAGGACGACCAGCCCGGCGATGGCTCCGATCACGGTCAGTGCGGTCATGTCGGCCTCCTCGAATCGCTCTCTGTGATGACACCAAGGATCGCGCTTCGGCCGGTCTGCCCGGATCGGCCGACCGGCCGAGCGGGGCCGCCGGATGGCCAAGCTTCCTCGCTGCCCTGTACTTCTCAGAAGACGCGCCGGGGCCGCCTTGGATCCGCCGGTTGCCCGTCCGGTCGCCCGGCGGTGCCCGTTCGGGAGGCGCGGATTCAGCGGTCGCTCAACGCGATCCGGGCGCGGACCTCGCTGATCGCTTCGAGGTATTCCGGGACCGGGTTCATCGCCGAGGCCATTCGCAGCTGGGCGAGGGCCTCGGCCAAACGGCCGAGGCGCTGGAGAGTGCGGCCCAGCACGAACCGTGCGTAATGATCGGTGGGGTCGAGCTCCAGCACTCGGGTGAACGCCCGCTCGGCCCGCCGCAACTGTGCGGAGTGGAAGTACGCGCGTCCCGCCAGCAGTTGCACGCTCGGCTTGTCCGGCTCGTCGGCGAGCAGCGGTTCGAGCTCCTTGAGCGCGTCCAGCGGACGCCGTCGCGCTACCAGCTTTTCTGCGTTGCGGAACCTGCGGAAGCGCGATTCGCCGTCGGATTCTGGGGCTTCTGCGGCATCCGTCATGGTCGCTCCACGATACCGGCGCGGAGGGCGTTGCACGAGCGGCAGAAGCGTCGTGGTGGACTGTTCTGCCATGAGCAGCGATCAGGAACCCGGTTACGTGGGACTGGCGCCGTACCTCTACTACAGCGATGCGACCGCCGCGCTCGCGTGGCTGACCAGGGTGTTCGGCTTCACCGAAGAAGTCCGTTTCGAGGACGCCTCCAATGAGGTCTTCCAGGCGACGGTCCGCGCAGGCGACGCGAGGCTCCAGCTGGCCGGCGTCGGCCCGGAGTATTGGGAGGCCAAGGGAGTCGAGGGGCCGGTCGGGCAGCTCAACGTGGTGTACGTGACGGACGTCGACGCGCAGTACGAGCGGGTCTGCGCCGCGATCCCCGAGGACGACGCGCCCGAGCCGCCGCAGGACCAGCCCTACGGCGCGCGGATCTTCACGGTGGCCGACCCCGGCGGGAACAGCTGGACCTTCTGGCAGCAGGTGACCGATCAGGTCGAGCTGCCGTCCGGGTGGCGGGAAGTGCGGCACGGCGAGCCGGCCGCCGACGGGCAGGACTGAGCCGGAGAACACCCGGCGGCGCGGCCTGGCCTCCAACGGGTGAACGAGCCGGGCGGCTACTCTGGGCGGCGTCACCGCAGGCACGACCCACCAAGGAGCAGAGCGTGGCTCTCATCGAGCAGGTAGGCGCGCGCGAGATTCTCGATTCGCGCGGGAACCCGACCGTCGAGGTGGAGGTGGCGCTCGACGACGGCACGCTGGCCCGTGCGGCCGTGCCGTCCGGTGCGTCCACCGGCGAGCACGAGGCAGTCGAGCTGCGCGACGGCGACACCGGCCGTTACAACGGCAAGGGCGTCGAGCGCGCGGTCGCTGCGGTGCTGGACGAGATCGGCCCGGACCTGGTCGGCACCGACGCGGTGGACCAGCGGATCGTCGACCAGAAGCTGGTCGACCTCGACGGCACCCCCGCGAAGTCCCGGCTCGGCGCGAACGCCATCCTCGGCGTCTCGCTCGCCGTCGCGAAGGCCGCCGCGGAATCGGCTGAGCTGGAGCTGTTCCGCTACCTCGGCGGGCCGAACGCGCACGTGCTGCCGGTCCCGATGCTGAACATCCTCAACGGCGGCGCGCACGCCGACACCGACGTGGACATCCAGGAATTCATGATCGCGCCGATCGGCGCGGAGTCGTTCCGCGAAGCGCTGCGGTGGGGCACCGAGGTGTACCACTCGCTGAAGTCGGTGCTGAAGGGCCGCGGCCTTTCCACCGGTCTCGGCGACGAGGGCGGCTTCGCGCCGAGCCTCGGCAACAACCGCGAGGCGCTCGACCTGATCCTGGCCGCCATCGAGAAGGCCGGCTACACGCCGGGCCGCGACGTGGCGCTGGCGTTGGACGTCGCCGCCACCGAATTCTTCTCCGACGGCGCGTACACCTTCGAAGGTTCGAAGCGCAGCGCGGAGCAGATGTCCGCTTACTACGGCGAACTGCTGCGCGACTACCCGCTGGTCTCCATCGAGGACCCGCTGAGCGAGGACGACTGGGACGGCTGGGTCCAGCTGACCGCCGAGGTCGGCGACAAGGTCCAGCTCGTTGGTGACGACCTGTTCGTCACCAACCCGGACCGGCTCGAGGAAGGCATCACCCGCCGCGCGGCGAACGCGCTGCTGGTGAAGGTCAACCAGATCGGCACCCTGTCCGAGACGCTGGACGCGGTTTCGCTGGCCACCTCCTACGGTTACAAGTCGATGATGAGCCACCGGTCCGGCGAGACCGAGGACACCTTCATCGCGGACCTGGCGGTCGCCACCGGCGTCGGCCAGATCAAGACCGGCGCTCCGGCGCGCGGCGAGCGGATCGCGAAGTACAACCAGCTCCTGCGCATCGAGGAAACCCTCGCGGACGCCGCGCGCTACGCCGGCGACCTCGCCTTCCCGCGGTTCAGCGCGGAGGTCTGACAGGCGCATGGCCGACCGGGGGAGAGCACGGAGCCGTCGCGGCGGCCGGGCTGACGGGAGCGGGTCCAGCAGGGCCCGCCGTCCCGCGTCGGCCCGCCGCCGCACCGGCACGGCTTCGTCGGAGACCACCAGAGCCCGGCTGCGCCGGGGCCTGGCGGCGAAGCGTGCCTCCGGCGCGGCCAAGGTGCTCGGCATGTCGACCACCCGGCGGGCCGCCGTGGTGGCGATCGTCGTGTGTGCGCTGGCGTTCACGGTCGCCGTCCCGTTGCGCACCTATCTCTCCCAGCGGTCCGAGGTCCGGGACCAGGAAGCGCAGCAGTCCCAGCTGCAGCGCGAGGTCGCTCAGCTGCGCGACCGCAAAGCCCAGCTGAGCGACCCGGCCCAGATCGAGGCCGAGGCCCGCCGCCGGCTCCGCTACGTGAAGCCCGGAGAAGTGCCGTGGATGGTCCAGCTGCCGGACGACCAGTCCGGAACACCTGCGGCCGCGCAGCCCGGCACGGCTGGACAGCCCGCTCCGCAGGCGCCTTGGTACCAGAGCTTGTGGGCCCAGGTTTCCGGCGGTTGATGCCGAGACGGACCTCTCTGATCGCGCTTTCCGGACGTTTTCCGGGGTTCTTGCGCGGTGCCGAACGAGGGCGAGATGTGCCTTCGCGTCGCTGATGCGTCGTGGCGTGGTGAAGGCTCCCGGTCTGCATGGTTGCTCCTCGGCGGGTTTGTTCGTGGTGGTGTGAACCAGCGCGGAGTCGACCGGCTCGTGGAGCCGGGTTCGGGTCTTGCGGTCGCGATCGACGTTAAGCGCGGCGGACGGACCCAGGCGCGGGCAGCGGCGAGTTGTCCACAGGGGGCGCGAGTTGTGGACAACTCCGCGGTCTCAGCGGAGGTCACGAGGGGGCGGGCGGACCGCGGCATTAGCCTGGACCGCGTGAACAGCAGTACGGAGACACCCCGATTCGAGCCCGTCACCGATGCCGACCGCGAGGTCATCAGGCAGCAGCTGGGACGGCCGCCGCGGGCGTTGCGGGCAGTGGCCGCACGGTGCCCGAGCGGGCATCCCTCAGTGGTCCAGACCAGTCCACGACTGGAGAACGGCACCCCGTTCCCCACCTTGTACTACTTGACCTGCCCGCGGCTGACGTCGATGGTGGGCACGCTCGAGGCGTCCGGCGTGATGAAGGAGATGACCGAACGCCTCACCACCGACCCCGAACTCGCGGCGAGGTACCAGCGCACGCACGAGACTTACCTCGCCGAGCGCGACGCCATCGAGTCGCTCGGCACCCAGGTCACGGCAGGCGGCATGCCGGGGCGGGTGAAGTGCCTGCACGTCCACCTCGCGCACACGCTCGCGGCCGGTCCAGGCGTGAACCCGTTCGGGGACGAGACGCTGGCCTGGGTTCGGGAGCAGGGCTGGCCGACTGGGGAGTGCGCGAAGTAGCTCACCGCTTCGAGGTCGGTCGCGTCGGCCGAGTCGGCCACGTCTGTCACCTCGACCAGGCTGGCCACGTCGGCCGAGCCGACTTGGCCGACCAGGTCGGGCGGACCTCGCGTGACGGGCCGGGCGCGGGGCGGGTCGCGGGTTCGGCGGGAGATCGCTCTGCTGGACGTCGCGAATGCTGCCGGTCCGGCGGGGGCCCGAGCACGAGGACCATCTTGCCAGGACGCCGGGCTGGAGTCTCGGCAGCGGTGCACGCTCTTCCGGTAGCTTTGCTTACATAATTACAAACCTCCGGGAGAGCCGATGAGTCTTCGTCAGTTCGAGTACGTCCTGGCCGTAGCTGAGGCTGGGTCGGTGACCGCGGCGGCGGAGGCGTTGCACGTCGCGCAGCCGTCGGTTTCGCAGCAGATCCGCGGGCTGGAGCGCGAACTCGGCGTGCAGCTTTTCTCCCGCACGCCGAGCGGACTGGTGCCGACCGTGGTCGGTCGGGCGTTCCTCCGGGACGCCGAGGTCGCCGTGCGGGCGGCGCGGCGCGCTCGCGCGACCGCACGCGCGGGGGCGGACGAGCTGGTCGGCGAATTGCTGATCGCTGCGCAGATGGGGCTCGGCACGCGGCAGCTGCCGGGCGCGCTGGGGGCGTTGCGGAAGAAGTTTCCCCGGTTGGAAGTGACGGTCTTCGAGGAGCCGAACCCGGCCGAGCTGGAGCAGTTGGCGCGTCGTGGGGTACTGGACTTCGCGTTGATCGCGTCGCCCTGCGAGGAGGGGCTTTACGAGGGGCACCACCTCGGCGACGAGGAGTTCGTCGTGGTGCTCGGGGCCGGGCACCGGCTGCTCGCGGCGGATCGGGTCGAGTTGCGCGAGCTGGAACGGGAACAGTGGATCCGGTTCGACCACGACAGCGCACTCGACGCGATGCTGACCGACCTGCTCCGCGAGAACGGGCTCTCCCCGACGACGGTCGCACGCGTCTCGCAGGCAGCGACGGCGGTGCGGTGGGCGGCGGCCGGGCTGGGCGTGACGCTCGTTCCCGCTTCGGCGGTGTCGGAGGGCTGCGAACATCTGGTGCGGCCGGTGTTTCCGCTGGTGTCCCAGCCGGTCGTCGCGGCGGTCCGGCCCGGGGCTGGACCGGCGGAGATGGCGTTGCTGGAGCTGCTCCGGCAGGAGACCTGGTATCGGTCGGTGCTGCCGGCGGCGTGAGGCGGGGCCAGGGGAGCGGCGAATCGCGTGGCCGCGCGCCGCAACGGAGCCGGGGTGGGGTGGTCCGGTGGCACATCCGGGAACACGGCGACTCTGCCGTCCACCCCAGCCAACCCGTCGCTCCGGCTCGGCCACCGTCCACCCCGGCCCGCCGCTCCGGCTGGACCGCCAGCCACCCCAACCCTCACAGCTGCGTGACGCCTCCGTCCACGACCAGCTCGATCCCGGTCGCGTAAGTCCCCTCGAACGCCAGGAACGCCACCGCCCGTGCGATTTCCTCCGGCGTTCCCAGCCTGCCCATCGGGTTCTCCGCAGCGCGGTCTGCCTTGAACTGGGCCGCGGCGTCCGCCGGCATCCCGGCTGCCAGGATCTCCGTGTCGATCGGGCCGGGGCTGATCGCGTTGACGCGAACCCCGCGCGGCAGGAGTTCCGCGGAGAGCGTCCGGGCCATCGAACGCAACGCGGCCTTGCCCGCGGCATAAGCGCTGATCGCGGGCATGCCCATGACGTTCGCCGTCGAGGTGGTCAGCACGACCCCGGCTCCCGGACGCAGCCGCGGGGCCAGCTTCTGCACCGTGAAGTACGCGCCCTTTACGTTGACGGCGAACAGGTCGTCGTACAGCTCTTCGGTCATCGACTCGAGCGGTGCCGTGTGCACGATCCCGGCGTTGACGAACAATGCGTCGATCGGGTCCGTTACCGCGGCGGCCAGTGCGTCCAGATCCGCCAATGACGCCACGTCTCCCCGGATCGCGGCGGCCCGCGGCCCCAACCGGGCCAGTGCGGAATCCAATCGGGCTTGCGAACGGCCGGTGATCACCACTCGCGCGCCGCGTTCGACAAATAATTGCGCGGTGGCGAAACCCATTCCGGTGCTGCCGCCGGTAATGACCGCGTTCTTTCCCGTCAGGTTCATCGGGTGAATTCGCCGCCGTCTACGACCAGCGTGCTTCCGGTCAGCCAGCTTGCTTGATCGGACAGCAGAAACAGCACTGCGTTGGCGATGTCGTCCGGCTCGCCGTCGCGGCCCAGCGGGACGTTGGGGACGTCGCCGCCGACCGCGGGGGCCAGCGCGGTCCACTGGTCGCGGGTCGCGACGCCGCCGGGGGTGGTCGTGCGGCCCGGGGACACGGCGTTGACGCGGATGCCCGCTGGAGCCAGTTCGGCGGCCAGGCCCTTGCTGTATGCCTCCAGGGCGGTCTTCGCCGCGACGTAGTGCAGGAACGGCGGGACTGGCGGGCGGAGCGCCGCCGAGGAAATGTGCACGATCGCGCCCGAGCCGCGGTCGCGCATGGCGGGCGCGAGCAGGGCGTCCAGCCGGACCGCGGCCAGCAAGTTCAGGTCCAGGGCGTCGCGCCATTCGTCGTCCGGAATGGCCAGCGCGCCGGAGTGCGGGCGGGCCCCGCCAGCGTTGTGGACCAGAAGGTCTACCCCGCCGAGAATGCGCTGTGCGTCGGCGGCCAGCGCCTCGGTGCCGGTGCGGACGTCGGCCTGGACGAAAGCCGCGCCATCGGGTGCCTTGGCGTCGGCGGAGCGGGCGGTGGTGAGCACCGAAGCTCCGGCGTCCAGCAATTGACGGACGATTGCCGCCCCGATTCCTCGGGAGCCGCCGGTGACCAACGCCCTTTTTCCGGCGAATTCGGCGAGGTTGGAAGTCGTGGGATTGATTGTGGCCATGCCACTGATTCCTTTCCGGGGAAACGGGAACTCCGCCACGGTAGGTTCGCGGCGAAACGAAAAGCAAAGACGAAATTCCCGGGCAGGGGTATAGGGGCTCCCTATGGCGCGGCGCGCGGCGGCCGCGGACCCAGTAAAGTCGGGGCCATGCCTCGGGTAGCTGCGATCGACTGTGGGACCAACTCCATCCGCCTGCTCGTCGCCGAGCTGACGCCGCGCCACGACGGCACGGTCGATCTGCGCGACCTGCACCGCGAGATGCGCATCGTGCGGCTCGGCCAGGGCGTCGACGCCACCGGCCGGCTCGCGCCGGAAGCGATCGAACGCACCCGGGTCGCGCTCGCCGACTACACGATCGCGGCGCGGCGCAAGGGCGTCGAGAAGGTGCGCATGGTCGCCACGTCGGCGACCCGCGACGCCAGCAACCGCGACGAGTTCTTCGCGATGACCCGCGAGACGCTCGGCGTCGAGGCCGAAGTGATCAGCGGGGACGAGGAAGCCCGGCTGTCCTTCACCGGCGCAGTTGGCGACCAGGACCCCGAGGACGGGCCGTTCGTGGTGGTCGACGTCGGCGGCGGCTCCACCGAACTCGTGCTCGGCACCTGGAACGGACGTGAGGCCGAGGTCATCGCCGCCAAGTCGGTCGACATCGGCTGCGTCCGGATCACCGAACGCGCGCTCAAGGGCGACCCGCCGACCGCCGGCGAGATCGCCGAGGCCCGCGAACTGGCCAAGCGAATCCTCGACCAAGCGTTCGACGTCGTGGACGTCGCGAAGGCACGCACGTGGATCGGCGTCGCGGGCACGGTGACCACGTTGTCAGCCGTCGCGCTCGGCCTGCCCGAGTACGACTCGGAGCGGGTGCACCTGTCGAAGCTCACCCACGGCGACATCGACCGGCTGGCCGGCGAGCTGCTCGCGGCCGACCGCGCGACCCGGGCCGCGAACCCGGTCATCCACCCCGGACGGGTGGACGTGATCGGCGGCGGCGCGGTCGTCGTCCAGGCGCTCGCCGAGGAGCTCGCCGCCCGTGGTGGTCCGGACCAGTTGGTCGTCAGCGAGCACGACATCCTGGACGGGATCGCTTTGTCGTTGGCCTGAACCGTCGCGAACGCTCCGCGATCGTCCCGGCACCGGTCTGCCCACACCGTTACCAAGATCACGTTCAGTGATCAACCGCTGTTCGTTGTGGGCTGACCGGGTGACGGACTGTGTTGTCATTCTTTTGCAACCCGAGGAGTCCGTTACCAAGCGCCGATCACGCTAGCCTCCATCTCGCTATTCGGACGCGAGAAACGGAGGGGACATGCGGGGTTCATCCAGGCTCTGGGGCGTGGCCGCGGTCGTGACAACCTTGTCACTCGTCCTGACTGCCTGTGGGGGCGGCGGATCCAGCAGCGGCGCGTCGGGCGAAGTCGACCCGAACGGGACCTTCACCGTGTACGGCACCGAGCCGCAGAACACGCTGATCCCCACGAACACCAACGAGCTGGGCGGCACCAAGGCCGTCGACCCGATGTTCTCGGAGCTCGTCGCCTACAAGGGCGCGACCGGCGAGCCGTACAACATGATGGCGGACTCGATCACCACGACCGATTCCAAGGTCTACGACATCAAGATCAAGCACGGCTGGAAGTTCCACGACGGCACCGAGGTCAAGGCGAAGAACTTCGTCGACGCCTGGAACTACGGCGCCTACTCCCCGAACGGGCAGATCAACAGCACGTTCTTCGAGAACATCCAGGGTTACTCCGACGTGCACCCGGACGACAAGACGGCGAAGCCGACCACGGACAAGATGTCCGGCCTGGTCGTCAAGGGCGACTACGAGTTCCAGGTCACCCTGAACGCGCCGTTCTCCGTGTTCGCCACCAAGATCGGCTACACGGCGTTCGCGCCGCTGCCGGACTCCTTCTTCAAGGACCCCGCGGCCTTCGCGAAGCATCCGATCGGCAACGGCCCGATGAAGTTCGTCAGCCGCACGCCGAACGTCGACATCAAGCTGACCCGCTTCGACGACTACCAGGGCTCGGACAAGGTCAAGTTCAAGGATCTGGACGTCAAGATCTACGCCAGCCAGGAAACCGCCTACCAGGACCTGCTGAGCAACAAGCTCGACTTCATCGAGACGCTCCCGCCGTCCGCGCTCACCGCGGACAAGTACAAGACCGACCTCAAGGACAACGTGGTCACCGGGCATCTGCTGGGCATCAGCACGATCGCGGTCCCGTACTACGTGCAGGGCTACAACAACCTGGACCTGCGCCGGGCGATCTCGATGGCGATCGACCGCGACCAGATCACCAAGACGGTCATGCACGACACCTACGTCCCGGCCGACGGCTACGTCTCGCAGGGCATCCAGGGCTACCGCCCGGGCGTCTGCGGCGAGTACTGCAAGTTCGACCCGGCGAAGGCGAAGGAACTTTTCGCCAAGTCCGGTTTCCACGGCAAGCTGACCATCGCCTCGAACGCCGACGGCGGACGCAAGGAACCGCTGGTCGCCGCCTGCAACAGCATCAAGAACACGCTGGGTGTGGAGTGCGACTTCGTCCCGGCGACCGACTTCGGCCAGTGGCGCAGCATCGTGACCGGCCACAAGCTGACCGGGATGGGCCGTTCGGACTGGTCGGCGGACTACCCGTCGATCGAGGACTTCCTCAACCCGATCTACCGCACCGGGGCCTCGTCGAACGACTCGACGTACTCCAACCCGCAGGTGGACGCGCTGCTGAAGCAGGCCGACTCGACCGCGGACAAGGACGCCGCGCTGAAGCTGTACCAGCAGGCGGAGGACCTGATCGCGAAGGACCTGCCCTCGATCCCGGTGTGGGACGAGAAGGGGGTCGCGGCGAAGTCCAAGCACGCCAAGACGGTGGTCCTCGACTTCCGCCGGCGCGCGGACTACTCGTCGGTCGAGGTCACCAAGAAGTGACGCGCTGAACCGTCCGTTCCCACTACGCGGCTCGTGAGTGTTCGCGCTGGTTCCGACCGGCGCGAACACTCACGAGCCCGGCGCGCACTGCTAGGAACCACGCATGATTCGCTACGTCCTGCGCCGCCTGCTCCAGTTGATCCCGGTGTTCTTCGGCACCACCTTCCTGATCTACGCACTGGTGTGGGCCGTGCCCGGGGACCCGTTCTCCGGCAAATGCGGTCAGCAAGCCTGCCCGCAGGCCTATATCGACTTGATGACCGAGAAGTTCCACCTCAACGACAACCTGTTCGTCCAGTACTTCAAATACCTCGGGAGCCTGTTCAGCGGCGACTGGGGCGAGACGTTCAACGGCTCCTCGGTCGGCGAGCTGATCTCCACCTCCTACCCGATCACGCTGCGCCTCGCGATCGTCGCGGTGCTCATCGAGGCGGTCATCGGCCTGAGTGCCGGCGTACTGACCGGCTTGCGCGGCAAGGGTTTCCTCGACAACCTGGTGCTGGTCTCGACCACGTTCCTGATCTCGCTTCCGGTGTTCGTCACCGCGATCGTGCTGCAGATCGTGCTCGGCGTGAACCTGGGCATCATCGACGCCAGCGTTTCGGACGATCCGAGCTTCGGCGAGCTGATCGTGCCGGGCATCGCGCTCGGCAGCCTCTCGATGGCTTACGTCGCGAGGCTGACGAGAACGTCGATCGCGGAGAACCGGCACGCCGACTACATTCGCACCGCCATCGCCAAGGGGCAGCCCAACAGCCGCGTCATCGGCATCCATCTGCTGCGCAACTCGGTGATCCCGGTGCTGACCTTCCTCGGCACCGACCTCGGTTCGCTGATGGGCGGGGCGATCGTGACCGAGGGCGTGTTCAACATCAACGGTCTGGGCGGGCTGATCTTCCGGGGCATCCAGAACCGGGAAAGCGCGACCGTCGTCGGCGTCGTCGTGCTGCTCGTGATGGTGTACCTGCTGATGAGCCTGCTGGTGGACTTGCTCTATGCCGTTCTCGACCCGAGGATCCGTTATGACTGACCCGAATCTCGTCGGCGGCGGGGGAGTCGACGCGGCCCAGTTGTCGCATGTGGACAGCTCCGCCGACGCCGGTCCGAAGAAACCGCGCAGTCTCTGGGGCGACGCGTGGCGCCAGCTGCGCCGCAAGCCGGCGTTCGTGATTTCCGCGGTGATCATCCTGCTGGTGGTGCTGATCGCCATCGCGCCGGGACTGTTCTCGCACCGCGACGCCGGTTACAGCGACCTTGCGCACGCGAACGAAGGGCCGTCCGCGGACGCCTGGTTCGGCTACGACAACCAGGGTTACGACGTCTACGCGCGGACCATCTACGGGGCGCGCGCCTCGTTGCTGGTCGGCGTTTTCGCCACCGTGCTGACCGTCCTTTTCGGATCGCTCGTCGGCATCATCGCCGGCTACTACGGCCGGATCATTGACAGCCTGCTGTCCCGGCTCGGCGACATCTTCGCCGGTCTGCCGTTCGTGCTCGGCGCGATCGTCATCCTCACCACGTTCAACGCGCCCGGGTCGAACCCCGGGCAGGTCACCATCATCGTCCAGGTGGTGTGCTCGATCGCGGTGCTGACCTGGCCGGTGGCGATGCGCATCATGCGGTCCGCGACGCTGGTGGCCAAGCAGCTGGACTACGTCAAGGCAGCCCGCGCGCTCGGCGCGAGCACGCCGCGGATCGTGTTCCGGCACCTGCTGCCGAACACGATCGCGCCGGTGCTGGTGTACGCCACGATCGCGCTCGGCGCGGCCATCGGCGCCGAGGCCACGCTGGCCTATCTCGGCATCGGGGTGCGGCCGCCGGTGGTGTCGTGGGGCGTCATGATCAGCGACTCGCGCGACTACTTCCGCGCGGTCCCGCACATGCTCCTGTTCCCCGGTGCGTTCGTCACCGTCACCGTGCTCGCGTTCGTGATGCTCGGCGACGGGATCCGCGACGCGCTCGACCCGAAGTCGAGGTAGCCGCAATGTCCACAGCGTCCACTGGGTCCGGTCCGGCGGCGGCGAACGAGCTGCTGCTGGAGGTCGAAGACCTGCACGTGGAGTTCCGGACCTCCGACGGCGTGGCCAACGTGCTCAACGGCGTCGGCTATTCGGTGCATGCCGGGGAAACCCTCGCCGTGCTGGGCGAATCCGGATCCGGCAAGAGTGTCACCGCGCAGACCATCATGGGCATCCTCGACATGCCGCCGGGGGTGATCACGAACGGGGCGATCCGCTACCGGGGCGAGGACCTGCTGACCGCGTCGCCGGAACGGCGCCGGGAGGTGCGAGGTGCGGAGATCGCGATGATCTTCCAGGATGCGCTTTCCGCGCTGAACCCGGTTTTCACGGTCGGGTTCCAGATCGAGGAGCAGCTGCGCGTCCGGCAGGGGATGTCCAAAAAGGATGCTCGGAATCGAGCGGTCGAACTGCTCGACCTGGTCCGGATCCCGGCCGCGCAGCGGCGGGTGAAGGACTATCCGCACCAGTTCTCCGGCGGAATGCGGCAGCGCGCGATGATCGCGATGTCGCTCGCGCTCGACCCGGATCTGCTGATCGCGGACGAGCCGACCACCGCGCTGGACGTGACCGTGCAGGCGCAGATCATGGACCTGCTGGGGGAAATTCAGCGGGAACGGCAGATGGGGCTCATCCTGATCACCCACGACCTCGGCGTGGTCGCCGAGGTCGCGGACCGGATCGCGGTGATGTACGCCGGGCGGATCGTGGAGCAGGCCGACGTGCACGAGCTGTTCCGGTCGCCAGGGCATCCCTACACCGCCGCGCTGATGGATTCGCTGCCCCGGCTGGACCTCAAGGGGCAGACGCTGGAAACCATCAAGGGCCTGCCGCCGAGCCTGCTGGACATCCCGTCCGGCTGCCCGTTCCACCCGCGCTGCAAGCGGGCAGAGCAGCGCTGCCGGGACGAGCGGCCGTCCTCGCACGCCCTGGGCTTCGGCCGGGTCAGTGCGTGTCACTTCGCCGAAGAGGTGGTGGAGACCCGTGGGTGAGCCGATTCTCAGCGTGCGCGACCTGGTGAAGCATTTCCCGGTGCGCCAGGGCGTGCTGTTCAAGCGGACCATTGGACAGGTAAAGGCAGTCGACGGCGTGTCCTTCGATCTGCAGCCGGGCGAAACGCTCGGTGTGGTCGGTGAATCCGGTTGCGGCAAGTCGACGCTCGCCCAGGTGCTCATGCGCCTGGAGGAGCCGACGAGCGGCAGCGCGACCTTCGAAGGCCGCGACCTGTTCAAGCTGCGCGGTGCGGAGCTGCGGCGGATGCGCCGGGAGATCCAGATCGTCCTGCAGGACCCGTACACGTCGCTGAACCCTCGGATGACCGTCGGCGACATCGTCGGCGAGCCGTTCGAAATCCACCCCGACACCGCGCCGAAGGGTTCGCGGCCGAAGAAGGTGCAGGAGCTGCTGGAGGTGGTCGGGCTCAACCCCGAGCACCTCAACCGGTACCCGCACCAGTTCTCCGGCGGGCAGCGCCAGCGGATCGGCATCGCGCGGGCGCTGGCGTTGCGGCCCAAGGTGATCATCTGCGACGAGCCGGTGTCCGCGTTGGATGTCTCGATCCAGGCGCAGGTGATGAATCTGCTCGGCGAGCTGCAGGGCGAGTTCGGACTGTCCTATGTCTTCATCGCGCACGACCTTTCGGTGGTGCGGCACCTGTCCGGCCGGGTCGCGGTGATGTACCTCGGCAAGATCGTCGAGATCGGCACCGAGGACGAGATTTACGAGCGGCCTTCTCATCCCTACACCCAGGCGCTGCTTTCCGCGGTGCCGGTGGCGGATCCGCGGGTGCGCGGGCAGCGGCAGGTGATCCGGCTGGAAGGCGACGTGCCCAGTCCGATCGACCCGCCGTCGGGCTGCCGGTTCCGGACCCGGTGCTGGAAGGCCGCCGACATCTGCGCGACCGAGGCGCCGAAGCTGGAGGCGCGCACGGACGGGCATCTGTCGGCTTGTCACTTCGCGGAAGCCACCTCGGTAGTGCCGTAACCGCCAAGTAGTCCGTGAAGGGCCCCTTGAGAGACTTAGCTTCCGGTAAGGGGCCCTTCACGGACGGAGCAGGGGCTACCGCGCAGCGTTCAGCCGGGCCCGGTGGGCGGGGGAAAGCTCGAGCGCGACGCCGGCCAGGCTGTCTTCCAGCTGTGCCACCGAGGAAGCGCCGACGAGCGGGAACATCGGCAGTTCGTGGCCGATCATCCAGCTGAGCACGACCTGGTTCGCGCTCGCGCCAGTTTCCGTCGCGACCGTGCGCAAGGCAGTGAGCCGGGCGTCGGTGCCCGGATGCGCGAAATCGGGGTCGAGGTGGCGGTCTTCCCGCACGTACGCGCCGCCGAGCAGTGCCGAGTACGCCACGAGCGCGGTGCCCGGCTGGTCGCGCAGGTAGCTGAGCACCTCGCCGCTCGCGACGCCCTGGTTCCCGTCTTTGGCGCGGCGGCTCGGCAGATCGGTGCGCGGCCGCAGGTAACTGTGGTGGTACTGCAGGACTTCGTAGCCAGGAATCCCGGCCGCGGCGGCCAGGTTGCGCGCCCGCTCGACTCGCCACGTCCAGTGGTTGCTCGCGCCGAGCAGCCCGACCGTGCCCTCGGAAACCAGTTCGCCGAACGCTGCCACGGTTTCCTCCAGCGGCGTCGCGGTGTCCTCGATGTGCGCGTACAGCAGATCGAGCCGGTCCACCCCGAGGTTCTCGCGACTGCGGTCCGCCGATTCCCGGATCGTCTTGGCGGACAGCCCGTCCGGGTCGGAGAAGCCGCCGCCGGGGACGCGCGGCCGGGCGCCGATCTTGGTCGCGATGACGACTTCGTCGCCGATTCCCCGGCTTTTGCGCCACCGGCCGAGCAGTTGCTCGCTTTCGCCGCCCTGTGTTCCTTCCGCCCACCACGCGTAGTTGTCGGCGGTGTCGATGAAGGTGCCGCCGGATTCGACGAACCGGTCCAGGACGGCGAACGAGGTCGCCTCGTCCACCATGGTGCCGAAGGTCATCGCGCCGAGGCAAAGGGCGCTGACCTCGCGGCGGGTCTCCGGAGAGGCGCCGATCGTGCGGTACTTCATGGACGGTTCCCTTTCTCCTGCGGACAAGGGCATCCGATCCTTCTTACCGGGTGCGCGGCCGGCGGCACCACCGCCGGAGGGACGTCAGCGGCGCGGCTCCCAGCGGAACAGCCGGGCGGCCATCGCGATGCTCAGCACCAGCCAGGCCGCGATCGGCCCGAACAGGACCAGCGAGTCGGTGAGCGAACCTCGGCCGTTCCACGCGTTCATTACGAGTTCAGTAGAAGCGCCACCCGGAAGCAGTCGTTTCAGCACTGGAAGCTGGTCGGTACCGGTGATTCCGACCCAGCTCGCCACCGCCAGTACCGCGACCGTGATCGGCAGCGTGGTCACCTGGGCGTGCTCCGGCGAGTTGGTCAGGCCGGCCGTGGCGAGACCGAGCGCCAGCATCATCACCACCGTCGCGACGACCGCGACCACCAGCAGTACCGGGTTCTTCGGCGGGCCGGTGACCGCGCCGAGCACGATCAGGATGATCGCCACCTGCGCCGCGGCGATCGCGGTGACTGGCAGCAGCAGACCGGCCAGGATGCCGCGGTCTCCGGCCGCGGTGGAGCGGAGCCGTTTGAGGAAGAGATTCTGCCGCCGCGCCGCGAGTGTGGTGACGGTGGTCGTGTACAGCCCGATCGCGGTGATGAAGAACAGGGTCAGCGCGGCGAGGTAGCCGAGACTGCCGATCTTGGCGAAGAGTTCGTGCTTGGCGACGAAGAACGCGCTGAAAGCGGCGGGCAGGAGCACCGAGGTGACCAGTACGAGCCGGTTCCGGAAAAGCTGGATCAGCTCGGCGCGGGCGAGGGTAAGCATGGCAAGCCTTTCGCGGGATGGGTTACGCGGTGCCGATGGCTCGGAAGACGTCGTCGAGCCGGGTCGGCCCGGCTTCGAGGTCGATCAGCTCGACCGCGCTGTCTTGTGCCCAGCCGAGCAGGGTGTGCAGGTCTTTCTGCAGGCCGAAGGTCTCGATGAGGAACCGGCCGTCCTCCTCGCGGGTCGCCTGCAGCGGCGGAGCGGGCGCGTGCGGCGGAAGTCCGAAGCGGACAGTCGCGGGCAGCGTCCGGGTCAGTTCGGAGACGGTGCCCTCGCGGTGAAACGTGCCGCGATGCATCAGTCCGATCCGGTCGGCGCGCTGCTGGGCCTCCTCGAGGTAGTGCGTGGTGAGCACGATGGTCGTGCCGTCTTCGCGGAGCCGGTCCACCGCGTTCCACAGCGCGTCGCGGGACTGGATGTCCAGGCCGGTGGTGGGTTCGTCGAGGAAGACCAGATCGGGTGTTCCATAGACCGCGGTCGCGAAGTCCAGCCGGCGCTTCTCGCCGCCGGACAGCTGCGAAACCCGGGTGGTCGCCTTGCGGGTGAGGTCGGTGATGCCGAGCAGCCGCTCGACGTTGTCGGTGCGCTCGGTCAGGCTCCCGATCAGCCGGATGGATTCGCGCACCGTCAGGTCCGGCGAGAACCCGCTCTCCTGCAGCATGATTCCCATCCGCGGGCGCACCGCCCGGCGGTCGCGCGGATCCTTTCCGAACACTCGGACGGTGCCGGAGCTGGGGGCTCGGTGTCCCTCGACGGTTTCCAGGGTCGAGGTCTTGCCGGCGCCGTTGGTGCCGAGCAGCGCGTACAGCTCGCCGCGTCCGACCTGGAACGACAGGTCGCGCACGGCCTGGAAATCGCCGTAGGTGAGGTTCAGGCGGTCGACTTCGATGACTGGGGTCATGGCTTCGATTCCAGCGGGCTTCGAGACCGGCGAGTAGTGCGGCCACGTCAGCCGAAGACATGACACCGCGTCACTGGTGGGCCTTCCGCCGCTGAGGCATGCTGGGGGTCGAATCGCCTGGTCGAAGCTGTCGAAGCGGGAGCGCCATGATCGAGATCCGCTCGCGGTGGGCCCGCCGGAGCAGCTGGGCCGACACCGCGGTCCAGGCTCGGCTGCGGCGGCTCAACCTGATCACGGTGATGCCGCCGCTCGTGCTCGTCGGGCTTCTCCTGGTCGTTTTCACCGCGCATACCTGGTGGCAGGTCGTCCTGCAGGTCGTCGGGCTGTTGGCGACCGTCGCGACCGCGGAACGCTGGACAGCTGGCGACTTCATTCGCGTCGCGCGTCCATGCCTCGTGCTCACCGCGTTCGTCTGGCTCGGCGGTGCGCTGGCCGACAACGGCTCGGCGTTCTACGGGCTGGCGATGGTCGGGTCGTTCCTCATCCCGCCGATGCTGCGGCACCGGCTCGCCGCCCTGGTCGGCCTCGCCGTGCTGATCGGCCTGCTCGGCGCGACGAATCTGCTCGTGTACCACGATCACCTCGGCCATCGGCTGGTGACGTACGTGCTCTACCCAGCGGTCGGTGCGGCCGTCTCAACCGTGTTCATGTTCGCCAGCCAGAAGTTCTACGACCTGGTCGCGGAGCTGGAACAGTCGCGGGAGAAGGAAGCCGAGCTGGCAGTCGTCCGGGAACGGGCCCGGTTCGCCAGCGAGCTGCACGACATCCAGGGGCACACGCTGCACGTGGTGAAGCTGAAGGTCGCGCTCGCGGAGAAGTTGCTGCCCACCGATCCCGGCCGGGCGCAGGAGGAACTGCGCGAGGTGCACGCACTGGTCGGCGACACCATCGTGCAGACCAAGGAACTCGCCTACGCCAAACGGCGGCTCAACCTGTCCGCCGAACTGGAGAACGCGAAGAACCTCTTCGAAGCCGCTGGCATCCACGTGCGGGTGGACCGGTTCGCCGAGGTCGACTCCGAGATGGGCGAGCTGCTCGGCCAGGTGCTGCGCGAGACCACCACGAACATCCTGCGCCACGCCGAGGCGCGGCAGGTGCGGATCATGCTGACCGGGACCGGGATCAGCATCGTCAACGACGGTGCTTCCGACGACGGTGCGCCGGCCCTGAGCGGACTGTCCGCGTTGGGCAGCCGGCTGGCCGATCAGGGCGGAGAATTGACGGTGGAGCGGAGGGACGGCCGCTTTGTGACGGCGGCGGTGTTCGGGGAGGACGCGAGATGACCACGGTGGTGCTGGCGGACGACGAAGCCCTGCTGCGCAAGGCGATGGCCGCGTTGCTGCCGCTGGAGGGCGAGATCACCGTGCTGGCCGAGGCAGCCGACGGCGAGCAGGCGGTGCGGGCCGCCGTGGCGCATCGGCCGGACGTGCTGGTGATCGACCTGGAGATGCCCACTGTCGACGGACTGGGCGCGGTCGCGCGGATCCGGCGGGAGCGGCCGGAGCAGGTGATCCTGATGCTGACCCGGCACGCGCGTCCCGGCGTGCTGCGCAGGGCGCTGAAGCTGGGCGTGCAGGGATTCGTCAGCAAGTCCGCCGAGCCGGCGCACATCGCGACGGTGATCCGGACCCTGGACGAGGGCAAACGCTGGATCGACCCGGACGTCTCGGCGCTCGCCGTGGTGGACGACTGCCCGTTGACGGCGCGGGAGGTCGACGTGCTGCGCGCGACGCGCGAGGGGTACTCGGTCGCCGACATCGCGGCACAGCTGCACCTGGCCGAGGGAACGGTGCGCAACTACCTGTCGAACGCGATGCAGAAGACGCAGACCCGGACCCGGCACGAAGCCGCGCGCTACGCGCGGGAACACGACTGGCTGTGAGCGCCGGTCCGACGCCCACAGCCAGCCGGCGAATCAGCGGTTGGACGCCTTCTTGACGAACTTGCCAAGGTCCTTCGACTGCTGCAGCCGCGACGGCTCGTGTACGTACATCATGTGCCCGGCCGCGTAGTACGCGGTGTCGATGTTCTCCCGCAGCTCCTCGGGAATCTTCAGCTGCGCCAGCACGTGCTCGGAGGCGAAGTACGCGGTCGCGCCGTCGTAGTGCCCGAAAGCGACGTGCACCTGCAGATGCGGGTTCGCCCGCATGGCCGAGCTCAGCGTGTCCACAACGGACACCGAGCGGCCCTCGAAGTCCTTGTACGACCACGCCTTGTTCACTTCGTGCGACAGGATCTCGTACGGCAGGTCGTTCTGGTAGCCGAGTTCGGAGCGCACGTAGTGGTTGAACGCCGCCGCGTAGGCTCCGATGATCCGGGACACCGCCGGGTCGTCGCTCATGTGCTCGCGGCCGCCGTCCGGCTCCCAGGTGGTGAACCGGCCGTCCATCCGGCCGACCGTCTTGCCCTCCTCGCGCAGCAGTTCGGTGAAGAACCGGACGTGCTCGATCCGCAGGTTCACCCGGTCCACGTAGGACTCGCTGAGCCCGGTGAGCGACGCTAGCGTCTGCACGGCCTCGGTGCGGTCCTGAGTGGACAGCCGGGCACCGCGGGACAGCGCCCACGGCAGGTCCTTCGAGGCGAAGTCCTCGGCGTCGGCGAGCACGTCGTCGAGCGGCCGGTCGCCGTGCCGGCCGTGGTAGTGCGCGATCGCCGCGTAGGTGGGCACGAACAGCGAGTACGGCAGGTCGTTGCCTTCGTGGAAGCGCAGCGTGCCCAGGTCCAGGACGGACGAGATGAGGAGCAGCCCGTTGAGGTACAGCCCGTATCGCTCCTGCAGGTGCCCGGCCAGCGCGGCCGCGCGCAGCGTGCCGTACGACTCGCCGGCCACGAACTTCGGTGACAGCCAGCGCTCGTTGCGCGAAACCCACAGCCGGATGATCTCCGCGACCGACTCGAGGTCGCCCTGGAACCCGGTGTAGGGCTGGGCCTCACCGCCCTCGGGCACTCGCGAGTAGCCGGTGCCGACCGGGTCGATGAAGACCAGGTCGCTGTGCACGAGCAGGCTCTCCGGGTTGTCGGCCAGCCCGTACGGCGGCGGCACCAGGTCGTCCACGTCGCCGGACAGCACCCGGCGCGGGCCGAGCAGCCCCAGGTGCAGCCAGATGCTCGACGAACCGGGACCGCCGTTGAACGCGAACGTGACCGGCCGGGTGCCCGGATCCGCGTCGTCCAGGGTGTAGGCGGTCAGGAAGACCTCGGCCTTGGGCTTGTACCCCTCGGACTTGCCGTCCTTCTTGACCTCCTCGCGCAGCACGACCCGCCCGGTCTGGGCGGTGTAGGCGAGCTTGCGGCGCTTGACGGTCAGCGTGTGCTGTGTCGTCACGAGGTCGTCGGTCGGCTCCGGAGCCTTCGTCTCCTCGTCCTTGGGCTTCTCGGCGGTGTCTTCCGCGGTGGTGTCGGCCATGGCCCCAACCTAGCTCGTTCGGGCGGTCGCCAGCAGGTGACAGCTACATTGGCGGGATGCGCACGTTCGCCGAGCTCGACGCCGCTCTGGTCGAGTGCCGCGCGTGCCCCCGGCTGGTCGCATGGCGCGAGAGCGTCGCCGGGACGAAGGCGGCCTTCGCCGGCCAGCGGTACTGGGCGCGCCCGGTACCCGGCTTCGGCGCGGAGGACGCCGCGCTCGCCGTCGTGGGTCTCGCCCCGTCCGCGCACGGCGCCAACCGCACCGGCCGGATGTTCACCGGCGACCCGTCCGGCGACTTCCTCTTCCGGGTGTTGTTCGACGTGGGTCTCGCCTCGCAGCCGACGTCGACCGCGATCGGCGACGGCCTGGAGCTGCGCGGCACCCGGCTCGTCTCGCCGGTCCGCTGCGCCCCGCCGGACAACCGGCCGACGCCCGTTGAGCGGAACACCTGCCGGCACTGGCTGGCCGAAGAACTGGAGCTGCTGCGCCCCACGCTGCGCGCGGTGGTGGTGCTCGGCGCGTTCGGCTGGCAGGCCCTGCTGCCGGTCCTTTCCGCAGCTGGCTGGCCGGTTCCCGCGCCGCGTCCGGCGTTCGCGCACGGCGCGGTCGTCAAGTTCGGCGATCTCGCGGTGTTCGGCTGCTACCACGTGTCGCCGCGCAATGTCCAGACCGGCCGTGTGACGCACCCCATGGTGGCCGCCGTGTTCACCGCCGCGGCGACTGCGGCGGGGCTCATCTGAATCGTGACATCCTGCGTGGCGACGCTGGTCACAGAGGGACGGGGTACCCGAGCGGAGCAGCGTCGGAGGTGCGACTATAGGTGCATGGCTGCTGCGAAGTCGGAACCGACTCGGATCCTCGTCCTGGGTGGTGGATACGTCGGCCTGTACACCGCGTACGGGCTTCAGAAGATGCTGCGTGCCAACGAGGCCTCCGTGACCGTCGTTGACCCGCAGCCGCATATGACCTATGCGCCGTTCCTGCCCGAGGCAGCGGCCGGCGCCATCGAGCCGCGGCACGTGGTCGTGCCGCTGCGCCGCGTGCTGAAGCGCTGCCACGTGCTGACCGCGCGCGTCACCAAGATCGAGAACGACCGCAAGGCCGTCACGGTCGAGGCCGCCGACGGCCACATCGAGACGCTGAACTACGACGTGCTCGTGGTCGCGCTCGGCGCCGTCGCGCGGATCCTGCCGATCCCCGGCCTGGTCGAGGAAGGCATCGCCTTCAAGACCATCGGCGAAGCGATCTACCTGCGCAACCACATCATGACCAAGCTGGACGAGGCGGCCAGCACGCTCGACCCGGAGCTGCGCAAGCGGCTGCTCACCTTCACCGTCGTCGGCGGCGGCTTCGCGGGCGTCGAGGCGCTCGCCGAGCTCGAGGACATGACCCGGTTCGCGGTGGAGAACTACTACCCGAACATCAAGCCGAGCGACATCCGCTGGGTGATGGTCGAGGCGGCCGGGCGCATCCTGCCCGAGGTCCGCGAAACGCTGGGCGTGTACACCGTGCAGCAGCTGGAGAAGCGCGGCATCGAGGTGTACCTGTCGACCGCGGCGAAGTCGTTCGAGAACGGCCACGTGGTGCTGTCGGACGGCACCGAGTTCGACACCGACACGATCATCTGGACCGCGGGCGTCAAAGCCAACCCGGTGCTCGCCAACTCGGACCTCCCGCTGGACAAGCGGGGCCGGGTCGAAGCCACCGCGGCGATGCAGGTCGTCGGCCACCCGGATGTCTGGACCGCGGGCGACAACGCGGCCGTGCCGGACCTGGCCCGCACCGAGCAGGACCCGACGGCCACCTGCCCGCCGAACGCCCAGCACGCGGTCCGCCAGGCCCGTCTGCTGGCGAAGAACATCATCAAGGTGATCCGCGGCGGCCAGCCGAAGGACTACTACCACAAGAACCTGGGCGCGGTCGCCGGCCTCGGCCTGCACAAGGGCGTCGCGGACGCGCTGAACCTCAAGATCAAGGGCTTCCCGGCCTGGCTGTTCCACCGCGCCTACCACCTCAAGGCGATGCCGACCTGGAACCGCAAGACCCGCATCCTGTTCGACTGGATGCTCGGCGGGCTGTTCCGCCGCGAGGTCATCTCGCTGGGCCAGATCAACAACCCGAAGGCCGAGTTCGACCGGGTCAGCAAGGGCTGAGTTTTCCGGCCGAGCCGGGCCGTCCCCCGCGGGACGGCCCGGCTTTGTCGTTTCCGGGGGTGACGGAGCGGTCCGCTAGGGTAGGTGCGCCCCCGTAGCCCAATCGGCAGAGGCAGTCGACTTAAAATCGATTCAGTGCGGGTTCGAGTCCCGTCGGGGGCACGTACGAGGACGGGAACGGCTGGGCTGCCGCGGCGCCCGGGACGGTGACTGTTTGCTCGGCCAACGCGAGGATCGCGTCGACCAGTTGGCTGCCTGTGCGGAGTGCGTGCGCTGCGGCGATCGCGGTGGGCTCGCGCCGACCGGCTTTGCGGATTCCGCCCGGTCCGCCGCAGCGAGACAGGATTTCTAGCACGCCGGATGGGCGATGCGCGGACCGATGGCGCGTTCGAGGGCAGGCTGGATGCCGGTGAGCAGGCCGCTGATGCGGTTGCTGGCCCGGATCGCTTCCGCAGCGAGGTCGTCGTTGAACCCGACCGGCACGTCCAGTTCGACCAGGGTGCCGTCGCCGACGTTGATCCGGCGCAGCGAGCGGGGTGCGTCTGCGATGAACGCGTCTCGCGCGTCGGTTTTCGCTTTGCCGGGGTAGCGGTCGTAAGCGCGTGTCATCGAAACCTCATCTGGCGTCACTAGCTTTCGATGTGAACCAAGCCAGTGGAGAGGGAAAGCCATGGATCTGTTGCACATCCTGCTTCGGCCGATTCTCGTCGCGCTGCTGCTCGCGGCCGTGAGCGGCATCAGCATCGCGGTCCGGAAGCGGAAGGTCGCCAAGGCCGAGGCATCCGCCCCGGCACCGGTCGAGGACCACTCGCAGGCGTTGCTGCGCCAAGCTCAGCAGTACGACTACGGCCGGGACGCGCTGGCCCAGCAGGGGCAGCAGGCGGAAGCGCTTGCCCAGGCCCAGGCGTCGGTCAACAGCTGGCACCAGCTCACCCAGGTGCGCCCAGGGCGGTTCCAGGCCGAACTCCACGCTGCGTCCACGCGCCTTCAGCAACTGCAAGCCACCACCGGCCACGTCTGATCCCCAGCCGTGTGACGTTCGGCCACTAGATGAGCCTGGTTGGGCTCCGCCGAAAGCGAGATTGAGATGCCTGCTGCCCTGTGGTCCGGCCGACGCGCCGCCCCTGCTGAGGTGACCGCCGACATCGCCCGGGTACTCGGGACCGAGCTCGGCCTGCCCTGCCCGCCCTCGACGATGACGTTGTCGCCGGACAGCGACGGGGTCCCGGCTGGGAGCCTGTTGCCGCCGCGCGAGCGGTTCAGCGGAATGCCGGCGCCGACGGAGGGTTTCGTCTACCTCGACTCCCAGACGCCACGGCCGTTCGAGCTGCGCGCCGCCATCATGAGCGGCCGCACGGCGGTTCGCCGGGCTCTTGGCCTGGGTCAATTGCTTTACGCGGTGCCCCTGCGCTTGCCGCGTCCGGTCCGGGCCGCGTTGGGCGCGCGCCGCAGCACCAGCTTCTCGCCATTCGAAGGGGAGCCGGCGGTCGCGGACCTGTTGAACGCGGACGGGGATCTGGTGCGTGAGGCCAACTTGCTGGCCTCCACGACGGCCGGGACCCAGAAGATGAGCATCAGCGTGCCCGGCGTCACCTATGGGCAGACTTGGAACGTGGACCGGCTGCTGGCCATCGAGCCGCTGCCGCAGGGCGCGATTCTGCTCGTCCGCACGCTGCACCGCGCCGCCCCGCGCGGCTGGACGCTTCGCGCGGATGCCGTGCTGGCCTTGGCTTCCCGGATCGAATTCGCGCTCAGGGTCGTGCCAGCATAACGATGGTGCTGGTACTGCTGGCCATCGTGGTTCTCTCGCCACTGTCTGGCTGGGCACTGCTTGCCTGGACCCGGCGCGATCGGGGCGGCGCTGCTCGTCGCCTGCACGACGCCGCTGGATTGTCTAGTCCGGTACCAGCCCCCGCGCCGAACGTCTGTTAGTAGGCACTCAAGCCGGTTCCCAGGGGCATGGAGTGCCCCGTGCGGTGTGCAGAAGGCGATCGTTGTCCTCGCCAGGACCTGTGTACAGCGGCTCGTAGGGGTCGGCGCATTCGACTGCCGTCGCCGATTCGGCCCGCCGGTCACGACTCTCGGGGCTCGCAGCGAGCCGCACCGTTTCCCCGCCGGTACCGTCTCGTCGCCGAACGACCAGTTCGCACCGGCCCGTGCGGCGATTCCACAGACCTGCGGCGTTCGCGCTTACCGGGCACGGCAGGTCCTGAGATAGCTGAGGAACGAAGCCTGCAAGCCGGTCACGTGCGTTTCGCGCAGGACCGCGCTGGTGACGGCTTCGCCGCGGGAGATGAGGCGGTGCAGGACGGCGGCCGTGTTTTTCGTGAGGTTTTGGTAGATGGGCAGGTCTCCGAGCAGCTCTCGCTCGTTGAGGGTCACATGCAGTTTGGCGGCATGCCGGCTGTCGCCCAGTTTTTGGAGCTGGGCGAAGATCTGGCTGTCTTCACCGGCGACGCCGGGGCTGCCCGCTCCGATGCTCTCGAAGAGCGTGCAGCCGGTGAGCCAGGTGTAGAGACTGAAGAGTCCGCCGTAGGAGTAGCCGAAGAGGCCGTGACCGCTGGTGGCTGTGCCGTAGTCGCGTTCGATCCGCGGGTGCAGTTCCGCGGTAAGGAAGCTCAGGAACGCGTCGGCATGGGTGTCGCGTAATTCGGCGAGGTAGGCGTCGGATTCTTCGCGGGTCCTCGCGCCCGTTCGAAACCCCAGCTCCACAGCATCGACGAGCTCCTTGGCGATGGGCTCGCCGGGCGGCACGAGGTCCCTGTTGCGCAGCCGATCCCAGTGCTGTGCTTCCTCGCCCGCATAGCCGACGCTGACTTGCAGGTAGGGCTCGATCTTCTGCATCGGGTCCCGCTGGGTGACGATGAGCGGAGCCGTCATGCCCAACGCCCAGTTGCCGTCGAGCACATACACGGCAGGCACTTGCGTCGTGGCGGGGTCGTAGCCCGGTGGCGTGGTGACCCAGACGCCGTAGTCGTGTCCGCCGCTGGAACGCATCTCGAAGTAGTCGGTGTCGGCCAGGCAGCCCTGCCACATAGTGCTCATCGGAGGTCCTTCACAATTCGGCCGGCCTGGATAACGAGGACGGCGTTGGCGGGGTCGGCGAACAGTTCCGGGTCTTCGAGCGGGTTGCCGTTCCAGAGCACGAGGTCTGCCTGCGCGCCGGGTGCGATGACACCGACTTGGCCGGACAGGCCGAGGATCTCGGCGTTGGTCTTGGTGGCCGCGACGAGAGCTTCCATCGGTGTTTCGAGCTTCGCGCGCAGGCTGAGCTCCTCGCCTCGGCGGTCCTGAGCCGGACCGATGAGATCGGAACCCAGCCCGATCCGCACTCCGGCTTCCTTGGCGACAGCGACTGCCTCGGTCATCCGCTCACGAACACCCATCACGCGATCGCGGGTCGATTCGCCGAGGCCGGCTCCAGCGGTGTCACGCAGCAGTTGTTCGACGACAGCGAACGTGGGCACCAGGGCAACCCCGCGAGTGGCCATCAGGGTGGCCGTGGACGCATCGAGGTCGGTGCCGTGCTCGACGCAACGCACCCCGGCCTCGACCGCGTTCCGGATGCCTTCGTTGTTGTGGGCGTGAACAGTCACGTAAGTGCCCCGCGCTGCGGCTTCCTGAACAGCGACGGCGATCTCTTCCACGGTGAACTGGGTGTCGGTCAGCAGGTCATGGGCGCCAACCACTCCGCCGGTCACACAGAGCTTCAGGAAGGAGGCTCCGCGACGGAAAGCCTCTCGCACGTTGGCGCGCAGCTCGTTCGCGTTGCCCGACATCATGGACAGTGCGCACAGCCCCGGAATGTGATGGCTGCTCCACAGCTCGGTGGGTTCCCAGTCGGCCCCGTAGTAGCCGTGTCCGCCTATCTGACATTGGACAGGTCCGCACGACAGAACGCGCGGTCCCCTGACCTTGCCCTTCGCGATCGTGGTGACGACACCGCCGTCGATCCCGCCGGTGTCTCGAACGGTTGTGAAGCCGGCATCGAGCGTCGCGCCGGCCGTGGCGAAAATGTCCGCGGCGATCTCAGCGGCACTGATCTGAAACGAGAACTGCGGCTGGATCAGGCTCGACAAGCCCAGGTGGACATGCGCGTCGATCAGGCCGGGCGTCATCGTCAGGCCGACGGCGTCGAGGCGATCGCCGCGTGCGCTCGAGGCGCCGACCTGGGTGATGTGCCCGTCCTCGATGCTGACATCGACGTCGACCGGGTCGCGGCCCGATCCGTCGGCGACCGTCGCGCCGACCACTTGCCACGGTTTCACGAGTCGTTCCCTCCACTGGCGCCGACTGCGACCATGGGTGGGCAAGCCAGCTTCTTTTCCAATGGATAAACTGTGGGAGTGATCTTGTCAAGCGCGGAACGCCACGGCGACGCACGCGAACGTCTCCTGGCTCGGCTCCTCGACGCCTTCGGCGAGGCCCTTCCCGCGCCGGAGGTGTCGCTTCGTGAGATAGCCGCCCGGGCCGGGACCAGCCATGCCCTCCTGAGATACCACTTCGGATCGCTCCCGGGCGTCTTGGCGGCCATGCTCAAGGCGCAGCGATCACGTGACAACGAGGCGCTTTTCAAGGTTGCCCGGCAGGGCACCTTCGACGACCTAGTCGCGGCGATCTGGCGGACCTACACCCGCCCGGAGCAACTGTCGCGTGTCCGTGGCTTCTTTCACGTGGTAGGACTGGCCGCGTACCGCCCAGAGGACTTCCGTGAGTTCATCGACTCGCTCGACGACCTGACCAAGATGCTGGCCTCGCTCGCGGAACGCGAAGGGCTCGACGGCGAGGAAGCGCTGACTTTGGCCACCGTCACCGTTGCCGCGATTCGTGGCCTGCTCCTCCATGAAGTGCTGAATCCAGCAGCCCTCTCGGAGGACGCGGTCGCCTTGATCCTGCGCATGAGCAAGGCCCAATCCGTTCCGCGGACCCGTCCGGGGCCTTGAACAGGAAGCCGCCTTTCGCCACCAGGTGAGCCTTATCGACGCCTGCCCCTGAACAGCGTCGGCACCGGCTGCACCTTCTGCCCCGGGGCCGCACAGGGGTGTCGGACAGGGGTGTCGCACAGGGTGCGGTGGCGGTCCGTGAGCATCGTCGGCCGCCCGTCGAGCAATCGATCCCGACGTCGCCCAGCCAGGTTCAGCCGCTTGCTGGCCATCCAGCGGACCGCTTGCCGCGGCGGGGCGCAGGCGCACCGCGACTCCGGGCCCCCTGCGTGGAACGTCGGCCCTCGCCGAGCAGGCTGTCGGCTGAGACCAGCCGCTGGTAGAGCGTGTTGACAGCTTTGATAGTTCGGTGCAAACCGGATTGGCAGGCGAGGCGACGCTCTGGGAAATCCACTGTGCAGGCGACCGAACATCACTGCTTCGGCAGGTTATGCAAACCGTGGTTCCCGTTCATTGGAACACGATGCCGCTGCGTCGGGCGGTGGCTTAAGAGCGATGCCGTCATCGAACAGGCGTCACCTGCTCGGGTGGAACCGCGTAATCTTCCCGTCGAAGAAGTGAGAGTTTCCGGCCGTGCGCCCATCTCGGGGGATGGGCGCGCCATCCGGTCGGGTATCCAGGTGCCATTCACTGACAATTCCGGACTCCAGTCCAGTCTGCTGTGGACGGTCCGGTGCCGGCGCGCGCAAGCCGGATAGTGCAGGTCGGTGTTCGGGAAATTCCCGTGGTCGAGCCGCGCCCGGCTGGACCCCGTACGTTGCAAGAAGCGCAACCTCGACCGGGAATCCGGGCGAGCGAAGTCGGAAAAACTTCAACCATCTCAACCGGGCCGCCAGGGCTGCGGATCACGTTGTATGCCACCCAGTAAGGGGTTTTACCGGCCTCGTGTCGGGTGTCTGGGAAAAGGCGGAAAACGGTTCAGTTACCTGAACGGTTTCCCCCGCGCGGGGGTAAATTTCCACTCGTTCGGCGGACATCATAGGGTCATTTGCTGTCCACTGTGGTCATTATCAGCCTCCTTGGTGCGGCAGAACCGGGCTTCTCCCTGCCCGAGTCACGCACGCATTTTTTCGCCTTCAGGAGGCACGAAGTTGAGAAGGCCATTCGGGATCGCGCTGGCCGCGGTCCTTCTCGCTGGGGGGACGGTTTACGTCGCGTCGCCGCCAACGGCTGCCGCGGACCCCTCGGACGGCACGCTGAAGGTGCACGTCATCCGCGACGTCAACGGCAACGGCTCCTATGAAGCCGCGCTCGAAGTCGGCGTCCAGGGAATCGGGGTCACCGTCACCGCACCGGACGGGAAGACCGCCACCGGGACCACCGGCGCCGACGGCGCGGTCACCGTGGCCACGACCGGGCTCACTGGCGGGAAGTACCGGGTGGAGACCAAGATCCCGGATTCGATGCCGTACCTGAAGCCTGCGCCCGCGGGCAACGGGCTGTCCTCGATGACCTCGTTCGCCGACGTTTCCGGCGGCAAGGCGGTCGAGCTGACGGTCGGTGTCTGGAACCCTTCCGACTACTGCCAGGCGAACCCGACCCTGGTCACCGGGTGCCAGCGCGGCGCGCGGAAGCACGACGGCAGCAGCAATGCCGCGCCCGCGTCTCGCTCACTGGTCACCTTCCCGTTCACCCAGCGCGGCACGGCCGACCCCAAGCAGGCGGCGAAGCAGGGCGACACGGGCACCGTCTTCGGCATCGCGTACCGGAAAGAAGACAAGCGGATCTTCTCCGGCGCGTACGCGAAGCGGCTCGCCGCCTACGGTCCCGGCGGTGCGGGCGCGATCTACGCGACCAAGCCGGACGGTACGACCACGCTCTTCGCCACCGTGCCGAACGCCGGTACCACGCAGCACGCGATGAACGCCAACTTCGACGGGCAGTTCTTCGGCGTGCCGGGCAAGCAGGCGCTCGGCGACATCGACATCAGCGAGGACGGCAGCACGCTCTACGCCGTCAACCTGAACGACAAGAAGCTCTACGCGTTCGACGCCACCGGCGCCACCGCGGGCGCGCCCAAGGGTTCCTACGCGATCCCGGCGACTGCCTGTCCCGACGCGGCGGACTGGCGTCCCGGTGCGCTCGGCGTCCGGGACGGCAAGGTCTACGTCGGCGGTGTCTGCTCGGCGGAATCGTCGAAGAAGCGCGCTGACCTCAGGGCCGTCGTGATGACGTTCGACGGCTCCGCGTTCAGCGCCCCGGTGCTGACCCAGCCGCTGGACTTCCCGCGCGGCGCGGCTTCGGTGCACCGCAAGGGCAGCGACGTCTGGTACCCGTGGAGCGACAACTGGGCGGACTCCGGCCAGGGCGACCTCAAGCACAGCACCTATCCGTCGCCGCTGATGACCGACGTCGGCGTCGAGAAGAACGGCGACCTAGTGCTGGACTTCCGTGACCGGTTCGGCGATCAGGGCGGCGCGGACATCCCCGCGCCGGACGGTTCCGCCGGCACGTACGAGACCTACACCGGCGGCGACCTCAACCGTGCCTGCCGCCAGGCGGACGGCTCGTTCGCCTGGGAAGGCACGAAGGGCTGCGCGAACAACCACAAGGGAGACAACGCGGGCGGTGAACCGGCGAACGTCGTCGAGTACTACCCGGGTGACTTCTGGGCGCAGAGCGACGGCACCGGCGTCCACCAGGAAACCTCGCAGGGTGCGATGGCGATCCTCTACGGCGAGACCCGGATGCCGGCGATCGTGATGGACCCGATCAACGTCCGCTCCGGCGGCGTCGGCTGGTTCGACCGCACCGACGGTTCGATGCAGAACGCCCAGCACAGCAACTCCTACCGGGTCAACGTCACCGACGACGACAAGATGGGCGACGGCTGGGGCAAGGCGAACGGCCTCGCCGACCTGGAGGCGCTCTGCGACCTCGCGCCGATCCAGATCGGCAACCGGATCTGGTTCGACGCCAACCGCGACGGCATCCAGGACGGCAACGAGTTGCCGGTGCCGGGCGTGAAGGCGGAAGCGATTCCGTGTTCCGGCGGCGCCGCGGTGGCGACGAAGACCACCGACGCGAAGGGCGAGTACTACTTCGGCACGTCGGATGGGCTCAAGCCGGAGACGTGTTACCACGTCAAGTTCGACTACTCCGGCGCGGACACGAGCCAACTCCCGGGCGCGCCACCACCGGCGAGCTTGGCGTGGACCGCGAAGGAAGCCGGTGTCGACCGGTGCATCGACTCCAACGTGGACCCGGCGACCGGGCAGGCGACGGTGACCACCGGCAAGCCCGGTTCGGTCGACCACTGCGTGGACGGCGGACTAACTGCCAAACAGGAGAACAACAAGCTCGGCGACTTCGTGTGGATCGACAAGAACGCCAACGGAGTGCAGGATCCGGACGAGCCCGGCGTGCAGAGCGTCAAGGTCACGGTGAAGGACGGGGCGGGCGCCGAAAAGGGCGCCACCACGACCGGACCGGACGGCAAGTACCTGTTCGACAATCTGCCGGACGGCACCTACCAGGTGTGCTTCGACCTGGCGAACCTGCCGGACTCGGTGAAGGGCTACCGGGCGACCAAACCGAACGTCGGCGACCCCGCGCTCGACTCGGACGCCGACCCGGCGACCGGCTGCACGAAGACCACGACGCTCGGCCCGGACAAGCGCCAGGACCTCACCCTGGACGCGGGCCTGGTCGCCCCGGCGAACAAGCTCGGCGACTACGTCTGGATCGACAAGAACAAGGACGGTCTGCAAAGCGACGGCGAGCCGGGCGTGCAGGGCGTGACGGCCGTGCTCAAGGACGGCGCGGGCAAGGAACTCGGCAAGACGACGACGGACGCCAATGGCAAGTACCTGTTCGACAATCTGCCGGACGGCACCTACCAGGTGTGCTTCGACGTCGCGAACCTGCCGGACGCGGTCAAGGGCTACCGCCTGACCAAGGCCAACGCGGGCGATGACGCGAAGGACTCCGACGCCGACCCGGCCACCGGGTGCACGCCGACCACCACGCTCGGCCCGGACAAGCGCGAAGATCTCACGCTCGACGCGGGTCTGGTCGCACCGTCGGCAGGCGAGTTCAAGCTCGGCGACTTCGTGTGGATCGACAAGAACAAGGACGGTCTGCAGAGCGACGGCGAGCCGGGCGTCCCGGACGTCACGGTCGTGCTGAAAGGCGGCGACGGCAAGGAACTGGCGAACACCAAGACCGGTCCGGACGGCAAGTACCTGTTCGACAAGCTGGCCGCGGGCACCTACACGGTGTGCTTCGACCTGGCGAACCTGCCGGACGCGGTCAAGGGCTACACCTTGACCAAGGTCAACGCCGGCGATTCCACAAAGGACTCCGACGCCGATCCGACGACCGGATGCGCGAAGCCGGTCAAGCTGGGGCCGGACAACCTGACGATCGACGCGGGCCTGGTGCAGCCGGAACAGCCGGTGTTCAAGCTCGGCGACTTCGTCTGGATCGACCAGAACCGCAACGGCCTGCAGGACAGTGGCGAGCCAGGCGTCAACGGCGTCACCGTGACGCTGAAGAGCCAGGACGGCGAGAAGAAGACCACCACCGACGCGGACGGCAAGTACCTCTTCGCCGGGCTGCCGGCCGGCAGCTACACGGTGTGCTTCGACGTGGCGAACCTGCCGGACGCGGTCAAGGGCTACACCTTGACCAAGGTCAACGCCGGCGATTCCGCAAAGGACTCCGACGCGGACCCGGCCACCGGGTGCGCGAAACCGGTGACACTGGGTCCGGACAACCTGACCCTCGACGCGGGTCTGGTCGCGCCGGTCCAGCCGGAGCTGAACCAGCTCGGCGACTTCGTGTGGATCGACAAGAACGGCAACGGGATCCAGGACCCGGGCGAGCCCGGCGTCAAGGGCTTCCCGGTGATGCTGAAGGACGGCAACGGCAAGGAGGTCGCCAAGACCACCACCGATGCCAACGGCAAATACGGGTTCTACAAGCTGCCGGACGGCACCTATCAGGTCTGCTTCGACCTCAGGAACATGCCTGCCGCGGTGAAGGGCTACGTCCCGACCGCGACCGGCAAGGGCGACGCGGGCAAGGACTCCGACGCCGACCCGGTGACCGGATGCGCGAAGCCGACCACTGTCGGTCCGAACAAGCGGGTGGACCTGACGATCGACCTGGGCCTGGTCGAGCCGGCCAACCAGGTGGGCGACTTCGTGTGGCTGGACAAGAACGGCAACGGCATCCAGGATCCGGGCGAGCCCGGCGTTCGGGACGTCACCGTCGTGCTGAAGGACGGCAGCGGCAAGCAGCTGTCGAAGACCACCACCGGCCAGGACGGGAAGTACCTGTTCCCGGGTCTGCCGGACGGCAAGTACCAGGTGTGCTTCGACATTTCGAGCCTGCCCGACAGCGCGAAGAAGCCCGGCTTCACGGTGGCGAACCAGGGGCAGCAGGGGAAGAACTCCGCTGCGGACCAGGCGAGCGGGTGCACCCGGGTGGTCTCGCTCGGACCGGACCGGCGGGAGGACCTGACGCTTGACGCGGGTCTGCGCGCCGGACCGGCCCCGGTCGGCCCGCCGGGGCCGAAGGGCAAGGACGGTCCGCTGGCCTCGACGGGATTCGACATCCTGCTCCCGTCCGGGATCGGTGCCTTGCTTCTGGCCGCCGGTGTCGCCTTCCTGCTGGCGGCGCGCAGCCGTCGGCGCAAGGAGTCCTAAGCAGCTGAAAGGCGGGGGTGCCGGTTTCGGCACCCCCGCCGTTTAGCTGCCCAAGGGTTTTTCGGCGGAGAACCCGGGGAGGATATGGAAAGCCGCGGACGCGGTGGTGGTGGCGTAGCGCAGGAGCGCGTCTCCGTCGGCCATTCGGTAGGCGGTGTTGACAAACGTGCGTAGTTCGCGTTGGAACGAAATGAACAACAGCCCGCGGTCGTCGTCGCCGTTGTCGTAGTTGTAGGAACGGCGCAGCATAGTCGGCACTCCCGCCGACATCGGATGTGCCAGACGTACGTGGGCGTCCGCGGGGATGAGATACTGGCCGTCCGGACGTTTCGCGCCGAGATCGACGTCTGCGCCGCCGGAAAGTGGAGTCCCATCGGACTTGCGGCGCCCGAAAACCCGTTCCTGTTCGGTGACCGGGCGGGCGAGGAAGTCCGCGACTTTCAACCGCATTCGCCGGAGCACGGCGATGGTGCCGCCGTCGTCGAGCCAGACTTCTTTCGCCGGCTCGGCCGGCTGGACGATGCCGTCCGGGAAACCGAGGATGTTGCGGGCCGGGCTGCCTGGTCCCAGGAAGGCGGTTTGCCGCCACCGCACCGTTCCTCCGACAGCCTTGCCGAGCAGGCCGGTCGCGAGGGACACCGTTACCGGGTCGCTTGCGCAGACCTGCAGCAGCAGATCGCCGCCGCGGTCGTTCGGCGCGACCTGATCGCCGAGGAACTCCGGCAGCGCGGCGACGGCCGGAGAAAGCTTGGGGCCCAAGCCGATCGTCGCGGTCAGGTCGTCGACGGGCAGTCCGCTCAGTGCCGGATTCGCGTGCAGCGCGCCGACTTCGCGGCCGAGTGCGGCGAGGTCCGGCTCGGCGACGTTCCACACCGATACCGTGCAGTGTCGCTGAGCGGGAGTTTCCACTCCGGCCTGATGTACCCCGTACGGGCTGGTCGCCGAAGGGATCGCCGGTGCCGCCGAGCAGCCCGCGGCGAGGGCCGCGGTACCCGCTCCGAGCAGCAGGTTTCGCCGCGATATCGCATTCACCGTCGTATTCTGCACACTGCGCGGCCGGGTTCCGGAACCGGGATCGGAAACCCCCTCTTCGGGTGACGCTGGTGGCCGGGATGACGGGATTGTCGTAGGCACCGCTTAAAGTTCCGCTCGTGCGTGGAAAACTCAGTCTGGTGCTGCTGATCGCCGGTCTCGTCGCGGCCGGATGCGCCGGAAGCTCGGTACGGCCCGATTCTGGAATCATCCGGGTGCCGCAGAACGCGAAGACCATCACCGAGGCGGTCGAAGCTGCGCGCGACGGCGACCTGGTGCTAGTGGATCCTGGCGTCTACAAGGAAACCGTCCAGATCAAGACTCCGAACGTGACGCTGCGCGGTACGAAGCGGGACGGGGTGGTGATCGACGGGGAGGTCCGGCGCGCGAACGGGATCGTGGTGACCGCGTCCGGCGTCAGCGTGGAGAACCTGACGGTCCGCAACCACACGCTCAACGGCGTGCTCGTCACCGGGCTCAGCGATCAGAACGGCGGGCTCGCCCGCGGCAGCGACGGCTATCACAAGCTTGACCCGTCGGCGTTCCCGCCGCTGCAAGGCTTCCGGGTTTCGCACGTGACGGCGTCGAACAACGCGCTCTACGGCATCTACGCGTTCGACAGCCAGCACGGGGTGGTCGAGGACAGCTACGCGTCCGGCAGCGCCGATTCCGGCATCTACATCGGACAGTGCAAGCCGTGCGACATCGCCGTTCAGCGGAACGTAGCCGAACGCAACGCGGTCGGCTACGAAGGGACCAACGCGTCCGGGAAGATGTACGTGCTCGGCAATCGGTTCTCCGGCAACCGGGTCGGCCTGACCTCCAATTCGGACTACCAGGAGGCGTTCGTGCCGCAGGAGAACGCCACGATCGCCGGGAACCTGGTGACCGGCAACGCCGAGCCGGCCTCGCCCGCGCAGGCCGACGGCGCGTACGGGATCGGCATCGGGCTGGCCGGCGGGCGCGGGAACCTGCTGACGCGCAACCGGATCACCGGAAACTCGACGACCGGGCTGGCGATCGGCTCCAGCGAGGACCTGGCACCGCAAGGCAATCGGATCGAGGGAAACGTGATCACCGGCAACGGCGTCGACTTCGCGTACACCGCGTCCGCGCGCGCTCCTGGCGTCGGCAACTGCTTCAAGGACAATCAGCTCGGCACGAAACAGCCGGACGGGCTGGGCGAGTGCGCGGCCGGGCCGGGCGTGCCGATAGCCAGGACCGCTGCTCCGCCCGGTGTGCCGTTCACCGAAGTCGCCGCGCCGCCCGTGCAGCCCGAACTGCCGGAGGCGGCCACCGTGCCCGCCCGCCCGGCCCGCGGCCTGCCCGGATTCGTGGATCTCGCCACTGTCTCGGTGCCGCCGGAGAATCTATTCGCCGACCGCGCGGCGGTACGGTCGTGAAGCGTGCCTGGCTATTGGTCGTGCTGGTCCTGGCCGGGTGCGGCGCGCCGGAACCGCGCGCACTGTCCACTTCGGAGGCCGAGCGGCTCGCGTTGGTCCGGTTCACCAATTACACCGGCAAGAACGCCCGGTTCACCGGCAGCATCCCCAGCTCCGGCGGCGCGCTCCGGCTGACCGGGCGGGTCGATTTCGTCGGCCACGTCGGCTACGCGGCGATGCGCACCGACGGCCGCAACGACGTCACCAGCGCCGGCCTGCTGCAGTGGAACCTGTCCGGCCTGGCATTCCTGTCCAACCCGGCGACCGCTCCGGTCGACCCGCCGCCCACCGGGGACTGGCAAGTCCGCCCGTTCGCCAAGACCGGCTCCGAACTCGACGGCGCACTGCGACTGCTCGTCAACCTCGCGGCCGACCGTCCCGACAATGCCCTGCTGCTGCAACAGAGTTCGGCACGCTGGCTCCGTACAGACATCATCGACGGTGCCACGGTGGACGTCTTCGAGGGCCCGCAGCAGGCCGGTCGCACTCCGTCGGCGGACGGCGCTCGAGTGCGGTACTGGGTCGATGCGGACGGCAAGCTGAAACGCCTGGAGGCACGGCTGGGGGACGAGCAGCAGTTCGCGACGTTCGACTTTCTTGGAACCGGGCAGGCGATCACGGTGATTCCGCCGCTGGCGCAGTGACGCGCGTGAGATGGTGAGTGCATGACTTCGGGCACCCGGCTCCTCAGTTACCTGCGCGAACTTCCGATGCGCGCCGCTTGGACGGTAGACGCTGAGATGTCGGGCGCTGCGTCGCGGTGGCAGCTTGCCGGGAAGGGCTGGCAGGCGACCGTTGTCGTCGATCCCGCCCGCTGGATCGGACTGGAGTTCGTGGCGCAGGATTCGCTGGACCGGCGAGTCGCCTACGACATCGACACTGACCTTTACGACTTGTCGCACGAGAAGCACCGCTGGTTCGCGGACGAGATCGAACGTGACATCGTCGAGTTCCTGGACAACCTGTGGCGGGGGCTTGTCCTGCGCCGGGAGGACGGGCCGAAGCTCATGCTGGTCTTCCCCCTTGGCGGCGCGTATGTCCGCGTCGTGCAGGCCCGGTTCCTGACCAGCGCCTCCACCTATGCGGACCTGGCCACCGCGCAGGACGGTGGATGCTACCTGCCGGTGGACTGAATCAACCGAGCTAAGAGTCCACTGTGGACAGTACGTCCCCGAACTGCTCTCCGGCGGAGCACCAGCCTGCACGGGCACGTCGATGCGGCCACGGTCCGGTACGCGTTCGTAGACAGGGCCGGCTGATCAGCGCCACCGGGCTGCCGCGGCACGGGCGTAGTCGGCGAAGGAGACCGGCGGCCGGCCGGTGATCCGCTGGACGTCATCGGTCACGTCGGCGGCCCGGTCGTTGCGGATGCCTTCGTACATGGTGGCGTAGAACTCCGCGACATGACCGGGAGTACCCCCGCCGAGCATGGTTTCGCGGAACTCGGCCGGGTCCGTCGCCTGGTACCGCACCGGCTTTCCCGCGGCGGCGCCCACGATCGCGGCCATGTCCGAAAAGGATAGTGAATCGGGTCCGGTCAGGGAGTATGTCTTGTGCTGATGGCCGTCCTGGGTCAGGGCGACGGCGGCGACCGCGGCGATGTCCTCAACGGAGATCGGCGCGACCCGGCCATCGCCCGCGGGAACCGCGACGACGCCGGTGCGGATGCCCTGCAGGATCGCGGGATGTTCGGAGAAGTTTTCGGCGAAGATGTTGGGACGCAGAATTGTCGCGGGCACCGGTCCGGTTTCGAGGAATCGCTCCGCCCACTGCATCGGGAAGTCCTCGCCGGACAGATGCGCCGTCGCGTTGGACAGGTGGACCACCCGGCGAACCCCGGCGGTCTTGGCGTCGTCCAGCAGTGCCGCGACCTCTGCCGTCGGGTCGGGGCTTATCGACAGCCACTGGTAGATCGCGTCCACGCCTTCCAGCGCGGGCGGGTAGGTCGCCGGGTCGCTCCAGTCGAAGTGGACCGGCGTCACCGGTCCCTCCGGGCTCCCCGGGGTGCGGCTCGCCGCCCGAATCTGGTGTCCCTGCTTGGCCAGCAAGGACACCACACGGCGTCCGGTGCGGCCGGTCCCGCCGAGAACAAGAACTGTGGTCGGCACGCGTTCCTCGCAAGGTAGGGTCGAATCGGCAACGACCTCACCGTATGAATGGGTTATCGACGCACGCCATGACAGCTCTCGACAGATTCATATCCGATCGGCGCCATGTCGGAGCGAATCGGGTGTGGCGGTGACGGCGAAAGCGGTCGGTCGTGAGCGCGATCAGGTGGCCGACGTCGTGGGCCAGGTCGTCGCCGCCCTCCGGCGCGGCGGCGTTGTCTACGGCAGGGCGCTGCTGCGCGCTCCTTGGGGCATCGCGTTCGAGTCGCGATCGATCGCCACGATCTACGTCGTGATCGCCGGTTCCTACGTGCTCGTCCCTGACGGCGGACAGGCTCTGCATCTCGCCCAGGGAGATGTCGCGTTGCTGCCGTCCGGCGCTGGGCACGTCGTCGCCGACACCCCAGGCCGACCGGCCCCGACCGTGCGAGAGCTGTTCGGTGCCGACCTGGAGGAACTGTCGGCCACCGACCTCGTCATCGAGGGCGACGGTCCCGAGACTGTCCTGGTCTGCGGTGCGTACCTGCTCGAACCGGCACCGCAGCACCCGTTCATCGCCTCCTTGCCTGACGTCGTGCACGTCACGGCGGACCAGATGTGCGGCACCAGCCTCGCCGCCGCCGTCCAGTTGCTCACCACCGAGGTCGACCACTCCGGCCGCGGTACGCCCGCAGTGGTGGCCTCGCTGCTCGACCTGCTCTTCACCTACACCCTGAGATCCTGGTTTCTCGGCGAGCCAGACCAGCTGGTCGGGTGGGCCCACGCGCTCCACGACCCTGCTGTCGGCCCCGCGCTCGCGCTCTTGCACGACGACCCCGGCAAACCCTGGACCGTGGAGGCACTCGCGCGCGCCGTCGGCGTCCCGCGTGCCCGGTTCAGCCGCCGATTCACGTCGACGACCGGGCACACCCCCATGGAGTACCTCGGCATCTGGCGGATGACCGTGGCCGCGCAACTGCTGCGCGAGGGCCAAGCCCCGCTGCGTCAGATCGCCCGGAAGGTCGGCTACGACTCGGAATTCGCGTTCGCACGCGCTTTCAAACGGGTCGTCGGTCACGCACCTGGTCGTTATCGCGCGATGCACCATCGCAACGAAGGCACCGCTGATACGCGGCCATGACACGTGGTTGCCTGGCGGTCGGGTGCCACCGCTGGGGTCAACGGCCAGACGGCCGCACGGTGGCGGAGACGGCGGCGGCGATCGCGGTGAGGAACGCGAAGATCGCGGCCAGCCCGATCGGAACTCCGTTGCTCTTGTGAAAACCGAGTACGAAGTCCAGGTGGTGGCCGAAGCTGGTGCCCGGCGGCATCGGCACGGCCACGATCCCGACCAGGCAGACCAGGCACAGCCCGAACAGCGTCCATGCCGCCCACCGGTGCCGGGCGAGCAGGAAACCGGCAGGCACGACGAGGACGAGCGCGGAGACCAGACCGGACACGACGTTCAGCCACACCGCACCCGACCACCGGTCGAACGTGCCGCCGATCAGCACGTTCGCGAAGACGAACCAGACCAGTGCGATCGCGGTGCAGCCGGCAAGGGCGGCCGCGGCCGCGCCGGTCGGCAGGTGTGCCCGGCGGCGGACCGGCGCGGCGGGCAGCGGTGGGTATCCCTGCGGCATGGACATCCGGGGCTCCTGACGAAGACGGTAAGCGCGAGCCTCGCATCTCGCGTCGACAAGATCACCCGGTTGGCCGGTTCCGGCCGCGGAATTCCGTGTGCCCGGGTCCGGGTACTCCGAACCGCGACCGCGAGTTCTCCGGGGAGCGACCCCTTTGGCGACCCGGCGAGGTCTGTACGGGGTCGGTCTGCGAAGGAGAGAGACAATGCGAAAGATCATCGTATCCACCCTGATGACGCTGGACGGCGTGGTCGAGGACCCGGGCGGGTTCGGCGAATCGCCGTACGGCGGGTGGGCCCCGGCCTATTTCGGCGACGAGGCGGCGGCACGGTCACTGGCCCATTTGTCCACTTGTGACTACTTGCTGTGCGGGCGGCGCACCTACGAGTTGTTCGCGAAAGCGTGGCCGAACGCGTCCGGACCGTACGCGGACCGGCTGAACAGCATCCCGAAGCTCGTCGCGTCGACCACGCTCACCGGCGACCTGGACTGGAACGCGACTGTTCTCGAAGGGGACGCGGTGGGCGCGCTGGCTGAACTCAAACGGCAGCGCGGCGGCGACCTTATGCTGTACGGCAGCGCGACCTTGTCGGCTTCGCTGCTGCGGCACGGCCTGGTCGACGAGCTGAGCGTGCTCGTCTTCCCGATCGTGGTGGGTGCAGGGAAGCGGCTGTTCGCCGACGGTGCGCCGCGGGTCGAGCTGAAACTGGTTGAACGGGATGAACTGGACGGCGGCGTCGCGGGCCTCCGCTACCGCCCGGTATGAGGAGCCGGATGGCGAGAACGGGCGAGCGGGACGAGTTCGTCGCGCGGACCGAAGGGCTGCGCCGGCAGCTCTTCGCGCACTGCTACCGGATGACCGGCTCTCTCGACGACGCCGAGGACATCGTGCAGGAAACGTATCTGCGCGCGTGGCGGGCGTTCGCGGAGTTCGAGAGCCGGTCGTCCGTGCGGACCTGGCTGTTCCGGATCGCGACGAACGTGTGCCTGACCTTCCTGCAGCACCGGTCCCGGCGGGTGCTGCCCGCCGGGCTCGGTGCGCCGGGGGACGACGTCGCGGCACCGCTGGTTTTCGCCGACGCGAACGTGTCCTGGATCCAGCCGGTCCCGGATGCGCTGACCGACCCGGCGGCGATCGTCGCGCGCCGCGACAGCACGCGGTTGGCATTGATCGCGAGCTTGCAGTACCTGTCGGCGCGGCAGCGGGTGGTGCTGTTGCTGCGCGACGTCCTCGGCTGGTCGGCGGCCGAGGTCGCCGAGGCGCTCGAAACGACGACGGACGCGGTGAAGAGCACGTTGAAACGGGCGAGGGCACGGATCGAGGAGTACTCGCCGGTTCCGGACGAAGTACCGGAGATCGCCGAACCGGCGCGGAAGGCGTTGCTGGGACAGTACATCTCCGCGTTCGAGAACGCGGATGCCGAAAAGCTGCGGACGGTGCTGCGGGACGACGCGGTGCTGGAGTTCCCGCCGGCGCGGACCTGGTTCGCGGGAAAGCGTTACTGCGTGCCATTCCTCGCCGGGCAGGTCTTCGGCGAACCAGGCCGGTGGCGGATGCTGCCGACGAGCGCGAACGGCGGACAGCCGGCGGCGGTGTCGTATGTGCGAGACGAGGACGGGGGCTACCGGGCGTACGGTGCCGCGGTGCTGACGGTAGCGGCGGAGGGAATCGCCCGGATCACCGCGTTCGGGGATCCGAGCTTGGTGCGCTGGTTCGGGGCACCGGATCGACTGCCTCGCCCAGCGCGATAACCCGGATCGCTCCGCCGGATTCCGATGTGGACAGTCGGTCCGCGAGGAGGACATGATCCTCGGAAGCGCCTTGTGCGAGCAATATCCGAACGGCGCTGGCGCTCAGGAACAACTGCGCCGGGTGGTAGTGCCTGGCGACTGGCCGGTAGAACTGTCACCGAACACGTCCGAACGATCAGGGCCAGCACTCCGGCCGGCCCTGTCCACGTCGCCGCCGACCACGGATTGGCAGGTTCCGAATGAGCCCCCTCAGCATCGAAGAGTTCCCGGTCCCCGGCGAAGGGCCATACGCGATCGCCCTCGGGCCGGACAACGCCCTCTGGTACACGTTGGTGCGAAGTGGGCACATCGGCCGGCTGGTTCCCGGCGGCGCGCCGGAAAGCTGGCCGCTTGACCCGGACAGCGGCCCGACCGTCATCACGGCAGGCCCGGATGGCGCGTTGTGGTTCACCGAGTACCAGGCACACCGGATCGGGCGGATCACTGCCGACGGAGTGGTCAAGGAGTTCTCTTTGCCCACGCCGGAATCCGGCCCGTACGGGCTGGCCGCCGGTCCGGACGGCGCGCTGTGGTTCACCGAGATCAACGCCGACCGGATCGGCCGGATCACCGTGTCCGGGCAGGTGACGGAGTTTCCCCTGCCGACGTCCGGTGCGTTCCCGTCGGCCATCGTCGCCGGTCCGGACGGTGCGCTGTGGTTCACGATGAACCAGGCCAACGCGATCGGCCGGATCACGACGGATGGAGTGGTCACCGTGCACCCGCTGCCGACCGAGGCGGCCGGACCGGTCGGGATCACCGCCGGCCCGGACGGCGCGTTGTGGTTCGTGGAGATCGCCGCCGGGCAGATCGGCCGGATCACCGTCGGCGGGGAGGTGACCGAGTTCCCGCTGCCCGACCGCGCATCCCGGCCGCACGCCATCGTCGGAGGAGACGGCGCGTTGTGGTTCACCGAATGGGGCGGCAACCGGGTCGGCTCGATCACGCCGGACGGTGTTGTCGAGGCGCACGACCTGCCCACGCCGGGGTCGGAGCCGCACGGTCTGGTGTTCGGCCCCGACCAGGCGCTGTGGACGGCGCTGGAACTCGGCACCCTCGCCCGGATCGACGTGCCGGGAAAGCAGCGATGAGCAGCGCTGTCGCTGGTTAGGCCGCGTGCTCGGGCGGAGTAGCCGGCACCGGGTTCACCCGGCGGCGGAGCAGGCAGAACACGTTCCCTTCCGGGTCGGCGAGTACGTGCCAGGGCTCCTGCCCGGTCTGGCCGATGTCCGCGGGGCGAGCGCCCGCGGCGAGGAGGCGTTCCAGTTCCGCTTCCTGGTCGCGGTCGGTCGGGTTGACGTCCAAGTGCAGCGGCAGCTTCGCGGGCTTCGGGTCGGTGCTGCGGCTGAGGATCAACGTCGGTTGCGGGCCGCCGAAACCGGTGCCAGGCGGGCCGATTTCCAGATCGTCGCCGTCCCAGCCCAGTTCCACGTAGCCGAGGACTTCGCACCAGAAATCGCCCATGCGTTGCGGGTCGGCGCAGTCGAGGACGAGTTCGGTGATCCGGCAGGCCATGGCGCGACGATACGGGTGCCATGGCCTGCCGGGCACTCTGATTTTCAGTGCGACAGCCCGGCGTTGGGCAGCGCGGCGGGAGCGCCCGCCGGTACGGCCGGCCGGTGTGGGGCCACCGCGGCGATGCGTTCGTACCGCGCGCCCAGCGCCGGCCGGGGGTCCGGCTCGCCTCGGTTGGGCCAGAACGACATCGCGCGTTCGGCTTGGGCGGTGATCGTCAGCGAGGGGTTGACACCCAGGTTCGCGGAGATCGCCGAGCCGTCCACGACATGCAGGCCGGGATGTCCGTGCACCCGCTGGTACGGGTCCAGCACGCCCTGGCCGGGATCGTCGGAAATGGCGCAGCCGCCGATGAAATGCGCGGTCATCGGGATGTTGAGGATCTCGCCGGTGGTACCGCCGGCGATGCCGTCGATCTTTTCCGCGACTCGGCGGGCGGCTTCGTTTCCTTCCGGGATCCAGGTCGGGTTCGGTTCGCCGTGCCCGGGTGCCGAGGTCATCGTGTACCGGCCGGTGCGGGTTCGGCGGCCGGAGACCGTGATCGAATTGTCCAGGGTTTGCATGACGAGCAGGATGATGGTGCGTTCGGACCAGCGGCGCGGCGAGAACCAGGTGAAATTTCGCGGGTTTCGGGCGAACGCGGCCAGCCAGGTCAGCCAGCGCGGGACGGACTTGCCGCCGTCGGTGAGCGCGGTTTGCAGCAACGACATCGCGTTGCTGCCCTTGCCGTAGCGACACGGTTCGATGTGCGTGTGGGCGTCCGGGTGAATGGACGAGGTGATCGCCACGCCGCGGGTGAAATCGACGTCTTTGCGTTTCGATTTGGCACCGAGGATGGATTCGGAATTGGTTCGCGTCAACCGGCCCAAGGCGGGGGAGAGCTGCGGCAGTGCTCCGGTCTCCCGGGCGCGGTGAAGGAGTTTCTGCGTGTTGTAGGTGCCAGCGCTGAAGATGACCTCGCGGGCGAGGAAGGTGCGGATGTTCTTCCGGCGGCGGGGCGACTTGCCGGTCTGCACGGTGCGGACCAGGTAGCCCTCCGGCGCCGGGCGAACGTCGAGAACTGTCGTCATCGGCTCGACCTTCGCACCGAGCTTCTCAGCTAGGTACAGGTAATTGCGGTCCAGCGTGTTCTTGGCCCCGACGCGGCAGCCGGTCATGCAGGACCCGCATTCGGTGCAGGTCCGGCGCGCCGGACCGGCACCGCCGAAGAACGGGTCGGGGACGACGGTTCCGGCCGGAGTGCCCTGGTCGCCGAAGAAGACGCCGACCGGGGTGAGCCGGAACGACGAGCCGACGCCGAGGTCGTCGGCGACCTCGCGCAGCACCTCGTCGGCTGCGGTGACGGTAGGGTTCTGCGTCACGCCGAGCATTCGGCGGGCTTGGTCGTAGTGCGGTTTCAGCTCGTACTGCCAGTCGGTGATGTGTGCCCACTGCGAGTCGGCGAAGAACGGCGCCGGGGGTTCGTAGAGAGTGTTGGCGTAGTTGAGGGAACCGCCGCCGACACCGGCACCGCCGAGGATCACGACGTCGCGCAGCAGATGGATGCGCTGGATCCCGTAGCAGCCGAGCCGGGGTGCCCAGAGGAAATTCCGGATGTCCCACGAGGTTTCGGGCAACGTCTCCTCGGTGCGCCGGGGGCCGGCTTCCAGCACGGTGACGCGGTAGCCCTTTTCGGCCAGGCGAAGCGCGCTCACCGAGCCGCCGAAGCCGGAGCCGATCACGAGCACGTCAGCGGGTTCGTGGTTCATCGTTGTCCTCGCAAGGGTCAGCGCACAGCGGCGGCGAACTCGAGCGCGTCCCGCCAGTTGGCGCGACCCGCGATCCGATTGCGGTACTTCATGATCCGGCCCGGCTGGTTCAGCGCGAGCGCGCCGGCCAGCCGGTCGCCCGCGCGATAGAGGGCCAGCCAGGACTGGTCCTCGGGATGGCCGAGCAGGGTGACGTCGCCGGTGACGACGCCGACCATCTGGATCCGGTTGCCGTACCAGTCGGACCAGAAATACGGCACGGTCTCGAACGGGGACGCGGCCGGCCCGACCGCGTTGCGCGCGGCGGCTTCGGCCTGCGCCACGGCGGACGTCCAGTTCTCCAGCCGCATCGTGGCTTCGAACAGCGGGTTGTGCCAGCGGGCGACGTCCCCGGCGGCGTAGATTCCTGGTGCCGCGCAGAGAGTTTCGTCGCACAGCACGCCGTCGTGGACCGGGATTCCGCTGTCGTCGAGCCAGCCGACAGCCGGGCGGGCGCCGATGCCGACAACTACGAGATCGGCGTCCAGAACGCTGCCGTCGGAGAGCGTGACCTTGGGGTCGAGCGCGGTCACAGTGGTGCCGCAGCGGAGATCCACCCCGTTGCGATGATGCAGACTGGCCAGTACGCCCGCCATCTCGGTGCCGACCGCGCGGACCAGCGGAACGTCGGCGGCTTCGACGATGGTGACTTTCGCACCGCGTTCGCGCAGCGCGGACGCGAGTTCCGCGCCGATGAATCCGCCGCCGACGATGACCGCCTGGTCAGTGGCGGGGATCCGGTCGCGGATAGCGCGAGCGTCGTCCAGGGTCCGCAGCGGATGTCCGGCTTCGAGCCCCGGAAGCACGACGGGCGCGCAGCCGGTGGCGAGGATCAGCGAGTCGAACGGCACGCTCGACTGTCCGATGAGGACCTCCCGCTCGGCGAGAGACAAGCCGGACGCCGGTTCTCCGAGCCGGAGATCGATGCGCAGCTCGGCGAGCATGCCGGCATCAGTGAGCAGCGGCGGCGCGTAATCCGGATCGGCGAGGAACGCCTTCGACAACGGCGGCCGGTCGTAGGGCAGGTGCGGTTCGGCCCCGATCAACGTGACCGGGCCGTCGTAGCCGGCCCGCCGGGCAGTGCTGGCCGCGCGAAGTCCGGCGAGCGATGCTCCGACGACTACCAGTCCTGCTTCTCGCATGGCTCCGTCCTCGGCGTCGGGGATCTGGGTGCGCCGCCGACCGGAGCGAACCGCGCCCGGCCGGCGACGTGACCAGAAGCTTCCCGGGGCGAGGCGGCGCGGGCATCGGTCCGTGGACTGGGGTTGCGCGGACCGGCTGGTCTCGGGCACAACCCGGCGAATCGGCCAGTTTGCCCGGTTTATCCGTGAAGGGCTCCTTGAGGAAATCCAAGTCCCTCAACGAGCCCTTCACGGATAAACCAGCGGACCGCTCGGCTGACAGACGCGCGCAATCCAACCGACGGTTGTCCCCAGCCAGCAGGCAGACCTCAGTCGACCGCCCGAAGCACCGCCGACCCCAACAGCCGGCAAGCCAGCAGTGCCACCTCCACGTCGATCCGTCCCTCCGCCAGCGGACGCCCTCGCTCTTGCTCGGCTTTCCGGAGCCGGTACTGGATCGTGTTCTTGTGCAGGTGCAGCTCCTGCGCCGCCACCATCAGACTGCTCCCGCTGGACAAATAGGCCCATACCGTCTCGCGCATCCGCTGGTGGGCCTCGTCGTCGTCGGCCAGCGCGCCCAGCACCGACTGCACCCAACCGGCGACCCCGGCCGGGTCGGCTGCCACCAAGGCCAGCGGCCCGAGCTGCGCGGCCGCGGTCACCGCGCGGGGCTGGGTTCGCTCGGTCATCTGGGCGACTGCTTCGGCTTGACGCGCCTGCTGGTGGGTCGCGCGGAAACCGGGCAGTCCGCTGGCCGGGTCGCCCAGCGCCACCCGGACCGGCTCGGGGGAACCGGCGAGGGCGGCGGATACCGCGTCCAGATCGACCGCCGCCGTCGGGAACCAGGCCCAGACTGTCGACGCGTCGGGGGCGACCACCAGCGGTGTCGCCCCGAGCACGCCGGCTAACAGGGCGGCGTGCCGTTCCAGAGTGGTCAGCCGGGCGTTCTCGTCCAGCTCCGGGCCGCACCACAACACCGCGCCGACGTGGCGGTCGGACAGGGCGTAGCCGAGGGTCTTCTCCACCTCCGCCAGGTCAATCGGCTTGCCGGACAGCGCGGCCTGCACCTTCGCGAGCCGGGCGGCGTTGCGGTGGCGCAGCCAGGTGTCGCGTTCCAGCTGGTAGGCCTCGACGACTTCCTCGGAGATCTTGTCGATGTAGGTGAACGCGACGTGGGACAGTTCGGTGGCGGCGACCGCGACGTCCGCGGCCTGCACCGGCTCCCGGGCGATCCGGGAGATCATCTCCTGCTGGAACGCGGCCTGGCCCAGCCGGTACGCGCGCAGCATCGCGGTGATCGGCACCCGCCGCTGGGCCAGCCGCCGGGCGAACTCCAGTGCTACCGGCGGGGCGCCGACGTCGACGGGGCGGGCGGTGCCGCCCAGCACGCTCAGCGCCGTGACCAGGTTCTCCCGGACCGTGCTTTCCAGCAGCTCCATCACCTGCGCGTCGGGAGCCAGCGCGGGCAGTTCGGCGGAGACCTCGCCGACGAGACGCGCGACCAGCCGCGGGAGCTCGGCCAATACCGAATCCGCGACCTTGACCAGGGTGGCGGCAGCCGTCGACGTCACCTGCAGCACCGTACGCGCCCCCGCCGGTTCGTGCCCGGGACCCAACGCCGCCCCCGGTTTCGGTTTCGCGACCAGTGTTTCGCCGCCCGCGGATTCCTACCGTCAGGAAACCACCCAACGACCGTGTGGAGGCCGCCATGAAGAAGTACCGCCTCGCCGGAGCGAACGGCGAAACCGGCTGGCACGACCGGAAACGGCATCTGTGGCTGCTCGGGCTCATCGTGCCGCTGCTCCCGTTCGCCGCGATCGGGCTGCGCGCCGCGACCGGATCCGACGCCGCATTGTGGCTCGGCCCGGTCGTGCTGCTGGTGCTCATTCCCCTGATCGACCTCGTCGCCGGCTATGACCACACCAATCCGCCGGATGAGGTGATGGAGGCGCTGGAGGAGGACCGCTACTACCGCTGGATCACCTACCTGTTCCTGCCGCTGCAGTACGCCGGGTTCGGGTTCGGCGCGTGGATGCTCGCCCGCGGCGAGGTGTCCGTCGCCGGCAAGATCGGGCTCGCCGTCACGCTCGGCACGGTCGCCGGGATCGCCATCAACACCGCGCACGAACTCGGTCACAAACGCGAGAGCACCGAGCGTTGGGCGGCCAAGATCGCGCTGGCCCAATGCTTCTACGGGCACTTCTACATCGAGCACAACCGTGGCCACCACGTCCGCGTCGCCACCCCGGAGGACCCGGCGTCGAGCCGGCTGGGGGAAAGCTTCTACCGGTTCTGGCCGCGCACCGTCGTCGGGTCGCTGCGCAGCGCCTGGGGTGTCGAGCGGAAGCGCTACGCCCGCAAGCACAGCCACCCGTTCCACCTGGGCAACGACGTGCTGAACGCGTGGCTGATGAGCGCGGTGCTGTGGGGCGGGCTGATCGCCTGGCTCGGCGTCGGGATCCTGCCGTACCTGCTGGTGCAGGCGGTGTTCGGGTTTTCGCTGCTGGAGATCGTCAACTACATGGAGCACTACGGGATGCTGCGCAAGCAGGTCGTCACCGGAACCAAGACCCGGTACGAGCGGGTGACGCCGGCGCACTCCTGGAACTCCAACAATGTCGCCACCAACGTCCTGCTCTATCACCTGCAGCGGCACAGCGACCACCACGCGAACCCGACCCGGCGCTTCCAGACCCTGCGCGATTTCAAGGAAAGCCCGGTCCTGCCCACCGGTTACACCGGGATGATGGCGGTCGCGCTGGTTCCGCCGTGGTTCCGGCGGGTGATGGACCCGCGCGTCTACCGGCACTTCGACGGCGACCTCCGGCAGGCCAACGTGCAGCCGGGCAAGCTGCCGGCGCTGCTGAAGAAGTACCCGCTCCTGCACGACCCGGCGGAGACGACGACGGCGGACGCCCGGTCGCGACTGGCCGACGACGTCGATGCGGCGCGATGCCCGGGCTGCGGTTACGTCTACCGGGTCGCCGAGGGCAACGAGCTGGAGGGTTTCGCCGCCGGGACCGCCTGGTCGGAGATCCCGGACGACTGGACCTGCCCGGACTGCGGCGTGCGCGACAAGGTCGACTTCGTCCCGGTCGTGCGGGAGGCGGCGTGATGCGGATCGTCGCCGACCGCGGCAAGTGCGAGGGCCTGGGGATGTGCGAGGCGATGGCCGACCAGTTCTTCGAGGTCGGGGACGACGGCACGGTGCGGGTGCTGGACGAGACTCCGCCGGAAGCCGACCGGCAGTTCGTGGACGCGGCGGTGCGCGCCTGCCCGGTCGCCGCGCTCAGGCTGCAGGGCTGATGGAGACGGAGCTGCTGGTCCAGGCAGGGTCTGGCGACCCGGCGGCGTTCGCGACGATCCACCAGGAGCACGTGCCGCCGGCGTACCTGCGGACGTGGGTGCCGACGGCGGCGGCCGAGGACCTGACGAGCCAGCGAACCGCAACGGGAGTGCGTGCTGCCGCGGTGCGTCGCCGGGCTGTTGGCGGCGGAAGTGGCCGAATCGATGAACAAGAACGTCAACAGCGTCCGGCCGCCGCCGCACGGTGCGGTGCGCGCGCTCGCGGCGCCGATGGCCGGAACCGGGAAGGACTGACCAGGTCATGCACGCTTTTCTGATGGTTTTCCAGATCATGGGGCCGCTGCTGGCGCTCATGCTGTGCCCGGTCTGGCTTCCGTTGCTGGGGATGCTGATCGGGAAGATCGCTGACCTGGTTACCGGGCGGGGAAAGCGGGAGGCGCCACCGGCACCTCGGGAACCGGCCGCCGCTGTCCGGGCCGGTGCGGGGACGGCCCACGCCGCGCCTTCGTCCCAGGTTCGCCCGGCGCCCCCAGCCAGCTCCGCCGAGCGGCGAAGGCCCGCTCATCGTCGCGAGCCCGCGGCACCGCTGCTGAACCCGGAACCCGCCGAGGCAGCGAACCGCACCGCCCAGTAGGTCCTTGCCGGTGGGTGCGTCGCGCTGTCTGAGTTAGTGCGCTCGGATGGATCTGCCCGCCCGGATTCGTACAGCGGGACGAACGGACCGCCCGCGAAAGCTCCTAGGGTCGCCTCAGCGAGGCTAGGAGGCGAAGAATGCGGACACTGTTGCGTGGCGGTCGCGTCATCGACCCGGCTACCGGTTTCGACGGCACGGCGGACGTGCTCGTGTCCGACGGCGCGATCGTCGCCGTCGGACCGGGGCTGCCGGCCGCCGAGGACCAGGTCGAGATCGATGTCGCCGGGTACATCGTCGGGCCCGGGTTCATCGATCTGCACAGCCACGTGCACTCCATCGCGGGCCAGCGGCTGCAGGCGATGGACGGCGTCACCACGGCGCTCGATCTGGAAGCCGGGCTGATGCCGATCGAACGGGCCTACGCCGAGGCCGCCAAGGCGGGCCGGCCGCTGCACTACGGCTTCTCGGCTTCCTGGGGTTCTGCCCGGGCGCAGGTGCTGGCCGGCATCGAACCGGACGCGAACATCGACACCGGGCTCGCGGTGCTGGGGAATCCGGCCTGGCAGCGGTCCTCGTCGAAGGCCGAACTCGCCGCCTGGCTGTCCCTTGTGGAGGGTGAGCTGGCGGCCGGCGCGCTCGGCGTCGGCGTGTTGCTCGGCTACGCGCCGACCACCGATCCGGCCGAATTCCTCGCGCTGGCGAAGCTGGCCAAGCAGGCCAGCGCGCCCACCTACACGCACGTTCGCGAACTGGTCGAGGTGGACCCGGGCACGCCGATCGACGGTTCCGAGGAGATCGCGATCGCCGCCGCCGAAACCGGCGCGGCGATGCATCACTGCCACGTCAACAGCACGTCCGGCCGCCATGTCGACCGGGTCCTGGCGGCGTTGGAGTCGGGGCGTTCGGCGGGCTCGCGAGTGACCGTGGAGGCCTATCCCTACGGCGCGGGCAGCACCGCGGTCGGCGCGTTCTTCATCTCGCCGGAACGGCTGAAGATGAAGGGCCTCAACCCGACCCGGGTGGTGCTGCTGGAGACCGGCGAGCGGATCGCCGACGAGGGCAGGCTGCTGCAGGTCCGGGCGGAGAATCCGGGGGCGCCGTGCATCCTCGAATTCCTCGACGAGGACAACGCCGCGGACCGCGCTCTGCTGCACCAGACGCTGGCGTTCCCGGACTCGATCGTCGCCAGCGACGCGATGCCGGTGTACTGGCCCGACGGCACCAACGAATCCACCGAATGGCCGCTCCCGCCGGGCGGTGCGACGCATCCGCGCACGGCCGGGACGTTCTCGAAGTCGCTGCGGCTCATGGTGCGCGAGACCGGGGCCTGGACTTGGCTGGAGGCGTTCCGGCGCTGTTCCTACCTGCCCGCTCGCGTGCTCGACGAGGTCGCGCCGGGCGCGCTGACCAAGGGACGGCTGAACGTGGGCGCGGACGCGGACATCGTCGTCCTCGACCCGGCCGCGGTCACCGACACCGCGACGTACTTCGACGCCACCCGGCCGGCGGTCGGCGTCCGGCACCTGTTCGTCAGCGGCACCCCGGTGGTCCGCGACGGGCAGCTGCTCACTGACGCGTTCCCAGGCCAGCCGCTACGAGGAGAACCACGATGACCGAATTCAGCCAGGACGCGCTGCTGGCCGACATCGAAACGCTGGTGTGCTGCGAATCCCCGTCCTCGGACCTGGACGCGGTGGCACACAGCGCCGACGTGCTCGCCGGGCTCGGCAAGGAGTTGCTCGGCGTCGAACCGGAACGGATCATCCTGGACGGCCGGACGCATCTGCGCTGGCGGTTCGGCGACGGTCCGGCCCGGGTGCTGCTGCTCGGCCACCACGACACGGTGTGGCCGATGGGTTCCCTTGCCACCCATCCGTTCTCGGTGCGCGACGGGGTGTTGCGCGGGCCCGGATGTTTCGACATGAAGACCGGGGTCGTGATGGCGCTGCACGTCGCGGCGGCACTGCCGGACCGCGCCGGATTGTCCATTTTGGTCACTGGGGACGAAGAGCTGGGCTCGCCGTCGTCTCGCGGGTTGATCGAAGAGGAAGCACGCGGCTGCGCGGCGGCCTTTGTGCTGGAAGCCGCGGCGGACGGCGGGGCGATCAAGACCCGGCGCAAAGGCGTGTCGCACTACCGGATCGAGGTGGCCGGGCGCGCCTCGCACGCCGGTCTCGAACCGGAGAAGGGGATCAACGCCGGGATCGAGATCGCGCACCAGGTGCTGGCGGTGGCCGCACTCGCCGATCCGGACCGCGGGACCAGCGTGGTGCCGACGGTGCTTTCCGCTGGTACCACGGTGAATACCGTGCCGGCCGCGGCGGCCGTCGAGGTCGACGTGCGGGTGTGGGACGAGGAAGAACAGCTTCGCATCGACCGGGAAGTCCGGGCTCTGCAGCCGAGGCTGGCCGGAGCGCGGATCACCGTCCACGGCGGCATCAACCGGCCGCCGCTGGAAGCGTCCTCCTCGGCCGCGTTGTTCGGGCTGGCTCAAGAACTGGCCGGGGAGCTCGGCCTGCCGGAATTGACCGAAGCCGCGGTCGGCGGCGCGTCGGACGGCAATTACACCGCGGGGCTGGGCGTACCGACACTGGACGGGCTCGGCGCGGTCGGCGGCGGAGCGCACGCCGATCACGAGCACGTCCTGGTCGAGGAATTGACCCGGCGGACCGCATTGCTGTTCGCCTTGACGGAAAACGTGCTGTCGAAGGGGAGTCTGTCGATTTCGACGAATCCGGCGGGCGATTCTGGCAGAGACCGACGGTGACGTCGGCGGGGGAACCGGGAAAGGATTGTCCGGTGACGAATCTTGCGATGAACACGGAGCTGCCGGTCGCCTCGGCGCTGCGCGACGAAGCGGTCGCCGTCGCGCGGGCGGCGGCCGCGGCCTCGGGGGTCGAGATCCGGGAGCTCACCGAGATCGCCGAGCTGACCGAGATCGGGGCGCTGTTCGAGACCATCTGGCAGTCCGCGCCGGGAACCCGGCCGGTGAACACGGAAATGCTGCGCGCGCTGACCTCGGCCGGTAATTATGTAGCCGGCGCCTTCGCCGACGGCGAACTGCTCGGCGGGTGCGTCGGGTTTTTCGGAAACCCCGGAAAGGCGAGCCTGCACAGTCATATCGCCGGGGTGGCGAAGGCCGGCGCGGGCCGTGGAATCGGGTATGCGCTGAAATTGCATCAGCGCGGCTGGGCGCTGGCGCAGGATGTTTTGGCGATCAAGTGGACCTTCGATCCGCTGATCCGCCGCAACGCCTATTTCAACCTCGGCAAACTCGGTGCGCTTCCGGTGCGTTACCTGCGCGACTTCTACGGTCCGATGGAAGACGGCATCAATGGCTCCGGCGACACCGACCGGTTGATGGTCTCCTGGGCGCTCAAGAGCGAAGCGGTGCGCACCGCGGCGTTCGGCGAACCGATTCGCATCGACGCCAACGCGCTGCGCGAAGACGGCGCGGCCGTCGCGTTGTCGATCGGAGAAGACGGCGGGCCGGTCGAGGGTTCCGCCGACGCTCCGGTGGCGCTCGTCGCGGTCCCGCCGGACATCGAAGGGCTGCGCCGCAGCAACCCCGGTCAGGCGGCCGCGTGGCGGGCTGCGCTACGCGACTCGCTCGCCGGGCTGATGACTTCCGGCGGCCGGGTGACCGGCTTCGATCGAGCCGGCTGGTACGTGATTTCCAAGGAGGAGCAGTGAAACTCAGCGGTGTGGAACTGCGCAAGGTGCAGATGCCGCTCGTCGCCCCGTTCCGGACGTCGTTTGGCACCCAGTCCGTCCGGGACCTGTTGCTGCTGCGCGCGGTGACGCCGGACGGCGAGGGCTGGGGCGAATGCGTGACGATGCCCGGCCCGGTGTACTCGTCGGAGTACAACGCCGGCGCCGAGCACGTGCTGCGCCATCACCTGATCCCGACGGTGCTGGCGGCAGGCGAGATCACCGCGGCGAAGGTGACGCCGCTGCTGGAGAGGTTCAAGGGCCACCGGATGGCCAAGGGCGCGTTGGAAATGGCGGTGCTGGACGCCGAACTCCGCGCGCTCGGCCGGTCCTTCGGCGGCGAACTGGGCTCGGTGCGCGACACCGTTCCCTGCGGCGTTTCGGTCGGCATCATGGACACCATCCCGCAGCTGCTCGACGTCGTCGGCGGATATCTCGACGAGGGCTACGTGCGGATCAAGCTGAAGATCGAACCCGGCTGGGACGTCGACCCGGTGCGCGCGGTCCGCGAGCGATTCGGCGATGACGTGCTGCTGCAGGTGGACGCGAACACCGCCTACACCCTCGGCGACGCGCAGCACCTGGCCAAGCTCGACTCGTTCGGGCTGCTGCTGATCGAGCAGCCGCTGGAAGAGGAGGACGTGCTCGGCCACGCCGAACTCGCGAAGCGGATCCAGACGCCGATCTGCCTGGACGAGTCGATCGTCTCGGCACGCGCGGCGGCGGACGCGATCAAGCTCGGCGCGGTGCACATCGTGAACATCAAGCCGGGCCGTGTCGGCGGCTATCTGGAAGCGCGCCGGGTGCACGACGTGTGCGCGGCGCACGCGATCCCGGTCTGGTGCGGCGGAATGATCGAGACCGGGCTGGGCCGGGCGGCGAACGTCGCGCTGGCTTCGCTGCCCGGGTTCACCCTCCCCGGCGACACCTCGGCGTCCGACCGGTTCTACCGGACCGACATCACCGAACCGTTCGTCCTGCAGGACGGGCACCTCCCGGTGCCGACCGGACCGGGCCTCGGCGTGGCCCCGATTCCGGAGCTGCTGGACGAGGTAACCACCGAAAAGGTATGGATCGGTTCGTAGCCCAGCACCAATTCCGAGGGTAGATTTGGTCCGATCGCACCAGCCGGTCCGATCCATGCTGGATCTACCTTCGGGGGGTGCTGACACCAGTGCCGAGCAAGCCGCACACGAGTCTGGGCCGCGTCCTCGAAGCACTCGGGGACGTGCTCCTCGAGCCGGTCGCGGTGGGCCGGGACACCCGGCGCCATCTCGGCGGAGTGGTGATCCACGACCCGCACGAAGACGCCGAGTTCCCGGCGCAGGCGGTGGTTCTCGGGGTCGGCGTGCGCGAGCCCGGCGAGATCGCGCAGCTGCTGCACACCGCGCGAGCGCACGGTGCCGCCGCGCTGGTCGTGCGGGCGCCGGTCGCGTCGTCGGCGGAGGTGACCCGGGCGGCGGAGTCGTCCGGGGTCGCGCTGCTCGGGCTGGCCAGCGGCGCGTCGTGGGCGCAGCTCGCGGCGATGTTGCGCACGCTGCTGGCAGAGGGCGACGTCGGCGACGTTTCCCCGCAGACGCTCGGCGGCATGCCCTCCGGAGACCTTTTCGCGCTGGCCAACGCGGTCGCGGCGCTGTTGGACGCACCGGTCACCATCGAAGACCGCAACTCGCGCGTGCTCGCCTTCTCCGGCCGCCAGGACGAAGCGGACGCCTCGCGCGCGGAAACCATTCTCGGCCGCCAGGTGCCGGAACGGTTCACCCGCGAGTTGGAGAAGGAAGGCGTTTTCGAGCGCCTGTACCGGGGCAACGAACCGGTTTACGTCTATCCGGATGGCTACGACGAGAAGATCTCGATGGCCCGGGTGGCGGTCGCGGTCCGGGCCGGCGACGAGGTGCTCGGGTCGATTTGGGCCGCTGTCGACAAAGATCTCAGCGAAGAACGTACGACGGCGTTGGTGGACGCGTCGAAGATTGTTGCGCTGCACATGCTTCGGCTGCGCGCGGGGGCGGACGTCGAACGTCGGCTGCGCGCCGATCTGGTGAGCACCGCGCTCGAAGGCGGTTCCGGAGCGCCGGAGGCGATCGCGCGGCTCGGTTTGCTGGGCCAGCCCACGATCGTGCTCGCGATGGGCTTGCTGGAAGCGCCGGACGACGATCTCCGGCTGGTCGCCGAACGCCAGCGGGTCGCCGATGCGCTCGCCATGCACCTCAGCGCGGTCCAGCCGCGGTCGGCGGTCGCGCTGATCGGTGATGTCGCTTATGGGATCGTCCCGATGCCGGGCAGCAACGGCGATTGCCGCGAACGCTCCGTGCGCGTCGCGTCGACTTTCCTGGAACGCACCGGCCGCCGGGTCGCCGCCGCGATCGGCATCGGGCCGCTCGCCGCGGACGGTTCCGGGCTGCGCGCGTCGCGGGACGGCGCGAACCGAGCGCTGCGTGTGTTGCTCACCAACGGCGGCAGCAAACGGGTGATCACCGCCGAGGACGCGCACATCGACGCGCTGATGCTGGAGCTGGCGGACCTGTCGGCGGCCCGCGGCGATGTCGCGACCGGGCCGATTGCCCGATTGCTCGCCTACGACACGAAACACCAGTCACAGCTGGTGCATACGCTGCGATGCTGGCTCGATTCCTTCGGCGACATCGGGGCCGCCTCGGCGGCCGCGTACGTGCATCCGAGCACGTTCCGATACCGGTTGCGCCGGCTCGCCGAAGTCGGCGGCATCGATCTGGAGGATTCGGGGGACCGGTTCGCCGCGATGGTCCAGCTGCATCTGCTGCGCGGCTTGGACAAGCCAGAAGAGGTCTGACCCTGCTTGCTCCGCCCGGCGCAAACCGCCGGGCGGCCTTCGTTCGATCGCACCAGCTGCGCCCTGCCCGCCGTGCACAGAATGAATGAACAAAACAGGCGGGACTGGGTTCCCGCCTGTTTCCGGCCGGATCCGTCCGAAGTAGACAGGAGCGCAGATGACCGCCGACGCAACCGAGAAGATCCTTCGCCGGGCGAACGAGATCGGGGTCGAGGTCTGGTTGCAGGCCGCCGATGTCGACGGCACCGCGACGTTCGGGATCGGCGCGGACGTTCCGGTGGTCACCGCATCGGTGTTCAAGATCCCGGTCGCGCTCGAACTCGCCCGCCAGGCCGCCGAGGGCCTGCGCGACCTCGGCGACCGGATCGCCGTCCGGCCGGGACATCCGACCCCCAGCCCGTACGGTTTGGCCACCTTCCGGCACGAGGTCGTGATGTCCTGGCACGAGCTGGCGATCCTGATGATCGGAATCAGTGACAACGTTGCCACCGACCTCATTCTGGCCGAGATCGGCAAGGATTCGGTCAATGCGACGCTGCGCCGGCTCGGACTCGCTCGAACGGCGGTTCCGCAGGACTGCGCCGAGCTGCTGGCGACCATCGGCGAAGATCTCGGCGTGGCCTACGAGGACGACGAACGGCTGCTTTCCGAACTGAGTCATGAACAGGTTTCCGGTTTGCGCGCATTGCAGCCGGAAAACACCTGCCGCACCACCGCTGCGGAAATGACCCGGCTGCTCGGCCTGATCTGGCGCGACGAGGCGGCGCCGCCGCAAGCGTGCGCGGATGTCCGGCGCTGGACCGGATTGCAGGTCTGGCCGCACCGGCTGCGGTCCGGGTTCCCGGACGACGGGATTCGCACCAGCGGCAAAACCGGCACGCTGCCGTCGGTGCGCAATGAGGTCGGCGTGGTCGAGTACCCGGACGGCGGCCGGTACGCGGTGTCGGTATTCACGCGTGCCGAGGATTCCCGTTCCCGGGTGCCCGAGCGCGACGCGTTCATCGGATTCGCCGCGGCGACGGCAGTGGAGTCGCTGCGCACCGCGTGATTCGTCGGTGCGGACGAACTTTCGCTTCGCTCTCCTCGGTCCGGACGAACAAGTGACGTCCGCCACGGACCTAGCATTCCGGAAACGCCGGACCACCCCCACCCGGACAGAAGGTGCACATGTCGAAAATTTCCGAAATCGAGACTTGGCTGCAGGAGAACCTCGCCGTGCTGCTGGCCGAGCACCAGGTGCCCGGAGCCGCGATCGCGGTGCTCGCCGACGGCGAGGTGATCGACCACGCGGCCGGTGTGCTGAACAAGAGCACCGGCGTCGAGTCCACTGTGGACTCGGTGTTCCAGATCGGTTCCATCACCAAGGTGTGGACGACCACGCTGATCATGCAGCTGGTCGACGAGGGCAAGGTCGATCTCGACCGGCCGGTGCGCGACTACCTGCCCGAGTTCGCGATCGGCGACGAGGAGGCCGCGGCCGCGATCACCGTCCGGCAGCTGACCTGCCACACCGCCGGGTTCGAGGGCGACATCTTCACCGACACCGGGGTCGGCGACGACGCGGTGGAGAAGCTCGTCGCGACGCTCGGCAGCGTGCCCCAGCTGTTCCCGCCGGGCGAGCGGTTCTCCTACAACAACGCGGGCTACTGCGTGCTCGGCCGCATCATCGAGGTACTGCGCGGCAAGTGCTGGGACGACTGCGTGCGCGAGCACCTCTTCAAACCGCTCGGCCTGACCCACGCCGCGTCCGGCCCGTACGACGCGATCCGCTACCGCGCGGCGATCGGCCATGTCACTCCGGCTCCGGGCGAGGCACCGGTGCCCGCTCCGGTCTGGGCGCTGCCCCGCTCCAACTCGGCGGCCGGCTCGACCCTCGCGATGCGCCCGCGCGACCTGCTCGCGTTCGCCTGAATGCACCTCAACGAGGGCAAAGCCGACGACGGCACTCAGGTGGTGTTGCCGGAGTCGCTGCTCGCGATGCGCGAACCGCAGGTGGACACGCCTGATCTGGGCACCATCATGGCCGGTCAGTGGGGCCTCGGCTGGATGCTGTTCGACTGGGACGGCGGCAAGGTGATCGGCCACGACGGCGGCACCATCGGGCAGTCGTCGTTCCTGCGGGTGGCTCCGGAACACGGAGTCGCGATCGCGCTGCTGACCAACGGCGGCGAGCCGCTGCACGTGTACCAGGCGATCTTCGGCAAGCTGATGGCCGAGCTCGCCGGCATCCAGGTCCCGCCGCTGCCCGCGCCGGATTCGTCGGCCGCGCCGGACCTTTCCCGGTTCGTCGGCGAGTACTCCTCGATGGTCGCCGACACCGTCGTCACCGCGGACGACGAGGGCCGGTTGTGGATGGAGCGCACACCGAAGGGGATCTTCGCCGAGATCGGCGGCCCGTCGGGCAAGGAAGAACTGCTGCCCTACCGCGGGGACACCTTCGTTGCCACCGTTCCGATGGTGCCGGGCGTCTACCTGCCGCACGCCTTCGTCGGCGACGACGGCAACGGCCACGTCCAGTTCCTCCACACTGGACGCGCGGACCGGCGGGTCTCGGCATGAGCGTCCAGGAACAGATCGAAGCGGTTTTCGCCGACGCGGACACCGACGGTTTCCTGCACGCCCGCGAGATCGGCGTTCCGGACGGGCCCGAGGTGTCCGTAAACGGCGATGATCCGGTGGTCCTCGCGTCGGTGTTCAAGATCCCGCTCGCCGTCGCCTACGCCCGGGAAGTGGTGGCGGGCCGGCTGGACGAGACGGAACGCACCAAGGTCACCGCGCGGTACCGGACCGGCGGGATCGGCACCGCGGGCTGCGCGGACGACGTCGAGATGAGCTGGCGCGACTTGGCGCACTTCATGCTCACGATGAGCGACAACGCCGCGACCGACCTGATTTACCACCGCGTCGGCCAGGACGCGGTGGACCGGGTGCTGGCCGACCTCGGCCTGTCCCGTACCCGGTTGATCGGCTGCTGCGAAGACCTGTTCGCGAGCGTCATCGCGGATCTCGGCGGCAGCCCGGACGACGATCTGGAAGCCGTGCTCGGCGGCGCGACTCCGGAACAGCTGGACAAGCTCTCGGTGCGCGACCCGGAACGCACTACGTCCTCGACACCGCGCGAGATGACCGCGCTGCTCGACGCGATCTGGACCGACCGGGCCGCTGACCCGGCGGCCTGCGAACGGGTCCGGACGATCATGGCGCAGCAGATCTGGCCGCATCGGCTGTCGTCGGGCTTCCCGTCCGGCGTCGCGGTCGCGGCGAAAACCGGGACGCTTCCCGGTGTCCGCAACGAAGCGGGCGTGGTGACCTTGGGGGACGGTCGCCAGTTCGCGGTCGCGGTATTCACCCGCGCCCACTCTCTCGCCGACCGCCTGCCCGCGGTCGACGGGTCCATCGGCGCCGCCGCCCGGCTGGCGCTTGACCACCTCTCCGCGCAGACCGTCACCCCGTAGGAGAAATTCCCATGAAGACTGCTCGGCTCACCGCCGCTATGGCGGGCGTAGTGGCCTTGACCGTGAGCGCGTGCGGGGGATCAGCGCAATCCGGGCAGGACCGGACCGCGAACCAGAAACTGGTGGACGGCAAGACGTTCACCTATGCCATCGCTTCCGACCCGGGAACGCTCGACCCGGCGATCACCGTGCTGTCGGTGGCCCGCCGCATGGACCAGTTCCTCTACGACGGACTGATCAACCTCGATCCCCAGGGGAACATCCAGCCCGCCATCGCGCAGAAGTGGGAAGCCACCACGACCACCGCGTCGTTCACGCTGCGCAAGGGCATCACCTGCGCCGACGGCACGCCGTTGACCTCGAAGGACGTGGTCGACAGCATCAACTTCGTCGGGGACGCGGCGAACAAGTCGCCGATCGCGGGCGTGACCGTGAAGGTCGGCACGAAGGCGGTCGCCGACGACGCGGCCGGCACCGTTCAGGTGACCAGCGGCGCGCCGGACGCGTTCCTGCTGCGCAACCTCGGCGGCGTGCCGATCGTCTGCGCCAAGGGCCTGGCCGACCGCAAGACGCTGGCCAAGGGCGAGAACGGCACCGGGATGTTCACCGTCTCCGAGAGCGTCCCGAACGACCACTACACGCTGATCCGGCGCAAGGACTACACCTGGGGCCCAGGCAGCTTCGACAACAAGGAGAAGGGCCTGCCGGACAAGGTCGTCTTCCGCGTCGTCCCGAATATGACGACCACGTCCAACCTGCTGCTGTCCGGCGAGGTCAACGCCGGCGAGGTGATCGGGCAGGACCAGCAGCGGCTGCGCGCGGCGAAACTGTTCCACGCGGATGTCATCCAGCCGATCGGCGAGCTGTTCTTCAACCAGGCGTCCGGCCGGGCCACCGCGGACCAGTCGATCCGCAAGGCGCTGGTGCAAGCGGTCGATCTGCCGCAGGCGGCGAAGGTACTGACCCGCGACGGCAGTGCGCCGGTCAAGAGCATGGTCACCGGTGACCCGTTGCCCTGCACCGGTGATTCGGTCGCCGGCAAGGTGCCCGGGCTGGACGTCGCCGCGGCCAAGGCGGCACTGGACGCGGCCGGCTGGAAGCCGGGGCCGGACGGCATCCGGGTGAAGGACGGCAAACGGCTCGCGTTGACCGCTGTCTACGCTTCGCAGGCCGGCCCGACCATGGCCGCGGGCGCGGAGCTGATCCAGCAGGGCTGGAAGAACGTCGGCGTCGACGTCACGCTCAAGGCGCTGGACGGCCCGGGCATCAGCCAGGCGTTGTTCGCCACCGGCGAATGGGACATCTCGCTGGCACCGCTCGGTCTGACCCTGCCCAGCCAGCTGGTGCCGTTCGTCTCCGGCGGGGAACCGCCGCAGGGCACGAACTTCGCGCACATCAAGAACCCGGAGTACGACGCGCTGGTCGCGAAGGCGGCGACGCAGGCGGGCGGGGCAGGCTGCGGGGACTGGCTGGCAGCCGAGTCCGCGCTGGTCGCGAAGCAGGACATGACGTTGTTCGCGAACACGGTGCTGCCGACGTTCGGGAGCAACGCCCGGTTCGAGATCGCGGGCGGGCTCCTGAAGCCGTCGTCAATCCGGATGTACTCCTGATGACCGGCGCGATCGCCGTCGCGGGCCCGAAGGTCAGCCCCTGGCTGACCTTCGGCGCCCGCCGTCTCGCCCGGTTCGTCGTGTCGCTGTGGGCGCTGGTCACCCTGGCGTTCCTGATGATCCAGCTGATCCCGGGCGATCCGGTGCGCGCGGCGCTCGGGCTGACCGCGCCGATCGAGCTGGTGAACGCCCGCCGGGCCGCGCTCGGACTGGACCATCCGCTGTGGCAGCAGTATTTCGACTACCTCGGCGGCCTGTTCCGCGGTGACTTCGGCGTCTCGATGCTCAGCGGCCAGCCGGTCAGCGAGATCATCTCCGACCGGCTGCCGAACACCCTGCAGCTGGCGTTGCCGGCGTTCCTCGTGGTGATCGCGCTGGCGATCCCGCTCGGCCTGACCTTCGCGGTGCTGACCCGCGGCGGGCGGCGGCGCGGGGCGGAGCTGGCGTTCACCTCGACGAGCGTGCTGGTCGCCGCGATCCCGGAGTTCCTGGTCGCGGTGGCGCTGGTGGCGTTCTTCGCGGTGCAGCTCGGCTGGTTCCCGGTGGCCGGGCACGACAGCGCGAGTTCGCTGGTGCTGCCGGTCATCGCGTTGGCGCTCGGGCCGATCGCAACGATGTCCCGGATCGTCCGGGTGGAAACGCTTTCCGTGCTGGGCAACGATTTCGTCCGCACCGCCCGCGCGAAGCGCCTGCCCGCGCGGCTGGTCTACCTGCGCCACGCCCTGCCGAACGCGCTGACCGCGACGCTGACGCTGGGCGGGATGCTGTTCACCACCATGGTCGCGGGCACCGTGCTGGTGGAGAACGTGTTCGCCTGGCCGGGCCTCGGTTCCACCATTTCGCAGTCGATCCTGCAGAAGGACTACCCGCTGGTGCAGGGGATCGTGCTGATCTACGGCATCGGCGTGCTGCTGGTGAACCTCGTGGTGGACGTGCTGCTGGCCGTCCTCGATCCGCGTTCGACGATCCGGGAGAGCTGAGATGGCGAAACGACGCGGAGCGCAGTGGCTGGCCGCCCTGCGCACGCCTTTGGGCGCATGCTCGGCCGCACTGCTGGCGCTGGTGCTCGCGGTCGCGCTGTTCGGCCCGATTCTGTGGCAGGGCGCGGCTTCGGCGATCGACACCAACGCGATCGGGCAGGCCCCGTCCGGCCAGCACCTGGTCGGCACGGACGAACTGGGCCGGGACATCTTCTACCGGGTGCTGGTCGCGACCCGGCTTTCGGTGGTGCTCGCGTTGATCGCGGCCGCGATCGGGGTGGTTACCGGACTCGTGCTCGGCATGTTGCCCGCGGTGCTGCCGCGCCCGCTCGCGCGCCTGCTGACCGCGGCGGTGAACGTCGCGGTCGCGTTCCCCGGTCTGCTGCTGGTGCTGTTCTTCGCGGTGATCTTCGGCGTCGGCACGAACGGTGCGGTGCTGGCGATCGGGTTCGCGCTGGCCCCGCAGTTCGCCCGGCTGACCCAGACGCTGTCCGCGTCGGTGGCCGGGCGGGACTTCGTGTCCGCTGCCCGGGTCGCCGGGGTGGGCCGGATCCGGCTGCTGGCCCGGCACATCCTGCCGAACATCGGCGAACCGCTGGCCGTCAACGCCACCATGGGCGCGGGCGGGGCGTTGCTGGCGTTCTCCGGGCTGTCCTTCCTCGGGATCGGCGTGCAGGCCCCGGATTACGACTGGGGCCGGCTGCTCAACGAGAGTCTCAACGGGATCTACGTCAACCCGGCCGCCGCGCTGGCACCCGGCGTCGCGGTGGTCGTCGCGGGACTCGCGTTCAACCTGTTCGGCGAGACGGTCGCCGGGGTGATCGGAGTCCGGGATCGGCTGCCCCGGCTGCTGTCGCGTCCACTTCGGACGGCCAACGCGGACGCGCCCGCGAACCCGGACGACACCGTGCTGGTGGTGGAAAACCTGGAGGTCGCGTTCCCGCGGCCGTCCGGCTGGACGGTCCCGGTACGCGGGGTGAGCTTCACCGTGCGGGCTGGCGAAGCTATCGGAGTGGTGGGCGAATCCGGTTCCGGCAAGAGCTTGACCGGGCTAGCGGTGTCGCGGCTGATCGAGTCGCCCGGTTCGGTGACCGCGGACCGGCTGGACTTCGCCGGCACGCCGGTGCTCACCACGCCGGAGCGCGAACTGCGGACGCTGCTGGGCACGTCGCTGGCGATGGTGTTCCAGGACCCGATGACCTCGTTCAACCCGACCCGCCGGATCGGCCGCCAGCTGGCCGAGGTTTCCGAGCAGCACCACGGCCTCTCCCGGGCCAAGGCGCTCGAACGGGCCGTCGACCGGCTGCGCGCGGTGCGCATCCCGGCCGCCGCGCGGCGGGCAAAGCAGTACCCGCACGAGTTCTCCGGCGGGATGCGGCAGCGCGCGATGATCGGCATGGGCCTGATGGGCGACCCGCGGCTGATCATCGCGGACGAGCCGACCACCGCGCTGGACGTGACCGTGCAACGGCAGCTGCTGCGGCTGCTGGCGCAGACGCGCGCGGAACGGGACACCGCGATCATCCTGATCAGCCATGACATCGCGGTGGTTTCCCAGACCTGCGAACGAATCCTGGTGATGTACGCGGGGCGGATCGTGGAGGACCTGCCGGCCGCCGGGCCGGAGATGGCGCCGCGGCACCCCTACACCCGGGCGCTGCTCGCCACGACCATCGACCTGGAGACCGATCGCGACGCGGCGCTCGCCGTGATTCCCGGCCGTCCGCCAGAGCCGGGCCGGATGCCCGACGGCTGCGCGTTCGCGGCGCGGTGCCCGCTGGCGACCGACCAGTGCCGGGCGGAGGACCCGGAGCTGACCGTCGTCGCGCCGGAACACCGGGTGGCGTGCTGGCATCCGGACGACACCCCCCTCGCGCGCCCCTCCGCGGACGAAGTCCGTGAAGGGAACATTGAGGGAATCAGAGTCCCGGAAGGTTCCCTTCACGGACTGCCGGGAGGCGCGGAATGAGCGAGCTGATCTTCGACCGGGTGAGCGTCCGGTACGGCCGGATGACCGCGGTCGACGGGGTTTCGCTGACCGTTCCGGCGGGCAAAGTCGTTGGCCTGGTCGGCGAGTCCGGGTCCGGCAAGTCGACGCTGGCCCGGGCTGCGGTCGGGCTTTCGCCGGTGAGCGAGGGCCAGGTGCTGCTCGGCGGGACGGACGTCCGGCGGCTGCCGCGCCGTCGTCCGTTGCAGATGGTGTTCCAGGATCCGTATTCCTCGCTCAACCCGAGGATGACGATCGGCGAGTCGATCATCGAGGCGATGCCGCGCGGCGCGTTCCCCGGCAAAGCGGCGCGCCGGGCCGAGGTCGCCCGGCTGCTCGAGCTGGTCCAGCTCGATCCGGACCGGGCCGAGCACCTGCCCGGCCAGATGTCCGGCGGGCAGCGGCAGCGGGTCGCGCTGGCCCGGGCGCTCGCCGGGCAGCCGGAAGCGCTGATCGCCGACGAGATCACCTCGGCGCTCGACGTTTCCGTGCAGGGCGCGGTGCTCAACCTGGTCCGCTCGGTGCAGCGGCAGCTCGGCCTGTCGATGCTGTTCATCTCGCACAACCTCGCGGTGATCCGTTACCTCAGCGACTTCGTCGCGGTGATGTACCTCGGCCGGATCGTCGAGGCCGGACCAGCCGAGCAGGTGCTCACCGACCCGCAGCACCCCTACACCCGGGACCTGCTGGACGCCGCGCCGTCGGCGCACAAGCCGCTGTTCGACCTCGAACCCAGCGCGACCGCCGATGCGGAACCGCCGGACCCGCATCACCCGCCTGCCGGATGCCGGTATCACCCGCGCTGCCCGATCGGACCGCTCGTGCGGGACGACCGCGAGCTGTGCCTGCGCGCGGATCCGGCCGAGGACGCCGCGCCCCGGCGGCACGCCGCCGCCTGCCACTTCGTCGAAACCGAGGGCCACGAGCCCGCGATCTCCAGAGGAGCCAGCGTATGACCCGCCGTCTCGGCATCGAAGACCTCTATCACCTCGCCGCGCCCAGTCAGCCGGCGCTCTCGCCGGACGGCAGCCGGATCGTCTACGTCGTGCGGACCGCCGATGAGGCCGAGGACCGCAACGTCGATACCTTGTGGACAGTCGCGACCGCGTCCGGCGAGGCTCGGCAGCTGACTCGCGGCACCGGCGACGCGGCCCCGAGGTGGGCGCCGTCGGGTGAGCAGATTGCCTTCCTGCGCGCCCAGGACGGCCCGCCGCAGGTGTGGCTGCTGCCAGCAGACGGCGGCGAAGCCGAGCAGAAGACGTCGCTCCCGCTCGGCGCGGGCGCGCCCGTCTGGAGCCCGGACGGCGGCAAGATCGCGTTTTCCGCGGCCACTGATCTCGCCGCGACGGTCGAAGCGCCGCCCGCTAACGCACCGATCGTCGCCGAGCGGCTGGACTTCAAGGCCGACGGTGCCGGGCTGCTGAAGACCTATCGCAAGCACCTGCACGTGCTGGACGTCGCGACCGGCGAGGTCAAGCAGCTCACCTTCGGGGATTGGCACGCGGGCGATCCGACCTGGTCGCCGGACGGCAAGCAGCTCGCGTTCACCGGCGCGCGCGACGACGACGCGGACCTTACTTTCCAGTCCGCCGCTTACGTTCTCGATGTCACTGAGCGCAATTCGGAACCGAAGCAGGTCGGCAGCGGCGAAGGCATGGCGGGCACCGCCAGCTGGACTGCCGACGGCAAGGCGCTGCTGGTGATCGGCCGCACCGACACTGCCACTGGGCACCTCAGCCTGCTGCGCGTCTCGCTGGACAGCGGCGAGACCGTCAACTTGGCCGCTTCCCTCGACCGCAACGTGATGCCCGGCGGCTCCGGCTACCCGGGGGTGCTGCCGCAGCTCAACGCCGCGGGAGACATCGTGGTGTTCGCGATCCGCGACCGCGGCTGCACCCATCTGTACGAAGTGGACCTGGCCGGCGGGGAACCGCGTCCGATCCTGACCGGTGCCGGCCACGTGGTGTCCGGAATGGACCTGGTCGGGGACCAGGCGGCGGTCGTGCTGGCCACCGCGGATTCCTTCGGCGAGATCGTGGTGCTCGACCGGGTCACCGGCGCGCAGGACGTCCGGACCAGGCACGGCGAAGCACTGTCCGACGTGGAACTGTTCGACCGCGAAGCGCGCGAGTTCACCATCAGCGACGGCACCGTCGTCGAAGGGTGGCTGACTCGTGACTCGGAACGCACTGGCGGTCAACCGCTGCTGATCGACATCCACGGCGGCCCGCACAACGCGTGGAACGGTGCGGCCGACGCGATTCACCTGTACCACCAAGTGCTCGCTGCTCGCGGCTGGGCAGTGCTCACTCTCAACCCGCGCGCCAGCGATGGTTACGGCGAAGCGTTTTATGCCGCGACGGTCGGCAACTGGGGACGCGCCGACGCCGCCGACTTCCTGGAACCGATCGATCAGCTGGTCGCCGAGGGCCTCGCCGACCCGGACCGGCTCGCGGTCACCGGGTACAGCTACGGCGGCTACATGACCTGCTACCTGACGAGCCGCGACGACCGGTTCGCGGCCGCGGTCGCCGGTGGCGTGGTCAGCGACTTGACCAGCATGTCCGGCACCTCCGACGGCGGGCATTTCATGGCCGTCAACGAGTTCGACGGACTGGCCTGGACCGACTACACGGAACTGTCGCCGTACTCGAAGGTCGACCAGGTCCGCACGCCGACACTGATCCTGCATGGCGCCGAGGACGTACGCTGCCCGGTCGGGCAGGCCGAGCAGTGGTTCACCGCGCTGCGCGAGCGCGACGTCCCGTCGCGGCTGGTGCTGTACCCAGGCGGCGCGCACCTGTTCATCCTGGACGGACCGCCGTCGCACCGCGCCGATTACAACCGGCGGGTGCTCGAATGGGTCGAGCAGTACGCAGGCCCTGCCGACGGCGTTTCGCGGGTGCCGATCGAGGCCGCCCACTGGGACCGCCGGCTCGCCGAACTGGCGCGCAAGCACCGCGTCCCCGGTGCGTCGCTGGGCATTCTGCGGGTGGAGACCGGCGAGGAGGTGTTCGCGACGCACGGCGTGCTGAACGCGAAGACCGGCGTCGAGGTCACCGAGGACTCGCTCTTCCAGATCGGCTCGATCTCCAAGGTGTGGACGGCGACTGTGGTGATGCGGCTGGTCGAGGAGGGCCTGCTGGACCTCGACGCGCCGATTGCCGACGTGCTGCCGGAGCTGCGGCTGTCCGACCCGGACGTGACCAAGACGGTCACCATGCGGCACCTGCTGACCCACACCAGCGGCATCGACGGCGATATCTTCACCGACACCGGCCGAGGCGACGACTGCGTCGAAAAGTACGTGGACCTGCTGCCCGAGGCCGCGCAGAACCATCCGATCGGCGCGACGTTCTCCTACTGCAACTCAGGATTCATCCTGATGGGCCGGGTGATCGAGAAGCTCACCGGCAAGACCTGGGACGCGGCCATGCGGGAGAAGCTGTTCACTCCGCTGGGCCTCACCCACACCGTGACGCTGCCAGAAGAAGCACTGCTGTACCGCGCCGCGGTCGGTCATGTCGAGACCGACGGCGACGAGCCGAAGCTGGCCCCGGCCTGGCAGCTGCCCCGTTCGGCCGGTCCTGCCGGCCTGATCAGCGCGCAGGCCAAGGACGTGCTCGCGTTCGCCCGCCTGCACTTGAACGGCGGCGTCGCCGAGGACGGCACCCGGCTGCTGTCGGAGGAAACGGTTGAGGCGATGACCGCGGAGCAGGTCAAGGTCCCGAACCCGTACGCGCTCGGCGATTCGTGGGGCCTCGGCTGGATCCGCGACAACTGGAACGGCCGCCGCCTCATTGGCCATGACGGCAACACGATCGGCCAGTCGGCCTTCCTGCGGCTGCTGCCGGACCAGGGACTGGCGGTCACGCTGCTGACCAACGGCGGCCACGCGCGGGACCTGTACGAGGAGCTGTATCGGGAGATCTTCGCCGAACTGGCGGACGTGGCCATGCCGCGCCCGCTGGAGCCGCCGGCTACCCCGGTCGAGGTGGACGCGAGCCGCCACTTCGGCGTGTACGAGCGGGCCGGGTCGCGCATCGAGGTCTCGCAGGGCTCGGACGGCCTGCGCCTGAAGGCCATCGCGACCGGTGCGCTGGCGGAGCTGGTGCCGGAGCAGGACCGGGTCCAGGAGTACGACCTGGTGCCGCTCTCGGACACCCTGTTCCTGATCAAGCCGCCGGGCGCGCAGTTCTGGCTGCCGATCGTGTTCTACTCGCTGGCGACCGGCGAGCCGTACCTGCACTTCGGGGTGCGGGCGACGCCCAAGGTGTCCTGACCGGGTGCGGCCTGGGTCCGGCTTCCGGCCGGACCCAGGCCGCACTCCCGCTCGTTCGGAGCACCGGCGATGCTCGCGTTCAGCTCGGTGAGGTCAGCAGCTCGTCCGGAGGCAGTCGTCGAGCCCGCTGGTGTGCTGCACGAGCATCCGTACCGGAGGTCGCTGCCGCGCGGCAGCAGGCCGGGCAGGTACTGCTCGACGTGGGCGTGACCGGCTTTCAGGAGTCCAGTTCGGACACTCCGGCGGCACCGGTCCGGGAGAGTCCGTCGTGGACAGTCTGGATCTGCCCGCCAGTCGCGCCGGACGACCCGATTTCCTGGGCACCAACGGCACAGCGTTCCACCGGCGGCCTCAGTCCTTGGTCCGGGCGACGAACCGCACGATCAGGATCACCAGAAACGCCACCGCGATCCCGCCCGCGATCATCCGGAACGAGTAATCCATTCCGATGAAGCCACCGACCGAATTCGTCGCGGCGCTGGCGATGAAGATCAGCCAGAGCAGGGTAGTGACCACCGGGCCGCCGACCTGGCGGCTGCGCGAAGCTTCCTTTTCCATGCCGAGAACACTAGAAAACGCCGGTGCCCGCCGACATACCTTGAACCCCCGACTTCACGGTAGTGCCAGCGCTACCGTTTGCCGTTCAGATAGGCCAGCACCGCCAGCACCCGCCGGTGCCCATTGTCCTCGGGCAGTCCGAGCTTCGCGAAAATGTTTCGGATGTGCTTGAGCACCGTCCCGTCGCTGACCACCAGCAGCTCCGCGATGGTGGCGTTGTTGTATCCCTCCGCCATGAGTCCGAGCACCTCGCGTTCGCGGGCGGTGAGCGAGTCCAGCGGGTCCCGGCGGTGCGCCAGCAGCTGGGTGACCACCTCGGGGTCCATCGCGGTCCCGCCCTGCACGACGCGTTCCAGCGAGTCGAGGAACTTCGCGACCTTGCCGACCCGTTCCTTGAGCAGGTAACCGACCGCGCCCTTGCCGTCGGCCAGCAGTTCCGCCGCGTACCCGGTTTCCACGTACGCGGACAGCACCAGCACCGGCAGCCCGGGGTGCAGCTGCCGCGCCTGCACGGCCGCGCGCAGGCCCTCGTCGGTGTGCGTCGGCGGCAGCCGGACGTCGGTGATCACCGCGTCCGGCCGGTCTTCGCGAATGAACGCGAGGAAGTCGTCGATGTGGTCGAACGCCGCCGCCACCTCGATGCCAGACGTTTCCAGCAGCAGCACGAGACCTTCTCGCAGCAGGGCGTCGTCCTCGACGATCACGACCCGCATGGCAACTCCACTTCCAGAACAGTCGGTCCGCCGGGCGGACTGGTGAGCGTGACGGTCCCGTCGAAGGCTTCGACGCGTTTGCGGATCCCGGCCAGTCCGCTGCCCTGGGATTCGTCCGCGCCGCCCCGGCCGTCGTCGCGGATCTCGACACGCAGCGTGTCGGCGGTGCCGTCGAGCGTAATCCATGCCTGGTCAGCCTGGGCGTGCTTGGTCACGTTAGTGAGCGTTTCGGCGACGATGAAGTACGCCGCCGCCTCCACCGCGGCTGGGCGGCGCGCGCTGCTGCGGACGTCCACAGTGCACGGAATCGCGGACCGGTCGGCCAGCGCGGTCACCGCGCCGTCCAGCCCGCGGTCGGTCAGCAGCGGCGGGTGGATGCTCCGCACGACGGTCCGCAGTTCGGCGAGGGCGGCGGTCGCGGCGTCCTGCGCTTTGCCGAGCAATTGCCGTGCCCGTGCCGGATCCTGGGCGAAAAGCTGGTCGGCGATGCCGATCTGCAGCACGACGGCGGAAAGCCGGGCCTGCGCGCCGTCGTGCAGATCACGTTCGATCCGCCGAAGTTCCGCGCCGTGCGCTTCGAGCGCGGCGGCGCGGGTGGCGGCGAGTTCGACGACCCGGTCGGTCATCCGCGCGCCCGGGCGCGGACTGAGCAGTGCTTTGGCCGCCCGCGCCTGCCAGTTCGCGAACGGCACGGCCCAGAACGAGAGCGCGATCATCGCGATTCCGATCAGCGCGCAAAGCCCGGCGCTCGGCCACGAATCGACCTGGAACGCGGTCGAACTAGGGATCCCGCCCGGCACCAGCCACCAGGCCGCGGCGGTGAGGAGCTGCCGCAGGCCGCCCAGCGGCAGCGCGAAGGCGAAGATGCCGACGAAGAAACCGACCGAGCCGTGCAGCACCAGCCAGCCGAGGTCGCGCAGCGTCGCCGGATCACGGACCGGTGAACCGCTGAGGTAAGGCTCCGGAATCGGCTCGCCGAGCCGCCGCGCGGCTCGGCGGCGTTCGAAACGGAGCGGGTGGCGCAGCAGTTTCATCGCCACCGGAATCGCCGGGATCCCGACGCCGATCAACGACATCGCCGCGACGATCGCCAGCGCGAAAAAGAGCAGCATGGCAATGAATCCGGTGCCGGCGCCGACCGTGAGGTACCAGACACCGGACCACCACGTACGCAGCCGTTTCTTCACCCGGACAGTGTCCCATCGAGGTTTCCCCGGCCGCGCTGGTGGTGGTTTCCCGGCGGAGAATTGCCACGCCCCGCTGCCGATTGCCGAACTTGCCTGTCCGTGAGGGGGCCCTTGAGGGTCTTGGTGTCCGTGAGGGGACCATTGAGGGAAGCAGATTCCCTCAATGGTCCCTTCACGACCCCGGCCCCTCGCGACCCCGCCGCGCCAGGATCACCGCAACCGCCGCCAAGAAGACCCATGGGGCGACACCGCTGGAGGTGGTGGTGTCTGCGCTACCCCCAAGACGCCCGTTGCCGGGATCGTTTCGCCACCCGCGTCGCCATAGCGTTCTTCTCGACAGAGAACCTGCCGGGTGCGAGGAGCACGACGCGATGAACACAGGCGGAACCAGCGCCTTGAAGCTGGAAGCGGTACGCAAGATTTACGGTTCCGGTGATGGTGCGGTGACGGCTTTGGACGGGGTGTCGGTCGGTGTCCGGCAGGGTTCGTTCACTGCGGTGATGGGGCCGTCGGGTTCGGGGAAGAGCACTTTTCTGCATTGTGCGGCGGGGTTGGACAAGCCGAGTTCGGGCAGGGTGCTGCTGGGCGAGACCGAGTTGAGCGGGTTGCGCGAGAAGGCGTTGACGGAGTTGCGTCGGACGCGGATCGGGTTCGTTTTCCAGGCGTACAACTTGTTGCCGTCGTTGAACGTGCTGCAGAACATCACGTTGCCGATGCGGTTGGCGGGGAGGAAGCCGGATTCCCGGTGGCTGCGGCAGATCGTGGACGGTGTGGGTATCGCGAAGCGGCTGGAGCATCGTCCGGCGGAGTTGTCGGGCGGGCAGCAGCAGCGGGTCGCGATCGCCCGTGCGTTGATCACTCGGCCGGAGGTGGTGCTGGCCGACGAGCCGACGGGTGCGTTGGACACCCGCACCGCGCGCCAAGTGCTGGAGTTGTTGCGGGGCGTGGTCGACGAGATGGGGCAGACCGTGTTGATGGTGACGCACGACCCGGTCGCCGCGTCGGCTGCGCACGGGGTGCTGTTCCTGGCTGATGGGAAGCTGGCCGGTCATCTGCCGCAGCCGACTCCGGAGCGGGTCGCGGAGCGGATGACCCGTCTCGGGGAGTGGTGAGTCCGATGTGGTCGTTGGCGTGGCAGACGACGAAGTCCCGGTTGAGCGGGTTCGTGGGCGCGTTCGTCGCGATCCTGCTCGGCACCGCGCTGGTCGCGGGCTGCGGGATCCTGATGGAGTCCGGGATCCGGGCGGGGGTGCCGACGGAGCGGTATGCGGCGGCGGCGGTGGTGGTCGGCGGGGTGCAGACGGTGAAGCCGCCGGGATCGGATTTCGGCGAGTCCGAACAGGTCACGACGCAGACGACGGTGCCGGACGAGCTGGCGGCCCGGATCGCGGCGGTGCCGGGGGTGCGGCGCGCGGTGGCGGAGCGGAGCTTCCCGGCGAATCTCGTGACCGCCGGCAATCAGGTGCTGTCCGGGCCGAACGGGTCGCCGTCGCTCGGGCACAACTGGGACGCCGCGGCGCTCGCGCCGTTCACGTTGCGTGCCGGGAAGGCGCCGACGGCGGCGGACGACGTCGTCCTCGACGCGGACCTCGCCGCGCGCGCCGGTGTTTCGGTCGGCAGCACGGTGCGGATCTCGACCCGCTCCACGCCGATGGAGTTCCGGGTGTCCGGGATCGCGGCACCGGAGTCCGGTAACGGTCTTTCGCGCCAGTCGGCGCTGTTCTTCACCGGGGAACGCGCTGCCGAGCTGTCGGGGAAGCCGGGGCAGCTGCACGCGGTCGGTGTGCTGGCTGCGCCGGGCGTGTCGGCGAGCGTGCTGGAGGAGCGGATCAGCTCGGCGGTCGCCGGTTCGACGGCGACGGTGGCGACCGGGGTGGAGCGCAGCGCGGTCGAGTTCCTCGACGTCAGCCAGACCCGGACGGTGCTGTTCGCGGTCGCTGGTTCGTTCGGCGGGTTCGCGCTGCTGGTGGCGATGTTCGTGGTGTCGAGCACGCTGGCGCTGGTGATCAATCAGCGGCGGCGGGAGTTCGCGCTGCTGCGGGCGATCGCGGCGACGCCGAAGCAGATCCGCAAGCTGATCAGCGCGGAGACGATGCTGGTCGCGGTCGTGGCCGGGGTGCTCGGCGCGGGGCTGGGGGTGCTGGTGGCGGAGGGTTTGCGCCGCTCGTTCGCCGCGGTCGGGGTGATCCCGGCGGACTTCGGTCTCGCGGTCGGCCCGATCCCGCTGGCCGCCGCGTTCCTGCTCGGCCTGGGCGCGGCCCGGATCGCGGCCTGGTCGGCCGGTCGCCGACCGTCCTCGATCCGCCCGATCGAAGCGCTCGGCGAAGCAGCGGTGGAACGGCAGGAACTCGGCCGGGCCCGGATGATCACCGGGTTCGTGCTGGTGGCCGCCGGGTTCGGCGGGGCCACAGTGCCGCTGTATGCGACCGGTCCCGGTGCGCTCGCGGCGTCGTCGATGTCCGCGCTGGTGGTCGTGATCGGGCTCGCGCTGCTGGGCCCGAAGGTGGTTGCGGCGATGACGCGGGTCATCGGCCCGGTCTGCTCGGGGCTGTCGCGGGTCAGCGGCTATCTGGCCTCGGCCAACACCCAGGCCAACGCCCGCCGCCTCGCCTCGGCGGTGGCGCCGGTGATGCTGGCGGTCGCGTTCGCGATCTCGATGTTCTACAGCCAGACCTCGTCGGCCGCCGCGAACCAGGAGCAGGCGGTGCGCTCCACGACCGCGGACTATGTGCTCACCGGCACCACCGGCCGGCTGTCGCCCGACGTCGCGGCTGCGGCCCGCAACGTCCACGGCGTCGCGGCGGCGACCTCGGTGGTCGACACCGACGTGGTCACGACTGTGCAGGAGGACCGGCGGCTGCGGGTGATGAAATACGCGGCGCAGGGCCTGGACGGCGACCAGGTGCGCGGCGTGCTCGATCTCGGCGTCGTGTCCGGGAACCTGAACGACCTGCGCGGCGACACGGTCGCGATGAGCAAGAGCGAGGCTGACTGGTACGACAAGAAGGTCGGCGACGAGGTCGGCTTCTGGTTCGGCGACGGCGCCCCGGCGAAGGCGAAACTGGTCGCGGTCTACACGCACAACAACGCCTTCGGGGACTACGTGCTGCCGGCCGATCTCGCGCGGGCGCACACCGGCGACCGCATGGACAACTCCGTCCTGGTGCGCGAAGAGCCCAACGCCGACCCCGCCGCGGTGGCCGCCGCATTGCGGGATCTCGGCACTCGGTACCCGGGTCTCGAGGTGCGACCGGGGTCCACGGTCGCCGCGGCCGGTACCCCTGGCGGTCAGCAGCAGTTCTACCTGAACCTGGTCGCAGTGGGCGTCATCCTCGGCTACGTGGTGATCTCGGTCGCCAACACGCTCGTGATGAGCACCGCGCAACGCTCCCGCGAGTTCGCGTTGCTGCGGCTGATCGGCACCACCCGCCGGCAGGTCGTGCGGATGATGCGGCTGGAAGCACTCGCCACCGCCGGCATCGCGGCAGTGCTCGGCACCGTCGTCGCAGCGATCCCGCTGGTGCTGCTGAACCTCGCCCTGCGCGCAACCCCGCTGCCAGCCGGAACCCCCGCAGTCCTCGGCGGCATCGTCGGCGGCGCGTTCCTGCTCAGCCTCGTATCGCTCGGACTGTCCACCCGCATCACCCTGCGCGCCAAACCCATCGAAGCCATCGGACTCCGGGAGTAAACAAGATGCACACCGCCACCAAGCTGAAAACACTTGCGGTAGCGGCCATCAGCGCGGCCGGGTCTGGGGGCGAACTACGGTGACACGCGATTGCAGAGCTTACGGAGCGCAGCCCGAAGTACGAATAGGCAGGCGTCACGGTCGCTTCCAGCCGAATGTCCTGCCTATCGGTGAGATGCTCCGGGCAGTTCAGTTCTCCGTCGACTGTGCGGCTTCCCCGCCGAGCCGCTGGGCTCATCGGCGGAGGGGCCGGGGGCACGCTCGTGATCGGCTCGCTTAGCGGGATCCTCCCGCTGGGCTTGCCGAATGGGCATCGCCGGGCGGGGGCGGCTTGGTGGCCCGGCTTCGCTGGGTTGAGGTGGTGCCACCGGTTTTCGTCGAGCGAGCCGGGATCGGCGCGGGAGGCTTGGCGTTGCCGATCGGGGCATTGCCGCCTGACTCTGCCGGGTGGGGGAGGTGCCAAGCTGGAGCGTCGGGGAGCGTGAGGCAAGGCCCAGGTGCTTCGCCCTCGGCGCGGCACCTTCGCGACCTTGTACCGCACGCCTGGTTCGGCGGAGCGGTCGCCGCCTCCGGGGTGCCGCTCCGCCGGTGTGCCTCCGTGGGTGCCGCTCCGCCGGTGTCGCCTTGGCGGTACCGCTCTGCCGCTCGGCCGGCGCTGCTCGGCCAGTGCCGCTCCTCCAGTTCGGCCACGCCGGCCTCGCCGCGCCGGCACCGCCGCGCCGCGCGGCGCCGCTCTGCCGGGTTCGCCACGCCGCGCGGCGCCGCTCCGCCGGGTTCGCTCCGCCAGTTCCGCCATGCCGGTGCCGCTCCGCCGGTCTCGCAGTTGTCCGCCGTCCCTCTGTCGCCCGGCTGTGTCCTGCCTCACGCGCGCCGCCTCAACCGGGAAGCGTCTCGAGAGTGCTCCCCATCGACGGCGCGACGCCCGCCCAGCCGCACCCCGCACACAGGTCGCCCTGACCGCCGACAATCCCGGTCAGCGGAACGCTGGCCCGCCGCCCAGGTCACCGTTAGCATTCCGTGACTATTCTCCGACTGGGCGTGTCGGAGGCGGTACTTTCTACCCGGGTCTTAAGATTAATCGGGCACTCTCACTCATTCGGGTTAACTACTTCGCTATCTTGGTCGCCGTGGTGCACACGAAGTCACGAGTCGTCCAGCGGGCGAGCCTTCGGCTGGGCGCTGTGGCGGTGGCCACGGTGGTCGGGGCCGGGCTCGCTGGCGTCTACGTCGGCGTGCACCGGACCGCCGAGGCCGAGCCGAAGCAGGTGGCGGTGGCCCGGCAGGCCAGCGGTCCGGCGGTCAACGCCGGGGGCAACGCCGGCAACGGGGCGGGGCAGGTCGCCCAGTCGTCCGCCCCGCCGAAGTCCGCGCAGGCCGCGTCGCCCGATCATTCCACCCCGTTCAGTGCCAAGCTCTCCTCGAAGGACATCCCGGAGAAGGGCGGCGGCGTCCGCACCGGCGGCTGCAGCGGTTCGCTCATCGCGCCGGAGTGGATCATCACCGCGGGGCACTGCTTCCACGACATCGACGGCAAGCGGATCAGCGGCAAGCCCGACTACACCATGACGGTGGCGCTCGGGAAGCTCACCGATTCCGATCCGCGCGGGCATGTCGTGCAGGTCGTCGACACACGCCAGTCCGCGGTCAACGACCTCGCGCTGGCCCGGCTTTCCGAGCCGGTCACCGACATCGAGCCGCTCGCGTTGCCGGACGGGCCGCCGGATCCCGGGGAGCACACCACGTTCGTCGGCTGGGGTTCGCTGTCTTCCAAGGTGATCGTGCAGACCGATCACATCAAGCGTGGCGATTTCTCCGTCAGTTCGGTGCGCGACAATGAGATCACTCTGGAACCGCTGAAGAAGCGGACCGTCGAGAACAGCCCTTGTCCGGACGACTCCGGTTCGCCGTTCTTTGTGACGGACAACGGCAAGAACACGCTGATCGCGGTCGAGAACTTCGGTCCGGACTGTCCGCAGCCGGGCATCGAGACCGCGGCGCGGGTCGATCAGCTCGTCGGCTGGATCAAGAAGCAGATCGGCTCGTAGCCCCAGTTCAGCGGGGCAGCAGCGCGGCCAGTTCCCGTGCGGCGGCACGCAACGCCGGCACGAACGCCTCCAGCTGGGCGACCGTCAGCCGATACGCCGGCGCGGCCGTGGACAACGCGGCGATCGCGGTGCCATCCGGCGTCCGGATCGGGACGCCGACCGCACGGATGCCTTCTTCATGCTCCTCGTCCGCGATGGCGTAGCCGCTTTCGCGCACCTTCGCGATCTCCGCCTCGAACGCCGCGCGCTCCGTGATCGTGCGCGGGCCCAGCGCGGGCAGGTCGAGCGACGCGACCAGCTCAGCCCGGTGCGGCGCGAACGCGACCAGGCATTTGCCCATCGACGTGCAATGCAACGGGCCGCGCGCTCCCGGTTCGCCGCGGATCTGCAGCCGCTGCGAGCCCTGGACCGAATGGACGTACACCTGGTTGTGCCCGTCCAGCACTGCCAGCAGCGTCGGCTCGCCGGTCTCCGCGGCGAGCTGGTGCATCACCGGCAGTGCGACACCGGCGAACCCGCGCGCCTGCGAGACCGTCTGGCCTAGCTCGAACAGTCGCAGCCCCAACGAATACCGCTTCGAGATTGGGTCGTTGCGTGCGAATCCCTCGCCCTGCAGAGAGCTGAGCAACCGATGCGTGGTGCTCACCGGGTACCCGGCCTCCCGCGACAGTTCGGACAACGGAACGCCTTCGGGATGACCGCCGAGCAGGGACAGCAGCCGCAGCGCTTTGCCGACCATGTCCGCCATCGGACCCCCTTGACGTTCAGCACGCGGCGACGCACACTGCCTCTCACCGTATTGCGGAATAGCTTTCCATATTACGGAAAGCTCGTCAAGGCTTCAGGTCAACGGCGACAGGAGTACCGGATGAACAGCGTCGAAGCGCCCGGCAGGCAGCGCTGGCTGCGGCTGATCCCGATCGTTTTCGTCACCTACAGCCTCGCCTACCTGGACCGGTCGAACTTCTCGATCGCGACCGCCGGCGGGATGGCCCAGGAACTGCACCTCACCAGCGCGACGTCCGGGCGGATCGCCTCCTCCTTCTTCCTCGGCTACTTCCTGTTGCAGGTCCCCGGCGTGCTCTACGCCGACCGGCGCAGCGTGCGGAGCCTGATCTTCTGGTCGGTGCTCGCGTGGGGCGTCCTCGCGACCGCGCAGGGACTGCTCAGCTCGGTACCGGTGTTGATCGCGGTCCGGTTCCTGCTCGGCGCGGTGGAGGCCGCGGTGCTGCCCGCCCTGGTCGTGTTGCTCGCCCGCTGGTTCACCAAAGCCGAACGCGGGCGCGCCAACGCGTTCCTGATCCTCGGCAACCCGGTCACCGTGATGTGGCTGTCCGCGCTGTCCGGCTACCTGATCGAGGCGACGTCCTGGCGCGGCATGTTCATCGTCGAGGGCGTTCCAGCGCTGATCTGGGCTTTCGTGTTCCGCGCGCAGGTCCGCGACCGGCCGGCGGACACGCCGTGGCTCGACCCGGCCAGCCGGGCCGTCGTCGAACGCGCGATCGCCGAAGAACAGGCTCAGCTGCCGAAGCCAGCCGCTCGCCCGGTGCGGGACGTGCTGCGGTCCAAGGCGGTGCTGGTGCTGTCCGCGCAGTATCTGTTGTGGAGCATCGGTGTCTACGGGTTCGTGTTCTGGCTCCCTTCGATCGTCAAAGCGGGCTCCTCAGCCGGAATCGGCGCGACCGGTCTGCTCTCGGCTATTCCGTATGCCTTCGCGGTGGTCGGGATGCTGGTCAACTCGCGCGGCTCGGACCGCTCCGGGGCACGCCGCCGGTACGTGTGGCCGTGGCTGCTCGGCGGCGCGGTCGCGTTCTACGGGTCGTACCTGCTGGGGCAGCACCACTTCTGGTGGGCTTTTGTGCTGCTGGCCATCGCCGCGGTGGCGCTCTACGCGCCATATGGACCGTTCTTCGCGATGATTTCGGAGCTGTTGCCGCAGCGGACCGCCGCGGTCGCGGTGGCGGTGGTGAACGCGGCGGGCGCGCTGGGCGGCTTTCTCGGCACCTATCTGGTCGGCTGGCTCGAGAACGCGACCGGCAGCACGGCTGCGGCGTTCCTGATGCTGGCAGGGACAATGGCCGCGGCCGCGGTGCTGGTCCTCGCGGTGCCGGTGAAGGCGCCAGGGCCGGTTGCGGCGGAAGTTTCGGTGAAGGCGAAGGAAAGGCGAGTATGACTGCGCGGGTACTGGTTCCCTGGTCTGACATTTCGGTTCCCGTCGGGTTGGATGCGATGGTGTGGGACGGCCGGGGCGCGCCGCCGGACGGCCTGTCCGACGTCGAGTTCTACGTCCTGCCTTACGACCAGGGCGCGGAGCCGGCCAAATTGATCTCGCAGTTGCCGTCGTTGCGTGCGGTGCAGACGCTATCGGCTGGGTACGACAATCTGCTCGCGCTCGTTCCGGAGGGGGTCCGGCTGGCGAACGGCCGGGGCCTGCACGACCTGAGCGTCGCCGAGCACACGTTGGCGCTGATCCTTGCCTCGCAACGGTATTTCCCGCGTTGGTTCGCGCAGCAACGGAGCGGTTCATGGGACCGGGCGCACACCCGCTCGCTGGCGGACTGCCGGGTTCTGCTGGTCGGCTACGGTTCGATCGGACAGGCGATCGAGCGGTACCTGGTCGCCGGCGAGGCCGAGGTGGTGCGTGTCGCGAGCACGGCGCGAGAGGGCGTGCACGGCATCGCCGAGCTGCCGGAACTGTTGCCTGCGGCCGACATCGTCGTGCTGGTGCTCCCCGACACTCCGCAGACGCGCGGGCTTTTCGGAGCGGAGCAGCTCGCGCTGCTGCCGGACTCCGCGTTGGTGGTGAACGTTGGCCGGGGCACCGCGGTGGACACGGCCGCACTCACCGCCGAGGTCGCGGCCGGGCGGTTGCGCGCCGCACTCGACGTCGTGGATCCGGAGCCGCTGCCCGCCGAACATCCATTGTGGACTCTTGACGGGGCGATCGTCACCCCGCACATCGCGGGCGGTTCGGATTCGTTCTACCCGCGCGCGAAGCGGCTGGCGGAGCGGCAGCTCGCGCACTATGCCAAGGGCGAGCCGCTGGAGAACGTCGTCAACTGAGCACTTCCCGGACGGCGGGCTGGCTGGGCGGGCCGCGTCCGGGGGGCTGTCCGTGAAGGGCCCCTTGAGGGACTTGGATTCCCTCAAGGGGCCCTTCGCGGACGCCGGATGCCCGGCGTGCGTGAAGAGTCCCTACAGTCGGCCGCGGCCAGCGCGTCCGCTGGCCGCGGGGCGGTTCTCGGCGGGGTCTCGCGGGTGGGGTTTCCGCAGTTCGGCAGGGTCGTACGAGGTCAACCCTCCGCAACCCGATTCAGCCTTCTGACCCCTGAACGAAGGACAAAAGTGCAGTCGGGGGACCACTGACAGTGCGCATGTGAGCCCTGTGTATGCTTCGCCATCGCTTGGCTGGGTGGATTCTTCACCCGAATTGGTGGCCGCCGTGATCGGGGAGATGTGGTCTCACGCGGTCCGACGTTCGTGGTTCGGGACTTGATGGGAGAAAGCATGCACGGCAGGTCGATTCTGGTACGGGGAGGGGCCGCGACCATCGCCGCGGCTGCGGCGCTGATGATCGCCGCACCGGCCTCGTTCGCTGACGACACTCCGCAGGCGCGCAGCGGCGCGGCTGCGGGCACGGTGGTGCACGGCGGCGCTTCGGGTTACGGCGTCAACATGGTCGGCGGCAAGGACGCGCTGCAGACGACGCTGTTCAACCTGCAGCTGGCCGATGGCGGCATTTCGAAGATGTACTGCGTGCAGGTCGACGTCAGCACGACGTTCGGCGAAGAGATGACCGAGCACGCGTGGAACGACTACCCCGACCCGAAGTCGCCGTTCCGCAAGAACAACAAGAACATCAACTGGGTGCTGCACCACAGCTACCCGTCCGAGGACCCCGCGTCCATCGAGAAGACGCTGACCGGCAAGGGCGTCACGCTGCACGACGGCCTGTCCGCGAAGGAAGCGCTGACCGCGACCCAGGCCGCGATCTGGCACTACAGCGACGCGCGTGACCTCGACACGAAGAACCCGCTCGCCGGCGGCCCCGCCGACGACGCGGCCGACGTGGTCGCCCTCTACGACTACCTGACCGGCGACGCCAACACCGGCATCGACGAGACGAAGCCGGCGCTGAGCATCACCCCGGCGAAGGCGACCGGCGAGGCCGGCTCGAAGATCGGTCCGTTCACTGTCGCCACCAGCGGCAGCGTCACCGACTTCACGAGCAAGCTGCCCGAAGGCGTCAAGGTCGTCGGCGAGAACGGCGAGGAGATCAAGTCCTCGGCGGTCAAGAATGGCACGAAGCTGTTCCTGGACGTCCCGAAGGACGCCAAGCCGGGCACCGCAGAACTGGCCGTGAAGGCGGTCGGAGACGTCAACACCGGTCGCCTGTTCGTGGCGAAGGACTACGCGAACCACCCGGCGCAGTCGCTGATCGTCGCGCAGTCGCAGAAGAGCGCGGTCCAGGCCGCCGCGGTCGGCTCCTGGAGCGAGTCGGCTCCGGTCACCACGGCCCCGGCATCGACGGCTCCGGCCGGCGGCAACTCGGGCCAGACTCCGCTGGCCAACACCGGTGTGAACGCGGCGCTCCCGATCGGGATCGGGGCGGCCCTGGTCATCGCCGGCGGCGCGATGCTGCTGGTCGTCCGGCGTCGTCGCAACGCCTGACTGTCTGACGCGGCCCTGCCGTGCTGAGTCTGTGAAGGGCCCCTTGCGGGAATTCAATTCCCGCAAGGGGCCCTTCGCGGCAAATGCCTCAAAGCCGATCCGCGTCCCGTACGGCGCGCGCGAACTCGGCAGGCGCTTCTTGCGGCACGTTGTGCCCGATCCCGGTCAGCACCCGGTGGTCGTACTTTCCGGAGAACTTCCCCCGATACGCCTTCCCGTCCGCCGCCGCGCCGTCGAAATCGCTGCTGAGCGTGATGGTCGGCTGCGGCAGTATCGGGCCGGTGAACAGCTTCTGCTCCAGCTTGTCGTACTGCGCCTCGCCGGCCGCCAATCCGAGGCGCCACCGGTAGTTGTGCACCACGATCGCCACGTGGTCGGGGTTGGCGAACGACTGGGCGGTCCGCTGGTAGGTAGCGTCGTCGAACGCCCAGCGCGGCGAGACGGTCTTCCAGATCAGTTTGTTGAACTCGTCCCGGTTCCGCGTGTAGCCCAGCACGCCCCGGTCGGTAGCGAAGTAGTACTGATACCACCAGCCCAGCTCCGCGGCGGGCGGCAACGGCTGCTTCTGCGCCTCGACATTGGTGATCAGGTATCCGCTGACCAGCACCTGCGCTTTGACCCGCTCCGGCCACAGCGCGGCAAGCACCGCGGCGGTCCGCGAGCCCCAGTCGAACCCGCCGAGCACCGCTTTCTGGATCTTCAGCGCGTCCATCAGCGCGATGATGTCCGAGGCCACCGCGGACTGCTGCCCGTTGCGCATCGTCGCACCGGACAGGAACGTCGTGGTCCCGTATCCGCGCAGGTAGGGCACGATCACCCGGTACCCGTCCTGTGCGAGCCGCGGCGCGACGTCGACGTAGCTGTGGATGTCGTAGGGCCACCCGTGCAGCAGGATCACCACCGGACCGTCCGCTGGGCCGGCTTCGGCGTAGCCCTGGTTCAGCAACCCGGTCTTGACCTGCTTCAGCGGCCCGAACGAGAGGTGCCCGGCCGGAGCGGGCGGTGGGGCCGCCGCCGTCTGCGCGGAGCACGCGGCGAGCCCGGCCGAAGCCATCCCCGCTGCGACCGCCTGCGTAAACCGTCTCCTGCTGATCATCGGGACCACTCCTGAAGCGCTGTCGAATCTGTCCTTCGACAGTAAGAAGCGGCCCGCGGAAAGCGCGCCCGTCAGATGACGCTGACGCGGTACGTCACCGGTCCAGTGCGTCCCGCAGCTCGGTTCGGGAGGTGATTCCCAGCTTCGGGAAGATCCGGTGCAGGTGCGTGCTCACCGTCCGGTGCGAGAGGTAGAGCTGCTGCCCGATCTCCCGGTTGGTCAGCCCTTCGGCGGCCAGCCGCGCGATGTTCAGCTCGTGTGCGGTGAGATCGGTATACCGGTCGCGCTCCGCCGCCGAGGCGACGGTCTCGCCGGTCGCGCGAAGCTCTCGCGCGGCCCGTTCGCTCCACGCGAGCACGCCCAGCGCGTCGAACGTTTCCTTCGCCGCTCGCAGCAGCGGCCGCGACTCGGCGGCCCGTCGTTGCCGCCGCAGCCATTCGCCGTAGGCCAGTTGCACCCGCCCGCGTTCGAGGGGCCAGCCGGTGAGGTCGGCTTCCAACGCGGTCCGGAAGTTCTCCTCCGAAGAGGACAGCACGGCTCGGGCATAGCGCAGTCCACTGTGGAGCGCGGGGGAAGTCGTCCGGGCGGTTTCCAGGCTCTGCATCAGTTTCTGGCCCTCGTCGACCCGGTCCGCGTGCACTGCCGCTTCCGCCAGCTCGGCGAGGAGGTAGCAGCGCAACCCGAACTGGTACGCCGGATCGGCTGGATCGTGGACCCGCAGCAGAGCGGTTACCGCGTCCGCGTGCCTGCCTTGGCCGAGTGCGACGAGACCGCGGGTCAGCTGCACGGTGGCCAGCACCGGGCGTGCCCCGGCGGCAAGCCCCACCGCTTCCGCTTCCGCGGCAAGCTTTTCCGCCTGCGAGTAGTCCCCGCGCAGTGCGGCGATCTCCGCCTGCACCGCCCGCGCCAGTCCGGAGACGTATGGCTGCCGGGTCTCGTGCCCTAGTTGCCCGGCCTCTTCCGCAGCCACCGATGCTGCCGGGAGGTCACCCAGCCGCGCCAGGCTATACGCCTGCACGCCGAGCGTCCGTGCGAGCAACCCGAGACGGCCTTCGGCGCGCAATCCGGGTTGTGCTCCGGCGGCGAACCGGGCGGCCAGATCGAACGCGCCGACCTGCATCGCCGCGCTGGCAAGAAAACGCAGTACCTGCGGAACGGCACCAGACCGATCGAGATGGCGCAGTGCGGCGATCACGGTGTCCCCGCGCCGAAGCGGGTCGAGATACGCGGCGATGGCGACCATGCGCGGATCGTCGGCGGGAACCGGCAGCCGGTCGGCCACCGCGATCAGCCGTTCCCGGTCCGCTGCCCCGGGTTCGACCCAGAAGCACCGCATCGCAGAACCCCAGAAGATCCGGATGGCCAGGTCCAGGTCGCCGTCCGCGGCCACTTTCGCCGCGAGGTCGGCCAGCTCGCCCGGACCGGCGACGCCCTCGCGGACGCCGTCGTCGAAGCCGGTCGGGAGCCAGGTCGCGAGCGCGCGTTGCCGAGGCGTGAGCGTGACTGCGGCGGCTTCGGCGAGCAGCCGATCTACCGTTTCGCGCTGCCCCGAATCGACGGCCAGCTCGGCCGCGAACAGCAGCCGATCCGCGCGGCGTCTCTGGTTTTCGCTCAACCGCGCCGCTTGTTCCAGCGCCGCGATCGCAGCCGCGACGCCACCCCGGCGGCGCGCCGATCCGGCTGCGGCGTCGAGTTCTTCCGCCACCGCTTCATCGGTGCCGACAGCCGCCGCGGCACGGTGCCAAACCCGGCGTTCCGGTTGTCCGGCAAGGGTTCCGGCTAACGCGTGATGCGCCGCTCGGCGCTGCGCCGCGGTGGCCGCGTTCGCGATCGCGGACCGCATCAGCGGGTGCCGGAAGACCACGTCCGCCGGCCCCGCCTCGACCAGCGAGGCGGCCGGAGCCAGCACCTCGAGGTCGGCGGCGGCCGCCTTGAGCGCTTCCGGCAGCGAGGTGCTGTCGTTGAGTGCGGCGATGAGCAGGCAGCGCCGCGTGGCGGCTGGCAACGCGGCGGCCCGGTCGGCGAACAGCTGCTCCAGCCGCCCGGTGCCGGAGTGGGGCATTTCCTTCAGCGCCAGCGGATTCCCGGCTGCCTCGGCCAGGATCCGAGATCGCTCCGGTCCGGGCAGTGCCGGCGCGATCGCGTCCAGCAGCTCGCCCGCGGGCGCGTCCGGAAGGCGGGGAAGCGTCAGCGAAGGCAGACCGGTGAAAGCGGACGGCGCGTCGTCGCGCTCGGTCAGCAGCAGCAAAACCGGTTCCGAGTCCAGCCGGCGCGCGACGAAGGCCAGGACGTCCCGGCTGGCGGAGTCCAGCCAGTGCGCGTCCTCGACGATCAGGACGAGCGGGTTCTCCGCGACCAGATTCAGCACCGCCAGGCCGACGAGATACGGCTGCGGCGGCTCGCCGTCGCTGAGGCCGAGGGCGGTTCGCAGCGCATCCCGCTGAGCGGCGGGAAGACCGTCCGCCTCCCGGCGGAGCGGGTAGAGCAGTTGATGCAACCCGGCGTAGGGGAGGTGGCGCTCGGACTCCGTACCGACGGCGGTGAGCACTCGCAGCTGAGCCATCGCCAGCGCCGCCGAAGCGTCGGCGAGCAGCGCGCTCTTGCCGATGCCCGCTTCGCCGCGGACGACCAGTGCGCCGCCGCGCTGGCCGATTCCGTCGATCAACTCCGCCAGCTGCTTGCGTTCCAGCTCACGTCCGAAGAGGGCCATCATTCCGCCTGGTCGGCCAACCGGTCTAGTTGACGCAGGTTACCCCGTCCGCGGTGATGTCCGGAGCCGCGTCCGGCCCGGCGGCCTGCACCGGGGCGCCCTGCGTCGGGGCGACCGGTGCGGAGGCCGGGTGCAGGCTGGAGTCGTCGGTGTACTTCTGGCCGAGGTAGACCCGGAAGTGGTTCTTGTCCAGCGTGGTGTCCTGCGCGATCTCCACTCCGCCGAGCTTCTCGGCGAGCTGCTGCGCCTGCTCGCGCGTCCCGCGTCCGTAGTAGACGGTCGAGGTGCGCCGGGTGCTGCTGTTGGTCACCGTGCCGCGCTGGTAGCCGGCCGCCGTGAGCTTGTCGGACACCCGGTTGGCGAGTCCGTCCACTCCGGACGAGTTGCGCACGTCGACCACATAGGACGCCAGTGCCGGATCGCCGGAAGCCGACGAGGGCGGCGCGCTGGACGAAGACGACGAGGGAGCGGACTGGGCGCCGCCGGTCTGCGCGCGGACGAACTGCTGGATCTGCTTCGGGTCCACCTGCACGGCGTCGCCGTCGTTCGGGGTCTTGAGCGTGATGCTCACGACCGGCACGGTGACGAAGTTGATGTCGCCCGCGTTCACCCCGTGCAGCTGCTGGGCGAAACCGAGCAGGTCCCAGTTGGTGTCGACGACGACGGCTTTCTTCACCGCGCCGATCAGATCGTCCAGCTTCCCCGGGTTGGCCAAGGTGCCCGCGGACAGGATGGTCTTGGCCATGCTGGCCATGAACACCTGCTGCCGCTTGATCCGGTCCAGGTCGCCGTTGAGCAGGCCGTGCCGTTGCCGGACGAACTGCAGCGCCTGCGCGCCGGACACGTTCTGCGGCCCGGCCTTGAAGTCCGCGCCCGAGTAGGAGTCGCGCACCGGCTGCTTGAGGCACACCGGCACGCCGCCGACGGCCTGGCTCACGTAGTAGAAGCCGGCCAGGTTGACCGCCGCGTAGTGGGTGATCTTGAGGCCGGTGAGCTCCTGGACGGTCTCGATCGCGGTCTTCGCGCCGGCCTGTGCCGAGTCGTTCTCCAGCTGGGCGCCCGATTCGCCCTGTGCCTTCAGCTTGTTCTTCGCCGCCGTCTGGCCGTAGGTGTAAGCCGAGTTGATCTTGTGCTTGCCGAACTTGTCCGGCAGCTGCACGTACGAGTCGCGCGGGATGGAGAAGGCGGTGATGTTCCCGCCGCCGGCCGGGATGTGCACCACGATCATCGTGTCGGTGGTGTCGCCCCCGTCGTCCGCGCCGCCCGCGTGGAGCTGGTCCAGCACGTCCTGCGGCAGCGGATTGCCCTGCGCGTCGGTGCGCGTGTCGAGGCCGACCATCAGGATGTTCTGCTCGTCCAGCGGCGAGCTCGCGTCGCCGCTGATCACGTCGGACCGGTTCAGGCCGTCGGTGAGCCGGTGCAGCGTCGACCAGGCGTACGCGGTGCCGCCCAGGACGAGCACTGACACGACGGCCAGGGCTACCTGGGCGACGCGAAGCGCACCGGAGGTCTTACGACGCATCGGGTTCCTCTTCCTGCCACGGCCGGTGGTCGAAAGACCCACGGTAGCGGGCGTCTCACCCGGCCGGGTTACCGCTTACCCCAAAGCGCGGCCAGGCTGCCCGCGAAGGCGGACGGACGGTGCACGACCGTGCACCGCCCCGGCTCGACTCTCATTCTACATGTCTGTAGTTTTACTACAGTCGTGTAGTAGTCGAGAGGGGTGCCGGATGGCCCGCGTGCTGATCGTGTCCGCCCGGGTGGGGGCCGGCCACGACGGTGCCGCCAAGGAGCTGGACCGGTGGTTCGCCGGCCGCGGCGCCGAGGTGGTCCGCGCCGATTTCCTGGATCTGCTGCCAGGCCGCACCGGTGAGCTGCTCTGCGGCGCGTATCACCAGCAGCTCAACACCGTGCCGCGCAGCTGGGACTGGCTGCTCAGCGCGCTGGGCACGCCCGTGCTGGCCGGTGCCGCCCGCCGGTTCGCCGGCCTCGCGACGCCCCGGCTGCGGGAACTGCTCGCCGAGGACACCGACGTCGTCGTCTCGACCTACCCGCTGGCCACGCACGCGGTCGCCCGGCTGCGCCGCTCCGGCGAGCTGACCGCGCCGTTGGTCGTCTACCTCACCGATCCGTCGGTCCACCGGCTTTGCGTGAGCTCGGAAGCATCGCTCACCGTCGCGCCCAACGAAACCGCCGCCCGTCAGGCCGAAGCGCTCGGCGCACCGCGCACGCTGGTCTCGCGTCCGCTGGTCGCTCCTGCCTTCCGGCCGTGCACCAGCCTGACCGAACGGATGCGGCTGCGGCTCGAATTCGGTCTGCCCCGAGACGGCGCGCTCGCTCTGGTCGTGGCCGGCTCCTGGGGTGTCGGCCAGATCGGCCAGACCGCCGCCGACCTGCTCGCGACCGGCCAGGTCGAGCCGGTGGTGGTGTGCGGGCGGAACGAGGCGCTGGCCGAACGGCTGCGCGAGGCCGGGCACCGGCACGTGTTCGGCTGGGTCGACCGGATGCCCGAGCTGATGCGCGCGTGCACCGTCGTAGTCCAGAACGCGGGCGGACTGACCACGTCGGAAGCACTCGCGACCGGGCTGCCGGTGCTCACCTATCGCTGCCTGCCGGGACACGGCCGGGCCAACGCGGCGGTGCTGCACGACGACGGGATCGTGCCGTGGGTCCGCTCGCCGCAGGACCTGACGGAGGCACTGGAGTGGCTGTTGCGCCGTCCGGTCGAGGTGGCCGGATGATCCGCGGACTGGCGGCTGCCGCCGTCGCGCACGCGGCCCCGGCGGCGTTGTTCGTGCCGCGGTTGCGCCCGCCTCGGCTTGCCGGGCGCGGTCACCCGAACCACGTCGCTCTCACCTTCGACGACGGCCCCAACCCGAACTCGACCCCGCATTTCCTGAAGGCGCTGGACGAACTCGGCGTCCGCGCCACCTTCTTCGTGCTCGGCCGCGAATTGGCCGCAGCGCCGGAACTGGGCCGGGAAATCGCCGCCGCCGGACACGAACTGGCTGTGCACGGCTGGGACCACCGCTGTTTCCTCCGCCGCTCGCCGAACGCGCTGCATGCCGAACTTCAGCACACCGCCGACCTGATCAATCTGATCACCGGCACCCGGCCGCGCTGGCTGCGTGCCCCGTACGGAGTGTTCAGCGCCAGCGCGCTGGTCTCCGCGCGCCGGCTTGGTCTCCGGCCGGTTCTCTGGAGTACCTGGGGCTTCGACTGGACCAGCCATGCCACTGCGCGCTCGGTCGTCCGCAACGTCTGCCGGAGGCTGGACGGCGGCGGCACGATCCTGCTGCACGATTCCGACGTCGCCGCCGCGCCTGGAGCGTGGCGATCAGCGCTCGGCGCACTCCCGGTGGTGGTGTCCGAGTGCCGGATGCGCGGGTACCAGGTCGGCCCCCTGCGGGACCACCAAGCAGGCGGCCTGCGCCGTCTCGATGCCGGAGTGCAGGTCGGTGGCCGCGTCCAGAGTGCAGACGGCGGACCAGGCGCAGGCGCCGAGAACGACCGCGACAGCAATCGCGGCGAGCGGGCGGCGGCGCGTACCCGCTGACGGCGCGGTCAGCAGGGCGCGCACGCGTTGCGGAACTGGCCCGCCGGTCGCGGCGAGCGCGAGCGAGGGCCGGTGGTTGCCGGCCAGTGCGGCCTTCGCGACTGCGGTGGCGACGAGTTTCCGGTCGCCGACCCGGTCCGCGGCGGCTTCGTCCGCCCAGCGTTCCAGCGAGAAGCGGGCTGCTGAGCCGAGTGGGCGCAGCACCGGGTTGACGGTGGTCGCGACCGTGACGACGGCGGCGAAAACGTGATGCCGCAGCCTCAGGTGCGCGCGCTCGTGGGCCAGCAGCGCCCGGCGTTCTTGGGGCTCCAGCACGGCGAGCATGCCGCTGGACACGGCGATCCGACCGCCGTTCCCGGCGACCGCGAACGCGACCGGCTCCTCTCCGGGCAACAGTACGATGCCCGCCTCGCGCGTGTGCAGATCCAGCTCAGCGTGCACCTTCCGGTGCCAGCGGACGTACTGGATCGCCGTGCGGGTCAACGCTGTCGCGGCCGCGACCAGCGCGAGCCCGCTGACGATCGCCAGCGGCAGGTTCACCGCGTCCGCGCCGCGGAACGCGACCGCGGAGAAGTCGCCGAGTTCGCCGACCAGCGGCAGCTGCGCCAAGCCCGCGGCGGCGAGCACGGCGAGCGTCGCGGTGCTGCCGACGGCCAGCACCAGCGCGGAGCCGGTGAGCAGCCAGCTGCCCAGTCGCGGCGACAGGCGGGGCGCGACCCAGCGCGCCACCGGCCAGGAGGCGAGCGGCAGCAGCAGCGGAGCGAGCAGGTCGAGGTTCACGTCAGCCGCCGTTGCGCAGAAGGTCGCGCAGTACGCGCTCGTCCGATTCGGAAAGGTTCGACACGAACCGGGCGAGCACGCTCGACCGGTCCGCTTCCGCGTCGAGCACCTTGCTCATCCGGCGCGCGGCGAGCCCGGGCTCGTCGTCGGCGGCGCGATAGGTGAACGAGCGGCCCTGCTTCTCCCGGGTGGCCACGCCCTTCTCGAACAGCCGGGACAGGATGGTGACCACGGTCGTGTAGGCCAGTCCGTCGCCGAGCCGCTTTTGCACGTCGGCCGCCGACATCGGCTCGCCGGATTCCCACAGCACCGCCAGCACCTCGGCCTCCAGCTCGCCGGGCGCACGCCGGGTCCCCTCGCCTTTCCGCATGGGGGAAATTCTACCTGCCTGTCGAAGCCGCTCGGCTCGCTACTACGTTCATGTAGAATTTCGACAGATATGTAGTAGAAGGAGGGGCATGGGGAGCCTGCTTGACCCGAAATTGCTGCTGGCGACGTTCGGTCCGCTCGGCGTTTTCGCGGTGATGTTCGCCGAGACCGGCCTGCTCGTAGGGTTCTTCCTGCCCGGCGACTCGCTGCTGTTCACAGCGGGCGTGCTCGCCGCGTCGGCCAAGCTGCACCTCTCGCTGCCGGTGGTCATCGTCGCCGCGGCTGCGGGCGCGCTGCTCGGCGCGCAGACTGGCTATGTGCTCGGAAAACGCGGCGGCAGCGCATTGCTCACGCGGGTGCGCAACAAACACCTGCACCAGGGCGTCGCGCGCGGTTCAGAACTGCTCACCCGGTACGGACTGGGCAAGGCGGTGGTGCTGGCGCGGTTCATTCCGGTCGTCCGCACCGTGCTGAACCCGCTCGCCGGCATCGCCGGGATGCCCGCCGCGCGGTTCGCGCTGTGGCAGGTGCTCGGCGGTTTGCTCTGGACGGTCGGGGTCACCCTCGCCGGGTACGCGCTGGGCGCGTCGGTGCCGAACATCGACACCTATCTGCTGCCGATCATCGCCCTGGTGGTGTTGGCGTCGCTGAGCCCGCTGCTGATCGAGTTCGTCCGCTCCCGCCGGAGCGCGGCCCGATGATCGACGCCGGCCTCTACCGCGACATCACGGATTTCGCCTGGTCCCAGCAGTGGTTCGCGGGGATCGCGACGACCTTCACCGAGTACGGCGTCTTCCTGATCGTGCCGGTGATCCTGGCGCTGCTCTGGCGGGCGCGCACTCGTGGCCCGGCGGAGCTGGCGGCCGCGGCGTGGGTGCCGATCGCGGTCGCGGTCGCGCTGATCGTCGACACCGTGCTGAAATCGGCGGTCGCCGAGGTCCGGCCGTGTCGCGTCGTGCCAAACGTGCACACGCTGCTGCCTTGCGACGCGCCGACGGACTACGCGTTTCCGAGCAATCACACGGTGATCGTGGCGTCGTTCGCGGTCGCGTTGCTGCTGGTGCACCGGAAGTGGGGGATCTGGGCGCTGGTATTCGCGGTGCTGATCGGTATTTCCCGGGTGTACGTCGGGGCGCACTACCCGCATGACGTGCTGGCCGGGTTCGTCGTCGGGGCCGCGGTCGCGTCGCTCGGGCTGCTCGCCCGGGTGCCGCTGGAGAAGATTGCGGTCCGGCTGCTGCCGGTGATCCCAGGGAGAAAAGCGTGAGCGAAGACCATCCCGTCCGCTGCTCCGACGCGGAACGCGAGCAGACCACGCAAGCCTTGAACGAGGCGGCCGGCGAAGGCCGGTTGAGCCTGACCGAAGTGGAAGAACGGCTCACGATCGTCTACGCCGCGCGGTACCGGCACGAGCTGGCCGCCGTCGTCGCGGACCTGCCGTCGCCCGCGCCGCAGCAAGGCTGGCCGCCGCTGTTCCTGCTCGGGCAGCAGCTGGCGGGCGGCCTCTCGGCGCGGCGGCGGCTGGCGGCCGCGGCACTGGCCCTGCTCGCGCTGTCGATGATGATGTTCATGGCCGCGCACGGATTCGTCGACGTCAGCCATCACCTTCCCCATCGCTTCGGCCCGTAACGGTCACGACGTCAACCGCGCCCGCACGTCCGTTTTCAGCACCTTCCCCACCTTCGAGCGCGGCAGATCCGGCCAGACGTGCACTGCTTTCGGCGTTTTCACACTGCCCAGTAGTTCCTTGACTGTGGCTCGCAGCTCGTCCTCGGTCGCGGTACGGCCCTCGTGCAGCTGTACGACGGCGGTCACCTGCTCGCCCCACTTCTCGTGCGGCAGTCCGATCACCGCGCAGTCCCGCACCGCCGGATGGGTCATCAGCGCCTGTTCCACCTCGGCCGAATAGACGTTGAACCCGCCAGTGATGATCATGTCCTTGGCCCGGTCCACCACGTACAGGAAGTTGTCCTCGTCGAGGTAGCCGATGTCGCCGGTGTGGTGCCAGCCGTGCTTGCTCGCTTCCGCGGTCGCTTCCGGATCGCGGTAGTACCCCGGCATTACCAGCGGTCCGCGCACGACGATCTCGCCGCGTTCGCCGTAGGGCAGCAGCGTTCCGTCTTCGGCCATGATCGCGACCCGGGTCAGCGGCGTCGGCCGCCCTGCCGAGGTGAACCGTTCGCGGGCAAGGGAACCGTCCGCGTGGAAATGGTCGGCCGGGGACAGCGTGGAGATCATCATCGGCGCTTCGCTCTGCCCGAACAGCTGGCCCAGCACCGGTCCGATCCGGTCGATCGCCTCCTCCAGCCGGGTCGCGGACATCGGCGCCGCGCCGTACCAGAGGCAGCGCAACGAACCGAGATCCGCGGAATCCAGGCCGGGATGGTCGAGCAAAAGGTAGATCAGCGTCGGCGGGAGGAAGGTGTGCGTGATCCGGTGCTTGCCGACCAGCGCGAGGAACTGCCCGAGATCCGGCGCGGGCATCACCACGATCTCGCCGCCCAAGGTCAGCACCGGGAAACACAGCACGCCCGCGGCGTGGGTGAGCGGTGCCAGCGCCAGGTAACGCGGCCGCGGCGAGAACGGGTAGCTCATCAACGTCAGCGCGGTCATGGTTTCGACGTTGTGCCCGGTCAGCATCACCCCCTTCGGCCGCCCGGTGGTGCCGCCGGTGCCGACGAGCATCGCCGTGTCGTCCGGCGGATCTGCTTGCCACGGCTCGGCGGACACGTCGGCGAGCCAGTCCTCGAACGGAATCGCGCCGTCGAAGGCGCCGTCCAGGCACACCACGGTGGCGAGTTTGGGCAGTTGCCCGGCGATGCGGGCGACGAGCGGTGCGAACGACTCCTGCACGAGCAGGCACGTGCAGTCGAACAGGTCCAGCAGTTCCCGGTTCTCCGCCGCCTCGTTGCGCGGGTTGACCGGGCACCAGACCGCCCCTGCGCGGCTGATGCCGAATACGCAAGCGAACGACATCGGATCGTTCGCGGACAGGATCGCCACCTTGTCGCCCGGCCGCACGCCCGAGCGGGCGAGGGCGCGGGCGACGCGCCAGGACAGCTGCTGGACCTCGCCGTAGCTCAGCGATTCGCCGGCCGCGGTCAGACACGGGGCCGACGGGCCGAGCGAGGTGCCCTTGTCGAGGTAGTCGGTCAGTCGCACCGCTCGTCTCCTTGCTCAGGGGGACCGATCTACATGCCCATGCCACCGTCGACCGGCAGACCCGCACCGGTGATGAAGCGGGCGGCGTCCGACGCGAGGAACACCACCGCGTCCGCCATGTCGGCGACCTCGCCGAGCCGTCCGGCCGGGGTCTGCGCGACGACCGCGCCGATCGCTTCCTCGATGCTGGGGAACAGCCCGACCTCGACCACGTCGCTGGCCAGCTGGTTGCCCATCTGAGTCGGGACGAGACCCGGGTACACGCAGTTCACCCGCACGCCGTAGCCGAGCTTCCCGGCCTCCATCGCGGCGACCCGGGTCAGCCGGTCGACCGCGGACTTCGTGGCCGAGTAGCCGGCGATGCCGGGGAACGCGATGGTCGCGGCCACCGAAGCGATGTTGACCACCGAGCCGCCGCGCCCGGCCGCGCCGCCCGGGCGCATCGCGCGCAGCGCGTGTTTCACGCCCAGCGCCGTGCCCAGCACGTTGACCTCGAGCATCTTCCGCACGTCGGCCGGGTCCAGGTCGACGACCAGCCCGGTGATCTCGACGCCCGCGTTGTTCACGACGATGTCGAGCCCGCCGTGTTCGCCGACCACCGCGTCGATCGCCCGCGCCCAGTTCTCGTCGTCGGTGACGTCCAGCCGGACGAACCCGGCGCTGGCCCCGCTCTGCTTGATCGCGTCGGCGGTCTGCCTGCCCAGGTCCTCCTGGACATCGCCGATCACCACTGCCGCGCCCGCCTTCGCGAGTGCCTCGGCCATGCCCTGGCCGAGACCCTGTGCGCCGCCGGTGACCAGCGCGGTGCGCCCGGTCAGGTCGTACGAACCCATCGACATCTCCTCCTTGAGACGTGCTTGCGAGACGCGCCGGCTGTGCGGCGTAGGTCACACCGTAGCCGGTTTTGGACAGTCGTCAAGTTTTTCTTGGACACTCGTCAAGAAAACGCTTCGCGCTAGACTGCCCGGTGTGACCCAGGCGAAGGAGCGCATCTCCCGCCGCGCCGTGGACAAGTTCTCCCAGCGGCGCGAGCAGCTGGCCGAGTCCGCGCTGCAAGCGCTGGCCGAGCTGGGTTATGCCCGCACGAGCCTGCGTGAGATCGCCCAGAAGTCGGATTTCTCGCACGGCGTGCTGCACTACTACTTCGCGGACAAGGTCGAGCTGCTCACCTACGCGGTCCGCAAGTTCGAAGAGGTCTGCGTGACCCGCTACGACGATGTCGTGGCGGCCGCGGATTCGGCGGAACAGCTCGTGCGCGGCTTCGGCGCGGCGATGGCGGGCACGCTGCGGGCGGACGCCGCGATGCACCGCCTTTGGTACGACCTGCGCAACCAGAGCCTGTTCGAGGAGTCCTTCCGCGCGGACGTGCTCGACATCGACGAACAGCGCCAAGCGATGATCTGGCGCGTCGTACAGGCACTGGCCGAGTTCGCCGGCCGGCCGCCGCGAGTGTCGCCGGAGGTCGCGTACGCGACGTTCGACGGGCTCTTCCAGCGCGCGCTGCTGCACCAGCTCGCCAGCCGGTCGGACGCGGCGGACGCGCTCGCGGCCGACGCCGAGGCCCTGCTGCTCCAGTTCGTCTGACCCCGCCCGAGTGACAAGATCCCGGTTCGCGTCCGGCCCCGTGGTTAGGATGCGGTCGAGGAGATCGAACGGCGGGAGGAGTGCGTGCAGGTGCGACCGGGGGACCTCGAACCGCCAGAACCGCAGGCGGTTTCCGGGCCGCTGACCAAGTCGGCGATCTTCCTGCTGCTCCGGGTCGGCGAGGGCGGCGAGCAGATCGCGAAAGACCTGCTCGCGGACCTGTCCGGGCTGGTGCGCACAGTCGGATTCCGGGACACCGCAGCGGGTCTGACCTGCGTCGCCGGGATCTCGTCGGCGGCGTGGGACCGGATCTACGGCGGTCCGCGTCCGGCCGGGCTGCACGAGCTGCCGGTGTTCGCGGGCGAGAAACACGTCAGCGTCACCACCGGGGCCGACCTGCTGTTCCACGTCCGCGCGGAGCGGATGGACCTGTGCTTCGAGCTGGAAACGCTGGTCATGGACCGGCTGCGCGGCTCGGTCGAAGTGGTCGACGAGGTGCAGGGGTTCCGGTACTTCGACGCCCGCGACGTGCTCGGCTTCGTCGACGGCACCGAGAACCCGACCGGCCGCGGCGCCGAGCGGGCGGTGTTCGTGGACGACGACGGGCCGTTCGACGGCGGCAGCTACGTCGTCGTGCAGAAGTACCTGCACGACATGACGGCCTGGAACGCGCTCAGCACCGAGCAGCAGGAACTGGTGATCGGCAGGCGCAAACTGTCCGATGTGGAGCTTTCGGACGAAGAAAAGCCCGCCGACGCGCACATCGCGCTCAACGTGATCACCGACGAGGACGGCAACGAGCTGGACATCCTGCGCGACAACATGCCGTTCGGCCGTCCCGGGCACGACGAGTTCGGCACCTATTTCATCGGCTACACCAAAGCGCCCGCGGTGATCGAGCAGATGCTGGAGAACATGTTCGTCGGCTCGCCGCCGGGCAACTACGACCGCATCCTCGACTTCTCCGTCGCGCACACCGGTGCGTTGTTCTACGTGCCGACAGTCGATTTCCTCGAACAACCGCCGGAGAACGAACCGGAAGAACCGCCGGCCGCGGCGACCCCCGTCGGGACGTCGCTGGGCATCGGAAGCCTGCGAAGGAGCACTGCGACATGAACAACCTGCACCGCGAGCTCGCCCCGATCTCCGCTGCCGCCTGGGCGGACCTGGAGGAAGAGGCGAAGCGCACGTTCGCCGAGTTCGCCGCTGCGCGGCGGGTCGTCGACGTGGTCGTGTCCGGCGACCCGGCGCTCGCCGCGGTCGGCACCGGGCACCGCAAGCGCGTCGAGGGGCGGTTCGACGGCGTCGCCGCCAGCCTGCGTACCGCTCAGCAGATCGTCGAGCTGCGGGTGCCGTTCACGGTGTCGCGCGAGCAGGTCGACTCGGTCGAGTGGGGCGCGAAGGACGCCGACTGGCAGCCGGTGAAGGACGCCGCGCAGCAGATCGCGTACGCCGAGGACCGGATCGTGCTCGACGGGTTCGCTGAAGCGGGCATCACCGGGATCCGCCCGGCGTCGTCGCTTTCGCCGGTCGCGCTGCCCGCCGAGGCCCGCGAGTACCCGAAGGCCATCGGCGACGCGATCGCCGAACTGCGTGACGCGGGCGTGGCCGGGCCGTACACCGTGCTGCTCAGCGACGACGGCTACACCGCCGCGTTCGAGGCGGCGAACCACGGATATCCGGTGCTGGAGCACCTGCGCCAGATCGTGGACGGCGAACTCATCCGCACGCCCGCGATCAGCGGTGCCTGCGTGCTGTCCGCCCGCGGCGGCGACTACGAGCTCCACTTCGGCCAGGACCTGTCCATCGGCTACGCCAGCCACGACGCGTCCACTGTGGAGCTGTACTTCTACGAGACGCTGACGTTCCTGGTCAACACCGCCGAAGCGGGCATCGGGCTCACCTCCTGACCGGTTCCGGGACCGCGTGATCGGGTTCATTACCTGATCATGCGGTCTTGTTACGCGGTGCGGACCTTCACCGGACGCTGCGAGAACACCAGCTCGCGATAGTTGTCCCGTGCTGCAGAACAAGATCAAGAGCGCGCTGCTGGTGCTGCCCGCGCTGCTGCTCGCCGGCTGCTCGGCGACCGCCGCGCTGGGCGGCGGCGACCCGGATCACGACGCGGCTCAGGGCGGCGTCCCGGAAGGGGTCACGATCACGCCGTTCGACACGAGCTACCCGGCTGTCGGGAAGCTCGACCCGGCGTTGCGGAAGGCGTTGCGGGAAGCCGCGGCCGACGCGCGCGAGCGCAACGTCGAAATGCACGTCACGTCGGGCTGGCGGACCAAGGAGTACCAGCAGAAGCTGCTCGACGAGGGCATCGAGAAGTACGGCAGCGTGGAGAAGGCGCGCAGGTACGTGAGCACGCCGGAAGAGTCGAAGCACGTGTCCGGCAAGGCGGTCGACATCGGCCCGACCCGCGCCGACGACTGGCTGATCCGGTACGGCGAAAAGTACGGCCTGTGCCAGGTGTACTCGAACGAAATGTGGCACTTCGAGCTGCTGATCGCGCCGGGCGGCAAGTGCCCGCCGCTGCGCGCCAACGCGGCGGGATGACGCCGCGGGATGACGCGAAACCGGCCCGCAGCGAGGCCGCGGGCCGGTTTCGCGTGCCGGATCAGGGAGCCCAGTAGTTGCCGGACATCACCAGGTAGCAGAGCATCTTGATGGTCTCGCCGTAATACGCGTCGTCGTAGGGGTTGGTGGCCATGAACTTCCAGAGCGCATCGGTGAACGCCTGGTCGCCGGAGACCATCGCGGCCGGGCCGACCGAGTTGGGCGCGGTCTCCGACTGGTCGCCGGTATTGGTCGGCGTGCCGTCGAGCTTGACGGTCGGGTAGATCTTGCTCGGATTGCCGCCCGACTTGCTCTTGTAGCTGGCGGCTTCCTTCTTGGCGACGTCGGTCGCGACCTTGCCGCCGTACAGCAGCGCGTCGGTGCCCATATGCCACGGTACGCGGACCGAGTTGTAGCTGACGATGTTGTCGTAGGGGCCCTCGTGTTTGTTCGGGTCGGCCGGCTTCGGGCTGCTGCCGCCGGCCCCGACGACGAAGTCGGACAGCAGGTTCGCGTTCGGCGAGTAGTTGGCCGTGAACTGGGTGATCACCTGCTCGGTGCGGGTGATCACCTTGTTCCAGTCGTGCGCGGTGTCGAACTTCGCGAACGCCCGCAGATGATCGAGCATGAAGTCGGACGGGCGGGTGTCGTCGTCGCCGGTGTCGTCGGCGATCCGCAGATGCCCGTCCGGCGCGACGTCGTGCTGGTAGATCTTGCCCAGCCAGTCCTTCGCCGCGGCGGTGTAGCCGCCCCACTGCTTGTCCGCGAGGAGCAGTCCGTAGCCGACGTCGAGATCGCCGTCAGTAGCCGAGTCCGGCGTGCCGTCGTCGTCGTACTTGCAGGTCTTGCCGTCGATGATCCACTGCAGCAGGCCCTTGCCGTCGGTGTGGGCCTGGACGAACTTCCACATGTCGTCGAAGATCGCCTTGGCGTCCGGGTCGTAGCCGGCCATCAGCGGGACGATGTTCATCCCGTAGCCCTGGCCCTCGGAGACCATGCCGTTGTTGTGCGTGTCCTCGGCGGCCACGACGAACGTGCCGCCGCACGCCTTGCGGAGGAACTTCGTCTTCCACGAGTCGTACTGTTTCTTGACCGCGGCGTCCCGCTCGGAGGCGCTGGCGGACGGCAGCACACCGGTCTGGTAGGTGACGTGCGCGGGGAACGGGTGAGCCGGCGCGGCCGCCGAGGCGGTCCCGGCGCCGGCGAGAGCCGCGGTAAGAGCGACGGAAGCGGCGGCGAACAACGCCACCTTCCGGGGAGGGCGCATCCAAGGTCTCCTTGTTAGTAAAAGTTCCTAACTAGGCGGCGTGGAGTGGAGCCTGGTCGAGCGCAGGGTCTGATGTCAAGACATCGGGGGAGGAATCGGGCGAGTGAACCGGTTCCGACACAGTGCGTGGCCCTCTGCCGGTGCCTTCGCCGACGTCCGTGAGGGGCGCATTGACGGAATCTAAGTCCGTGAGGGGCCCCTTCACGGAATGCGGGTCCGTGAGGGGCCCTTTCACGGAATCTAAGTCCCTCAAGGGGCCCTTCACGGACGTGCGCGACGGGCGGCTGGCGCACCCGGTGCCCGGCGCTGCCGCCCCTGCTCGTCCATTCGTGCGATCATGACCGGCACCAGCTAGGTAGTCGGGGATCAGGGAGTCGGCATGACCAGCGGCCGTTCGGCGGATGCTGAGCGCAACGAGCGCCTGGCGCTCGATCAGCGGAGCCCAGGCCCGGACCGGTACCGGCCGGAGCTCAACAGCGGCATCCTGCCCGGCAATGTCAACGCCGACGACTGGATTCTCCTCCTGCTGGCCCTCGTCTCCGCCGGGATGCTCGGCTGGCTCCTCGTCAGCCCGCCCGCTGAGGAGGTCGGCCGCTGGTTCTTCGTCGCGGACTGCGTCAGCTGCGGGATCTTCTTCCTCGAGCTGCTGTGGCGCTGGCGCAAGCGCGGCTGGCGGCCGATGTTCCTCGCCCGCACCTGGTACGAGGTGTTCGCGATGATCCCGGTCGCGCACCCCTACTTCGTCGCGCATCACCACATCCTCGGCGTGATCCTGCTGATCGTGCGGCTCGGCCGGGCCGCCGACCGGGCGCTCGGCGAGCAGTTCTTCTACCGCCTTGTCGACAAACTGACCGAGGCACTCGTGCGTGCCATCAAGAAGCCGGTCACCATCGCGGTGCTGGACGAGGTCGTCAAGGTGCTCGAAACCGGCAACTACCCGGAGAACCTGGCGAAATCCCTCAACGAGAACAAAGCCGAGCTGCGCGCCATCATCACCGAGAAGATCTCGACCGATCCGCAGCTGGGTAAGCTGCGCCGGCTGCCGTTCCACGGCGAGATCGTCCAGGCGACCGTCGACACGTCGTTCCGGGTGCTGCTGGAGGTGCTGCTGGACCCGCGGATCGACGACTTCTTCTCCGCCGTCGTGCGCGACAACCGCGAGCAGATCCGGCGGGCGGTCGCGCTCGGCCTCAACGAGCGGGAGCACGCGCCGGAGGACGAGGATCTGCTGCGCACGCGTCCGCAGCGGACTTCGGCTCGCGAGTACGACGCGAATCATCCGGATCGGAGCCAATCGCGTTAATCCTCCACTGTGGACACCTCTACGGTGCGCCGTTGGCCGCTGACTCTCTGTCGCCGCAACGGGTATCAGCGCAGATCGGTGCCGGTGCGGGCGTCAACCGCTGAACGAGTGGACTGCGTCGGCGCGCGGGCGCGTCGATGGCTGGAGTAGGCTGAGAGCTCCCGTTCCGTTGCTGCACAAGGGTTGTGTTGACACAAGTACGGGGCGTTCCCGGCGGAACCGGCGCAGACTGGAAACCGGCGGGGAGGTCGGCGCGCGGGTTTGGAGTCGTGAACGTGGTGGATAGCGGGCAGCAGGCAGGCAAGTGTCGTCGGCGGGACTGTGCGGAACCGGCACTGTGGCGCGGATTGTGCTCGGAGCACTGGAACCGCTGGCAAAGCGGCGCGGACGCGCTCGAACTCCCTGACGACGACGTGCCCCCGCCGCCGGCGCAGGTCTGGTGGCCACCGGAGCGTCAGCACGCCCCGTTGAGCAGCCGGATGCCGGGCGCCTGAGCGAGTGGTGCGCTACCAGGCGGGCACCGGAGCGGTCCAGGTTCCAGCCGCCAGCTGAACGCCGGTGCAGGGTGCGTCTCGCTTGAGTGGCTGAGCCGAAGCGCCTGCCCGGCCGGACGGCCCCAGCAGGCAACCCGTCGCGCCGGGCGACCGCGATCGGCGCTGGAAGACTCCAGCCGTCAGCCGTCGCGACGCGGTCTGCCGCGGGGTTCCGGCTGAGCCGTCAGCATGCGCTGCAACCGGGTGCGAGCTAACCGGTACAACAGTTCGCCGTCCTCGTCCGGGATGATCCGTCCGTCCAGATCTCGCTGGGCGGACGAGACGGCGGCGGCTACCGTCTCCGCGGTCAGCCTGCCGGAGAACTCCCCGGTCAGCCACTCGCCGACCGCTTCGTTGACCTGGCTCTGCACAGCCAATGGATGCTCCAGTCCTCGCTGGCTGGGCTTCGCGAGTGCCCCGCCGAGGGCGGGACGCTCGCGAAGCCCGGGCGTGACGCGAGGTTTCTGAAACAGGCCAACGAAAACCCTTCCCGGAACGACCGGGAATCCAGTCAGGCGGTACCGGGCTCAGGGCAGCGCGTTGCGCGCGATCACTTCCGAATACCACTGGGCACTGCGCTTGGGCGTCCGGTGCTGGCTGAGGTAGTCGACGTGCACCAGGCCGAATCGCTTCGCGTACCCCTCCGCCCACTCGAAATTGTCCAGCAGCGACCAATAGAAGTACCCGCGCAGGTCGACCCCGCGCGACACCGCGTCGTGGGCCGCCTTGAGGTGCGCTTCGAGGAACGTGATCCGGTCCTCGTCCACGACTTCGCCGTTGGTCAGCGAGTCTGGATAGGAAGCGCCGTTTTCGGTGATGTACAACGGGACCGGCCGGTAGTCGCGATGCACCTGCAGCAGCGATTCGGCGAGCCCGCCGGGTTGCACCTCCCACCCGGAGTGGGTGCGCGGCGCGGCCGGGTCCGGGACGAAGTGCACGTGTTCCGCGCCCGGCCACTCGCGCCCGGCCGGCTCGCTCCCGGTCCGCGGCGAGTCCGCGACCCGGTACCCGCGGTAGTAGTTCACGCCGAGCCAGTCGATCGGCGCGGCGATCAGCTCCGCGTCGCCGTCGCGTACCAGCTGGTCGAAACCGAACGGAGCGAGATCGTCGGCGATATCTTCGGGATAGCCGCCGCGCAGCACCGGATCCAGGAACAGCCGGTTCTGCAGGCCGTCGATCCGGCGGGCGGCGTCCGCGTCGGCCGGGGAATCCGCGGCGACCGGATAAAGGTTCAGCGTGATCCCGGAAGGGGTGTTCGGCGCGGCAGCGCGGAGCACGTCCATCGCGAGACCGTGTCCCAGCAGCAGATGGTGCGCGGCCGCGACGGCCGCTTCCGGCGAACTGCGGCCGGGCGCGTGCACGCCGGAACCGTAGCCGAGCATCGCGGCGCACCACGGTTCGTTCAGCGTCGACCAGCTCGCCACCCGATCGCCGAGCCGGCCAACGATCGTCTCGGCGTATTCGGCGAACCGGTACGCGGTGTCCCGCGCCGTCCACCCGCCCTGGTCTTCCAGCGATTGCGGCAGATCCCAGTGATACAGCGTCGCCCACGGCTGGATCCCGGCCGCCAGCAGTTCGTCTACCAGCCGGTCGTAGAACTCCAGCCCGCGCGGCTCCGGCCGGCCGAAGGGCCGGATCCGAGGCCAGGAAAGGGAAAAGCGGTACGCGCCGAGGCCGAGTGTGCGCATCAACGCGACGTCGTCGCGGTAGCGCCGGTAGTGGTCGGCGGCCGGGTCGCCGGTGTCGCCGCCGACCACCGCGCCCGGCGTCGCGGCGAAGGTGTCCCAGACGGACGGTTCGCGGCCGTCCGCGCCGGTCGAGCCCTCCACCTGGAACGCCGCCGTCGCGGCACCCCAGACGAACCCGGGCGGGAACGCGAGCGCGACGCGTTCGGGCATCGGCTGTGCGGACATGGTCATCCTTTCACGGCGCCTTGCATGATCCCGGCCACGATCTGACGGCCGAGCAGGACGAAAACGATGAGGATCGGGATGGTCGCGAGCGTGGTGCCGGCGAGAACGAGCGAATAGTCGACGTAGTAACCGCTTTGCAGCTTCTCCAGCGCGATCTGCACGGTCGGGTTGCCCGCGTCCAGAACCACCAGCGGCCACAGGAAATCGTTCCAGGAGGTCATGAACGTGAACATGGCCAGGATGGCCGCCGCCGGGCGCACCGCGGGCAGGCAGACGTTCCAGAAGATCCGGATCATGCTGCAGCCGTCCACCCGGGCGGCTTCGATCAGCTCGTACGGCAGGGCGTCCACTGTGTACTGCCGCATCCAGAACACGCCGAACGCGGTGACCAGGTTCGGCACGATGACCGACTGCAGCCCGCCCGCCCAGCCCAGTTCGGACATCGCGATGAACAACGGGATGATGCCGAGCTGGGTCGGCACCGCGAGAGTCACCACGATGAACACGAACAGCCCGTTGCGGCCCCGGAACCGCAGTTTGGCGAACGCGAATCCGGCGAGCGAGGAGAACAGCACGGTGGTGAGGGTGACCGTGCCGGACACCAGGAGGCTGTTGAACAGCGCCTTCCAGAACGGCACGGTGTCGAACACTCGCGCCGCGTTGGCGAAGAAGTTCCCGCCCGGCAACAGCGGCGGAATGCGCTCGGTGAGCATTCCGTTGTCCCGGCTGGCCACCAGGAACGACCAGTAGAACGGGAACAGCGAGCCGAGCACGAAGATCGCCAGCACGACGTAGGTCGCTTTGCGCGGTTTGCCGAGCCGGGAGACCCGGAATCCGGTGTGCGCGGTCATGTCCGCCTCCCCGCGAGCCGCCTGGTGAGCCAGTAGTTGACCAGTGCGATCGCCACGATGATCAGGAACAGCACCCACGCGATCGCGGACGCGTAGCCGAGGTCGAAGTTTTCGAACGCGGTTTGGTAGAGATACAGCGTCACGGTCTGGAACTGGTGAGTGGAACCGCCGTTGTTGGAACCGGGCATCGCGTCGAACAGCTTGGGCTCGGTGAAGATCTGCAGGCCGCCGATCGTCGACGTGATCGTCACGAAGATCAGCGTCGGGCGCAGCAGCGGCAGCGTGACGTGGGTGAACCGGCGTACCGTTCCCGCGCCGTCGATCAGCGCGGCCTCGTGCAGTTCCCGGGGAATCGCCTGCATCGCGGCCAGTACGATCAGCGCGTTGTACCCGGTCCAGCGCCAGTTCACCATGATCGCGATCGCGACATGGCTGGCGAACCGGTTCGCCTGCCAGTCCACTGGGGACAGTCCGATCGTCTGCAGCAGGCCGTTCACCAGGCCGTAGCGCGGACCGAAGAGGTTCGCGAAGATGATCCCGAGCGCCACCAGGCTCGCCGCGTAGGGCAGCAGGATGCCGACTCGCCAGCCGCCCGCCCCGCGCAGCCGGGCGCTGAGCAGCGCGGCCAGCAGTACCGCGATGATCAGCTGGGGCACGCTGGAGAGCAGGAAAATGCTGACCGTGTTCTCCAGCGCGTGCCAGAACTGCGCGTCGGCGAATAATTCTTTGAAGTTGTCCAGGCCGGCGAATTCGGGATTATCGTCGCCGGCTTTCCAGTGAAACAGCGCGACGTAGGCGGTGTAGAGCAGCGGGAACATGCCGACGATCGCGAACACGACGAAGAACGGCGCGATGTAGAGGTAGGGCGAGGCTTTGACGTCGAGCCGGGCCAGGCGGTCGCGCAGGCCCGGCCGAGGCGCGGAGCGGTGCCGCACCTCGGCCGGGTGTTCCGGCGCGGCTTTGTCGGTGACCGTCATGGTCAGCGCACGAGTTTCTTCGCGCCGTCGACCAATTGCTGCCAACCCGCCGCCGCGTCAGTGCCTTGCTCGACTGCTTGCAGCGCCGGGCTCGCGACGTTCTCCTGGATCTGACCGTCGTTCGGCCCCTTGTACTGCGGCTTCGCGACCTTCCTCGCCTGCTCGGCGAACAGCTTGCCGATCGGCGCGTTGCCGAAGTACGCGTCCGTGGCGCTCAGCAGCTTCGGGTCCTCCAACGCCTTCGCCTGGCTCGGGAAGTTGCCCTTCGCCTCGAACGCCTTGATCTGCTGCTCTGGTGCGGTGAGCCAAGCGGCGAGCTCGGCGGCCTCGCGCGGGTGCTTGCTCTGTGTCGGCACGGTCAGGTACGAACCGCCCCAGTTCCCGCCGCCGCCGGGGAACGCCGCGGTGACCGCCCACTTGCCCGCGTTCTCCGGGCCGGCCTGTTCCTTGATCACGCCGAGCATCCACGCCGGACACGCCTTGGTGGCGAACGCGCTCTGCTTGAACCCGGAGTTCCATTCGTTGCTGAACGCGGTGAGCTTGGCCGATTCGCCCTTGGCGACCGCACCGGTCACCTTGGTCCAGGCGTCCTTGATGCCCTGGTTGGTCTCGACGGTCAGCTTGTCATTGGTGTCCAGGTAGCCGACCGGCAACTGGTTGACCATCGCGTTGAAGTTCTGCGCCGCCGAGTCGAACCACGCCTTGCCGGTCTTGGCGACGTACTGCGCGCCGGCCGCGAAGTAGCTGTCCCAGGAGGAGAACAGCGATTTGACCGCTTCCGGATCGGAGGGCAGGCCGGCCGCGGCGAGCAAGTCCTTGCGGTAGCACATGGCCAGCGGCCCGATGTCCGTGCCGTAGCCGATGAGCTTGCCGTTCTTGTCCTTGCCCGCCTCGTATTTCCAAGGCAGCCAACGATCCGGGGAAGCACTCGCCGGACCGATCTTGCTCAGGTCGTTGAACTTCGAGGACCGGCTGAGCACGTCGGACAGGTGGCCCTCCTCGACCGCCTGCACGTCGGCGAGCCCGGAGCCGGCCGCGAGCTTGGTCATCATGTCCTGGGCGTACGGGCCGCCCTGGCCGGTCTTGCGGTGGGTGATCTTGATGTTCGGGTGCAGCTTCTCGTACTCCGGCAGCAGGGCTTCGTAGCCGAACTCCGTGAACGTGGCGATGGTCAGCTCCACGTGTTCGTTCGGCCCTGCCGCCGCGGGCGCGTCGTCGGACCCGCCGCACGCGGCCGCGCCGAGCGTCATCGTGATGCCCAGTGCCAGCACCAGGCCCTTCCGGAACGTTGTCACCGTCGTCAACCCCTTGAAGGTCATTCTGGGAGCGCTCCCAGATGCGGACCGAGTGTGTTGGAGGAAACATGCGATGTCAAGGTCGGTTATCGCGTTGTGTCGTTCCAGGAGCGCTCCCAGTGGGGCGCGGTTAAGCTGGTCCAAATTCGGAACGGAGGGGGTGGCCGGTGGCAGCGCGGTCCGAAAACGAACGGCCGACCCTGGAGGACGTGGCGGCCTTCGCCGGCGTTTCGCGGTCCACGGCTTCGCGGGCGTTGAACGACGACGAGTACGTGAGCGCCCGCTCGCGCGAGAAGGTCCTCGCGGCGGCGCGCGATCTCGGCTACGCGCCGAACCAGGCAGCGCGTTCGCTGGTCACGCGACGCACCGGTGCGGTCGCGGTGGTGATCTCGGAGCCTGAGGCGCGACTGCTCGACGATCCGTACCGCACGGCGGTGATGCGCGCGGGTTACCGGGAACTGGCCGACGCGGGCTGTCAGATGGTCTTGATATTCAGCGACACCAAGGAAGACCTCGCGCGCACTGTGCGGTTCTTGGAAGGCGGCCACGTCGACGGGGTGCTCGTGTTCGCGCCGCACCGCGCGGATCCGCTCCCGCGAGCGCTGCGTCTGCTGCGCTTGCCGGTGGTCTTCGGCGGTCCGGCCGCCGACCTGCGCCGCGGCGTACACGTGGTGGACTTCGACAACGAGGGCGGCGCGCGGATGGCGGTGGCGCACCTGGTGAAATCGGGTCGGCGCCGGATCGCGACAATCGCCGGTCCGCAGGATCAGGGCGCACCGATCGACCGGCTCGAAGGCTGGCGCAAAGCACTGGTGGAGGCGGGCCTCGACCCGGCCGGCCTGCACGAGGAAGCGGACTTCACGCTGGCCGGCGGCGCGCAGGCGATGGCGGCGCTGCTCGACCGGGTGCCGGACCTCGACGCCGTGTTCGTCGCGAGCGACATGATGGCTGTCGGCGCGCTGCGCACCCTCGCGGCGGCGGGACGGACGGTCCCGGACGACGTGGCCGTGGTCAGTTTCGACGACAACGCGACGTTGGCGCCGATGATGTCGCCGCCGTTGACGTCGGTGCATCAGGATCCGCACGAGCAGGTGCGGGCGATGGTGACGACGTTGCTCCAGCTGCTTGATGGGGTGGAGCTGAAGCCGGAGGTGCAGGTGCTGCCGGTCTCGCTGGCGGTGCGCGAGTCCGGCTGAGCCGCCGCGCCTGCCGCCGACCGCGACCGTGGCGGGTTGCGGCTGTCGATATTTACCGGTGCAGTCCGTTCCGCGTCACCGGGCGCACCGCGAGAGCTGCCCGGCGGGGAGATGCGCGAGCGATGACAGGCGGATTGAGCTGGCGAAGGCTCGTGCTGCTCCCGGGGTGACGGTTTGGCGGGGTCTCACTTGGTGCAGGTGGCAGGGCGTGCGGCTCGTCCGTGAAGGGCCCCTTGAGGGAATCCAAGTCCCTCAAGGGGCCCTTCACGGACATCCGAAGGCTGATCCCCGACACCCGTCAGCTGAGACGCGCTCTTAGACGGGAAAGGGCGCGGCGGACCAAACCGCGGTGCCGCAAGCAGATCCGTCGGTCGGCCGCACCGTCACACGGGAACTGCGACCGAACGCCGGGCAACCGCCACGTACAGCGCGCCCGGCACGATGAGCCCGAGCAGCCACGAGATGTCCGCGCCGCCCAGCAGTGGGGCGAACGGTCCGACGAAGATCCCCTCCACGTTGGCGAACGGGATCTGCACCGCGATGCCGAGCACGTACGCGATCAGTGCCGGCCACGCCCAGCGGCCGTACCGGCCATCCGGGTCGTAGAGCGCTTCGAGGTCGTAGCTTTCCTTGCGCAGCAAGTAGAAGTCGACCAGGTTGATCGAGCTCCACGGGGTGAGGAAGTACAACAGGAAGTCGAGGAACAGCACGAAGTTCGAGAGGAACTGGCCCCGGCCGAGGATCGCGATCACCGCGCCGGCCACGCCGACGCCGAGGATGTACCCGATCCGGGTGGCCTGCGACAGCGCCGCGCGCCGGCCGAACGCGGTGAGCGCGGTCGCGACCGTCATGTAGCCGCCGTAGATGTTCAGCACGTTCACGGTGAACTTGCCGAGCGCGATGGCCAGCAGCAACGGAATCAGCAGCGCCTCGCCGCCGAGGCCGACGACGTAGGCGACTTCGTGGCCCTTGAACGCTTTCCCGGCGATCGCGTAGGCCATCGCACCGAACGACATCGCCCAGGTCGCGCCCAGCACAGTGCCGCCGTAGGTCCACCAGAAGGTCGAGCGGACCGAGGTCGCCGACGGCAGGTAGCGCGAGGTGTCCGCGACGTACGGGCCGAAGGTGAGCTGCCACGAGGCGGTCAGCGAGACCGCCAGCAGGAACTTCGGGAAGTCCAGGTGCGGCGAGGCGAGCACCGCGCCGAGGTCGTGGCCGCTGACCAGCCGGATCGTCAGGTAGAGGAACACGACCACGGACAACGCGGACGCGATCCAGCCGAACCGGTGGATCAGCCGGTACCCGACGATGGCGATGAGCGCGGACGCCAGCGCGTACACGGCGATCGCCGGATCCGTCGGCAGGTGGGTGATCTGCGCGACCGCCTGGCCGCCGAGCAGCGAGCCGCTGGCGAAGTAGCCGAGGTACATCACCACGACCAGCACCAGCGGCAGCACCGCGCCGTACACGCCGAACTGCGCGCGCGACTGGATCATCTGCGGCACGCCGAGCTTCGGCCCCTGTGCCGCGTGCAGGGCCATCGGGACGCCGCCGAGCACATTGCCGAGCACGACCGCGACGAGCGCCCACAGCGGGTGCACGCCGACCAGCACGGTCAGCGCACCGGTGACCGCCGAGGTGATCTGCGTGTTCGCCGCGAACCAGAGGCTGAACAGGCTGCGCGGATGCCCGTGCCGCTCGGACTCCGGCACCGGGTCGATCGAGCGTCGCTCAAGTGCGGCAGCCATGTGCCCTCCAGCAGTCGTCCGGTGAAATGCGCTGGACGCACTCAACGTCAGGGCCGCCCTGGTCGCCAAGTAGCTGCCAGGGGATTCCGTCTGGGATGCCAGACGTGCGGCTGCCGCGAGCTCCGCCGAATTCGACTGCGGGGCCACGGAACTCGGCGCGCTGATCGCGGCCGGCGACACCTCTCCGGCACTACGCCCTTCCTAGCCGTGCCGCCGGCTGGCGACGACACCGGGGCGCAGCTCGCCGAGGCGTTCGGCGAGCTGCGCGAGAAGCGGTGTCAGCCCAGCCGGTGCGCCCGGAAGAACTGCAGGATCACCGGCGTGGCGTCGAGCGCGGACGGGGTTTCGGAGTCGGCGTTCGGGTGCGTGCTCGGCCAGACGTGCCCGGCACCGATCATCCGGTAGTGCACCAGCGAACACCCTGGCCACCGCTGGATCACCACGTTGTGGACCGGCGACGTCGAGACCGGCCCGGCGACACACTGGTCCCGTTCCGCCCAGCCGGACAGCCAGTCCGGAATGGACGGCAGCCCCTTCGCGGGATTTCCGGCGTAGGGGATGGTCGTGTCCGCGGTGCCGTGGAAGTCGAGCAGCGCGACCTTCCGGCTCGGTTCGCACGCGCCGCCCTGCGGGTAGAACGCGCCGGAAACCGGTGCGAACGCGGCGATCCGGCCTGCCATCCGGCAGGCGAGGACGCCGACGAACCCGCCGCCGTTGGATTTGCCCGCCGCGTAGATCCGCTGCGGGTCGACGCAGAGCCGTTGCTGCAACGAGGTCAGCAGATCGGCCGTGAACCGGACGTCGTCCACCGGGGCCGAGTACGGCGCCCCGGTCCACGCCGACTTGCCGTCCGTTCCGGTGACGCCCTGCGGGTACACCGCGATCACGTCGGAACCGGAGAACTCGGAGAGCTGTTCCTGGTACTGCGCGGTGCGCCCGTGGCCGTGAAAGGAGAGGACGAGCGGGTACTGCCGGTGCGGGTTGTACCCGGCCGGAACGTAGATCCGGTACTCGCGCTCGACGCCGCCGGAACTCAGATGTTCGACGGTCGTGGCACCGGCCCCGGAGACGGCGTGGCCGCACCCGGTGGTCGGAACCGCTCGATCGAGCGGCGACTCGCTGGCTGACGCCGGCAACGCGCCCAGCGCCATCATCGCTGCGGCTGCTGCCACCACTGCACGGAAACGTCCGGACATCCGATCCTCCTTGATCGACGGCGCGATCATGATGGCGCCGAAGCGGGAGAGGCCGAACCTTTCGTTCATTGAGTTAACGAGATCCGGGAAGACTTGTTTCTCCCCTGGGGGGAGATGTCAGGCTGGCTGCCATGGACAAGCCCTTGTCGATCGGCGAGCTCGCCCGCCGCACCGGCCTGACCGTGAAGACTGTCCGGTCTTATTCCGAGCGCGGCATCGTCACCCCGGCCCGCACCGCCTCCGGGCATCGCCGGTACGGCGCCGAAGCGGTTGCCCGCCTGGACCTCGTCCGCACCCTTCGCGAGCTGGGCCTGAACCTGGTGACGATCGAACGCATCGTCACCCGCGAAGCCGTCCTTCCGGACGTCGCCGCTGCCCACGTCCAGGCGATCGAGGTGCAGATCCGCCTGCTGCGCCTGCGGCAAGCAGTCCTGACCGCCGCCGCGACGCGCGGTTCAAGTCCGGAGGAGATGGCTGTCATGCACCAGTTCGCGACCTTGACCGGCGGAGAACGCCGCGCGCTCATCGCCGACTTCCTGACCGCCGTCTTCGGCGGTCTGGACCAGTCCGGGTTCGCCCGGTCGATGACCCCGGAGCTGCCGGACGATCCGGCCGCCGATCAGCTCGCCGCCTGGCTGGAGCTGGCCGAACTCTCGCAGGACCCGGACTTCCGCGCGACGCTGCGCTCCGTCGCCGAGCAGTACGCGAGCGATCTTGCCGCCGGACCCCGTCGCGGCCCGGTGGAAGACAGCCGCGACGCACTCGACGCCGGGGTCGACCCGGACTCGCCGGAGGCGGCCGAGATCATCGCACGGCACGGCGCGGAGCGGACCGTCGCGTGTCTGGCAGCGGTGAGCGACCGACGGCGGGAACGGTATTTCGAGCTGCTGGCCGTGATCAACGGGTGGGAAGCGCCGGAGAACCTGGCTCCGGTTTCGCGGTGGCTCTCCGAAGCGGTGCGGGCAACGGCTTGATCACTCGCGGAATGCCGCCTCCACCGCGGCCAACTTCGATTGTCCGGGAAGGGCCCCTTGAGGGAATCCAAGTCCGGTAAGGGGCCCTTCACGGACGCGCCCGAGGAAGGAATCGGCTCGCCGGGCCGCGTTACCGCCAGCTCACGGGGTGCAGAACCCCTTCGCGGCCAACACCCGCTCGTCCGACGCTTTCACCTGATCCGCGGGCAATTCTCCGGCGCCGACTGCCGCCTGCAGCCGGTCCAGCACCGCACCGACGTCGTTGTGGCCGGACGAGAACAACGCCTGATCGGCCCCCGCCTGCAGGGCCTTCAACACCGCGTCGGGCAGCTGGTACCGGTCGGTGATCGCCTTCATCCCGCCCAGATCGTCGGTGATCACCGGCCCGGTGAAGCGGTAGTCCGTGCGCAGCAACCGATACGCGGCAGGCGAGATCGACGCCGGCTCGTCACCGGTCAGCCCGGGGACCTCCAAGTGGCCGACCATCACCGCGACCGGGCCGTATGCGGCGATGTCGCGGTAGGGCACCAGATCGACCTGGCGGAGCTGGTCCAGCGGCGGCGTGACGACGGTGCCGCGGTGCGAGTCGCCGGAGCCGTGGCCGTGGCCCGGGAAGTGCTTGAGCACCGGTAGCACGCCGCCCGCGCGCAAACCGTCGGCGAACGCCATCGCGTACTGTCGCACCTTCTCCGGATCCGAGCTGTACGACCGGTCGCCGATCACCGCGTCGTCGGGTTCGTCGCTCACATCCGCGTCCGGTGCGTAGTCGACCGTCACCCCGCGTGCGCGCAGTTGCTTGCCGCGCTGCACGCCCAGCGCGCGCACCTCTTCCGGCGACTTCGAGGACGCCAGCTGCCGGGCGCTCGGGATCGACCCGTCGAGATCGTCGATGCGCTGCACGCGGCCGCCCTCCTCGTCGACGGCGACCGAAACCGGGATCGCCGCCGCGTTTTGGACGGTGTTCAGCGCGCCATTCTGCAACAGCGTGGTCTTATTGCCGCCGACGAAAATCCCGCCGACCTGGTACGTCCGCACCAAATCCTCGACCGCCCGCGGGTCGCCCGCGTCGACGCCCGGCACCACCAGCTGCGCCAGCCGTGCCCGAGGGTTCATCGCGGTCACCGCCGCGGCGCACGAAACGGTCTGGCCCGGCGATGGGGAAGCCGGGGTCAGTGCTGGTGGGGCGGCTTGCGGCGAGCTGCCCGCGGTCGGCGCGGCCGGCGTGGACGGGGCCGCCGTTCCCGAGGAGGACCCGGAGCCGGAGCAAGCAGAAAGTGCACATATGAGCGCCAACGTGCTGACGGCTCCGACGGTCGAGCGGGGTGGCCGGGTGCGCGCCTTCATGGTCTCCTCTGGCAGTCCGGACAGGTCAGGGGCGGTCGCCCGGCCCCCGCGAGAGGCCCGGCTTCACCCGGTGAAGAATAGTCGCGTATCGGCTAGAGATTTCGTGAAGCCGCCGTCGCCACACTGGCCTGGCACACGACACGCGGAGGTTTCGCGACCGGGGAGGCAGTGATGAATCAGGTCAAGGTGGCGGCATGGGCTTCGGACCCGATCACGCTGGCGGGTCTGATCGACCACCTGCGCACCCGCCGCGAGGTCCGGGTGATGCCCGGCCAGCAGCGCGGCGAGGCCGCCGTGCTGGTGTTCGCCGCGAACCGGGTCACCCGCGAGGTGAAGGCGGCGCTGCGGGCCGCGGCGACCGAGACGCCGGCCGCGATCGTGTTCGTCGCCGGCTACGTGGACCCCGACGACCTGGCCGAGCTGGCCGCCTGGCACGTGGCCGCGGTGCTGCCGCGCGACGCGATCGGCGGCGACCAGCTGGTGCGCAGCATCGTGGCGGCCGCGTCCGGCCGGGAGACGTCCATGCGGGATCTGCTGCACCAGGCCGAGAACCTGCGCGGCAACGGCGACCGCAGCACCCTCTCGCCGCGCGAGGTCGACGTGCTGCGGCTGATGGCCGAGGGCTGGGACACCGCGGAGATCGCGAACAAGCTCTGCTACTCCGAGCGGACCGTCAAGAACGTGATCTACGGTATGACGAACCGGCTCAAGCTGCGCAACCGGCCGCACGCCGTCGCCTACGCACTCCGCGCCGGAGTGATCTGAAAGGTTGCCCACCACGTGCGAAAGCTGACCTGGCGCCCGGCCGTTGCCGTGCTTGCCGCCGCCGTCCTGCTCGGGGTTTCCGGGTGCGGCTCCGCCTCGTCCGAGGGGAAGGTCACGCTCAGCGTGGCGACCTTCGGCGAGTTCGGCTACGCGCCGCTGTTCGAGCAGTACGAAAAGGACCACCCAGGCATCCAGATCCGCAGCCGGGTCACCGATTTCGACACCCACTTCAAAACGCTGGCCACCCAGCTGGCGGCCGGGCGCGGCGCGGCCGACGTGGTCGCGGTCGAAGAGCAGTACCTGCCGAAGTACATCCGGGCCAAGGACAAGTTCGTCAACCTCGCCGACTACGGCGCCGCCAAGCTGAAGGACCAGTGGGCGGCCTGGAAGTGGGCGCAGGGCACTTCCGGCGACTACGTGTTCGGGCTCGGCACCGACATGGGCAGTCTCGCCCTGTGCTACCGCCGCGACCTGTTCCAGCAGGCCGGGCTGCCGGCCGATCGCAAGGACGTCGCCGCGCTGATGCCGGACTGGCAGAGCTACGCGAACGTCGCCGCGCGGTTCACGCAGAAGATGCCGGACGTGAAGTTCGCCGACTCGGCGGGCACGGTCTACACCGCGATGCTCAACCAGTCGCCGCAGAACTACTTCTCAGACCAGGACGATTCGTACATCGCGGACCGTAATCCGAGCGTGCGCAACGCCTTCTACCTGTCCGGCGGTCTCGCGCAGGCGCACGAAACGGCCGGTGCGACCACCTACACCCAGGCCTGGAACGTCGCGATCAAGCAGGGCAAGTTCGCCACCATCGCGTGCCCGGCCTGGATGCTCGCGCAGATCAAGGAAGCCGGCGGGGACCCGGTTCGCGGCAAGTGGGACGTCACCACGGTGCCGGGGGACAGCGGCAACCAGGGCGGTTCGTTCCTCGCCGTGCCGAAGCAGAGCGCGCATCCGAAGGAAGCCTACGAGCTCGCGCAGTGGCTCACCGCGCCCGCGCAGCAGAAGCGGCTTTTCCTGTCCGACGGGATCCTGCCGAGCGAACCCGCCGTGTACAAGGATCCGCAGGTCATCGCGCACACCGATCCGTACTTCTCGAACGCGCCGGTCGGCGAGATCTACGCCGCGTCCGCGGATCGGCTCCGGCCGAACTACCGCGGGCTGCACGACGCCGACGTGCGCCCCGAGTTCGGCCGCGCGCTGGGCCGGATCGAGGAAGGCTCCGAGCAGCTCGACGACGCCTGGGCCGACGCGGTCCGGATGGGCCGCGACGCGATCAAGTAGCCATTGTGGACCGCAAGCTCTCGCCCTACGCCTTCATCCTGCCGTTCTTTGTCCTGTTCGGACTGTTCGGCGTCTTTCCGCTGCTTTACACGTCCTGGGTTTCGCTGCACCGCTGGGACCTGCTGGCCGGCCCGTCCGGCGGCCTCGGGCTCGCGAATTACGCCGAGCTGTTCTCCGACTCGCGGTTCTACAACGCGCTGTTCAACACGATCAGCATCTTCCTGCTCGCCGCCGTCCCGCAGTTTTTCCTCGCGCTCGGCATCGCCGCGCTGCTGAACCGGTCGCTGCGCGCCGCGACCTGGTGGCGGGCCGGGCTGCTGCTGCCGAACCTGGTGTCCGTCGTGGCCGTCGGCTTGGTCTTCGCGCAGCTCTACAGCTCCGGCTACGGCGTGGTCGACGAAGTGCTCGGCTGGTTCGGCGTGCCGCCGATCTCTTGGCAAGCGCATCGGTGGTCGTCGCATTTCGCGGTGGCGACCATGGTGATGTGGCGCTGGACCGGATACAACGCGCTGATCTACCTGGCCGCGATGCAGGCCGTGCCACCGGACCTCTACGAGGCCGCCGCACTGGACGGCGCGTCGCGATGGCGTACCTTCTGGTCGATCACCGTTCCCGGCATCCGGCCGACGATCGCGTTCACCGCGGTGGCGGGCACGGTGAACGGGCTCCAGTTGTTCGCCGAGCCGCAGCTGTTCGACGCGACCGGCAGCGGCAGCGGCGGCAACGACCGGCAGTTCCAGACGCTCACGATGTATCTGTACGAGAAGGGGTTCGGCAAGTTCGACGCCGGCTACGCGGCGGCGTTGTCCTGGGTGATGTTCGTGGTATGCCTGCTGTTCGCGCTCTTCAACTACCGGTTGGTCCGCCGGTTCGTGAGCGCGCCGTGAGCCGCGGGCGGGCCGGGGCGTGGGTGTACGCGGTCCTGATCGGACTGGTCGCCGCGTCGCTGTTCCCGCTGTACTGGTCCTTCGTCGTGTCCACCCGGGACAATGCCTCGATCGGCGAAACCGCGCCGTTGCTGCTGCCCGGCGGGCACCTGTTCGAGAACGTCCGCCGGGTCTTCGACACGGTGGATTTCTGGCAGGCGATGGGCAATTCGCTGATCGTCTCGACCACCGTGATGGTGTCCAACGTGGTCCTGTCCAGCTTCGCCGGGTACGCCTTCGCCCGGCTGCGTTTCCGTGGCCGCAACACGTTGTTCCTGATCGTCGTCGGCTCCGCCATGGTGCCCGCCCAGCTGGGGGTGATCCCGCTGTACCTGATGGTCAGCGACTTCGGCTGGGCTGGCCAGCTGGAGTCGGTGATCGTGCCCGCGCTGGTCAGCGCGTTCGGCGTGTTCTGGATGCGCCAGGCGTGCGAGGGCGCGATCCCGCAGGACCTGGTGGACGCGGCCACTATGGACGGCGCCTCACTGCTGCGGACCTTCTGGCACGTCGCGGTTCCGTCGATCCGTCCACAAGCGACAGTGTTGGCGATGGTGACCTTCCTGGGCGCGTGGAACGACTACTTCTGGCCGCTGGTGGCGCTGGGACCAGGCGACACGCCGACTGTCCAAGTCGCGTTGTCCCAGCTGGCCAGCGGCTATTTCACCGACTACGCCCTGATGCTCACCGGAGCGACTTTGGCCGTGCTGCCGGTCATTCTGCTGTTCCTGCTGCTCGGACGGAATCTGGTCCGCAGCGTCTCGACCGGGGTGCGGTACGGCTAGTGCCGCGCGATTCTGTCCGTGTTACGGCGGAACTGCCGCGAAGGGGCCCTTGCCGGACTCAGATTCCCTCAAGGGGTCCTTCGCGGACCTAGGTCGCTTCGGCCGTCACCGGCGTCAAGGTCCGCCTCGTCCAGACCAGCCCCTCGCGGGACAACGGACTTTCGGCAACCGATCCGGCCGTGGCGCCGCCTGACTTTGTCAACCGGTCCGTCGGGTGACGGTGCTGGCCAACTCGCTGCGCGACGGTGCGTCCAACTTCCCCAGCAACCGTGCCACATGCGCCTGTACCGTCCGCCGGGGCAGGCTCAGCGCGGTCGCGATCTCCGGATTCGACCGGCCGTCCGCGACCAGTTGCGCGATGCGTACCTCCAGCGTCGACAGCGACTCCCATCCGCGCCCCGGCTGCGCTGGCGCCGGGGACGCACTCCGCTGCACACCCAATGCCCGCAACCGAGACTCCGCGTGCGTCAGGTCCCACTTCGCCGACAGCTCCGCATACAGCGCTGCTGCCTCGTCGAACGCCTGCTGCGCCGCGTCCAGCCGGCCCACGCGGGCGAGCAGCACCGCCGCGTCCTCCAACGCGCTCGCCAGCTCAGGTTTCCTTCCCACCGAACGAAAATGCTCTGCGGTCCGCAGCACCGGCGCGGGATCCTCGGCCAGGAGCCCCCGGCACCATTCCGCCGCCGCGAAGGCCCGCGCCGGAACCACTTCCTTGGCCGCTTCCTCGACGCACACCGCCAGCGCCCGCTCTGCCGCCGTCCGGTCGCCTGCCGCCAGCGCGATCTGCGCGAACTGCGGCAACCACTGATGCCGCAGCATCATCTGCGCGTAGGTCGGGTTCAGGATCGGCTCCAGCACCCGGATCGCCTTCGGCAGATCATCCTGCTGGTAGGCGACAAGAGCGTGCGCGGCCAGCAGGAAGTCGAAGCTCTCCCGTTCCGCGCTCGTCGCCGGCGCGTACTCCTCCGCCGCGTCGAGCAACGCGGCCGCATGGTCGAGCTCGCCCCGCCGCGCCGCGATCAGGGCCGCGACCCCGTGCAGCAGCAGCGCAGCGGGACCCGGCTCCCGCAATCCGAAGAAGGTGATCGCCGGCCCGTCCTCGGTCACCGTGTCCAGCTCGACCAGCGCCTCGTCCCACCGGCCTTCCCAATACCGGTGCACCGCGACCGAAACCTGCAACCCGCTCGGCATGCTGTGCCGCCGCGTCACCTCCGCGGCTTCTTGCAGCGTCCGGTTGGCGTCGTCCAGCCGGTCGAGGTTCTGCAGGGTGAAGACGCGATTGTCCAGCAGATCCACATGCAGATCCGCCAGCTCGGGAGCGTCGCCGACCGCTGCCAGCGCTTCGTCCACGTGCTGCAACGCGCTGGCATGATGCCGTCGCACCGAATCCACCAGCCACAGCGTCTGCAGCGCGTGCGCGGTGAGGTAGCCGTCGCCATTCGCCGAGGCTCGGGCGCGGTGCGCGTTCTCCTCGGCGACGTCCAGGTCGTCCAGCCCGCCGCGGCGGAAGTTCGCGAGCAGGTGGCGGCCCTTGACCCGCCACAGCTCCGGCACCGAGGGGTCCTCCGCCGGATTTCCCAGCGTCTCCACGGCCAGCTCCACCTCGCCCCGCCGGAACCGCAGCGCGGACACCACATGCCGCATCTCGGCCGCGTTGTCCGGGTCGTGGGCCAGCTCGAATGCTTGCAGGGCAAGCTCTTCCGGGTTCCGTTCGAGCCGGAACAACACTCGGACCAGCGCGACCAGCAGCGTCTCGCGCCGCGGATCGGCGGCGGAGATCCCGGCCAGGGCGCGTTCCAGCAGTTCGACCGCGATCAGCGGTGCCCGGTTCGACACCGCGCCCTGGTGCCGCGCGAGCCAGTCCAGCACCCACGGGTCCACAGTGGACGGGACGGCCACCAGCTGCTCGGCGACCCGCTTGACCGGCGCGCCGATCCCGGCCAGCGCCTCGGCCGCCTGCCGGTGCTGCGCGGCCCGGGTTTCCGGCGGCTGGCTGTGGTACAACGTCTGCCGCAGTAACGGAAACCGGAACGCGAGCTGGGTCCCGGTGTCCACCAGGATGTTGTCCGCCAGCGCCGCTTCGAGCGGGCCAAGCAGGTCCGACGGCCGCCGCCCGAGCACCGCCGCGATGTCGCCGACAGCGAACTCCATGCCGAGCACCGCGCCCCAGGACAGCACCTGGCGGGTCTCCTCGGGCAGCAGCTCCAGTCGCCTGCCCACCGCGGCCGCGACCGATTCCGGCGGCTCGAAGCGCAGCGGGTCCGAGACGTCGACGCGCTCACCGCTGCGCTCGATCGCGTCCGAATGCTGCAGCGCCTCGAGCATTTCCTTGAGGTACAGCGGATTCCCGTCGGCCCGGGCGCAGAGCTCGCGCAACCGCGGCCCCGGCTCCGCGCCCAGCTGCCGCTCCGCCAGCCGCCGCACGTCGTCGTCGCCGAGCGGGCCGAGTTCCAGCACGACCCCGTCGCGCATTTCGACGCCGCGCCGCAGCGGGAGGATTTCCGTGCGCTCCGGGACCGGCCGCGTCGCCGCGACCAGCAGCAACGGCAGCTGCCGGGTCGCCGCGCACAGCCGATGCCACACCAGGACACTCGACTCGTCGGCCCACTGCAGGTCGTCTACCACCAGCAGCATCGGCGATTCGGCGCACAGTTCGTCCACCAGGGTGAGCAGCTGGTCGACCGAATCCAGCACCGGGTCGCCGCCCCGCAGCTCCTCGCTGGCCCGCGCGACGCGGGCGCGGCGCGGGTCTGGCGAATGCGCGTCGATCGCCAGGCACTCGTGCATCACCTGCAGCGGGAACCGCATGCTCAGCTCGTCCGCGGCCACCCAGGCGACCTGCAGACCGGGCACTTCGCCGAACGCGTGCGCGAGCAGTTCGGACTTCCCGATCCCGGCTTCGCCCTCGATCCAGACCGCTCGGCCGCGGCCTCCCCGGACCTCGCCGAGCAGCCGGCGCAACTGCTGGGTCTCGATGTCCCTGCCCAGCAACGGATCCGGGGCCGTCGGCTCGGGCGCGGCGGCCGGCCGGGGGAGATCCAGCGCCGGATCTTCGGCCAGGATGCGCTGGTGCAGTCCGCGCAGTGCCGATCCGGGCTCGACGCCCAGCTCGGCGCGGATCGTCCGGCGGGCGTCGCGGAACACGTCCAGCGCGTCGGAATGCCGGCCGCTGCGGTAAAGCGCGAGCATCAGCGATTCCCGCAGCGATTCCCGCAGCGGATGTTCGGCGGTGAGCGCGGTCAGCTCCGCGATGACGTCCTGGTGGCCGCCGATCGCCAGTTTGCTGCGCGCGGCCTGTTCGAGCGTGTCCAGCCGCAGCTCGGCCAGATGTGCGCGGTGCCGTTCCGCGAACTCGCCGGGAACCCCGGACAGCGCCTCGCCGTGCCACAACGCCAGCGCGGCGCGCAGTTCGGCAACCGCGCGGTCGTGTGCACCGGCTTCGGCTTCTTGCCGAGCAGCGGCCCGATGCTGCTCGAACTCCGTCGCGTCCAGCGCCTCCGGCGCCAGCCTGAGCGTGTAGCCCGCCGGGCCGGATTCCAGCACGCTCGACGCGGCCCACCGCGTGCGTTCGGGCTCCAACGCCCGGCGCAGCCCGGAAATGTAGGTGTGCACACTGCCTTCGACACTCGCCGGCGGCGATTCGCCCCACACTCCGGCGATCAGCTCGGCGCGCGGCACCGGCCGTCCGGCGGCGACCGCCAGCATGGCGAAGACGGCCCGCTGCCGGGCGGGCCCGAGCGAGATCTCCGCCGGCCCGCGCCAGGCGCGCAACGGGCCGAGCACCGCTACCCGCAAGTCCCCTGGCATGTCGTTCCATTCGACGTGTTAACCGAGTTTACCGGGAGATCCTGGACGCCAGTCCACCCCGGTTCACTCGCCGGCGGCGCGGACCCGGACCGGACTGGCCCGCCGGATGCCGTAGGGCTGCATCCGCGATTCGGCCCGGCGCACGTCCCAGGCCGCGCCGAGCGAGGTGTAGCTGGTGAGCGCGGCGAGGAACGCCGAACGCGCCTCGTCTAGCCGGCGGTACTCGGCGAGCAGGATCGCAGCGTCCTCGCTGGCCCGGGCGTGCTTGAGCATCCGGCCGGCCGCTTCGTAGTGCTTCGCCGCGCCCAGGATCGCGTCCGGGTCGGCGGTCACCAGGCCGCGGCAGTGCGCGGTCGCCGCGGTGTGCGCGGGCGGGGTTTCGTAGCCACGACTGTCGTACCCGCCGGTGTCGCCGAGCAGCCGCAGCGCCTGGAACGCGTGTGCCTGGTCGCCCAGCTGCATCGCGAGCCGGGCCAGATCGGGCAGCCACTGCTGGCGTGCCGACGGCGGATAGTTCTGCTCCAGCAGCGGCACCAGCGCGGCGAGCGCCGCCCTCGGCTGGCCTTCCAGCTCGGCCAGCTGGGCGCGCGCGGCGAGCAGGTAGTCGCCGCCGTTCGGTTCGAGCCCGTGCGGGAACTGGTGCCGGGCCGCCGCGTCCAGGTGTGCGCGAGCCTCTTCGGGCTCGTCCCGGTGGCTCGCGATCAGCGCGCCGACGCCGTGCACCAGCAGGGCGGAACCCGGGCTGCGCAACACATACGACGCGGTTTCCGCGCCGCCCCGGATCACCGTGTCGAGTTCGGCCCGCGCCTCGCCCCAGCGGCCGCGCCAGTAGTAGTGCACGGCGCCGGCCAGGTGCATTTCGCCGGGCACTGCCCGCGTCGCGGCCAGCCGCCGCGCGGTGCTGAGGTCGGCGTCGTTGTCGATCCCGTCCAGTACGCCCAGCTCGGACAGATCCGGCTCGGCCGCCTGGTGATCGGCGGCGAACCGCTCGATGGTGGCGCGCAACGTCTCGTGCCGGCCTCGCCACATCTCGGGCACCCGCGGATCAGCGAGGGTGCGCCCGACCTCCGCCGACGCTTCGGCGAATTCGCCGCGCCGGTAGTAGATGTAGGCGAGGATCCAGCGCATTTCCGCGGCCTGTCGGCTGTCTTCGGTCCGCGCGACCACCGAGCGCGCTTCCGCTTCCGGCTCCCGGCCGAGCCAGAACAGCAGCCGGGCGAGCGTGGCGGTGAGCGGTTCGCGCGCGCTGGCGGGCAACGCGGTCTGCTTGACCACCTGCTTGAGCAGATCCACCGCCATCCGCGGCGACTGCGCGGCGACCGTGCCGATGTGCTCGACCAGCCAAGCAGCGACCCACGGATCCACCTGTGCGGGTGCGGCGGACAGCTGTTCGGCGACGCGGTCCGGGCCGGCTCCCGCGCGGTCGAGCGCTTCGGCGAGCTGCCGGTGCAGCGCGACGCGCATCGCGGCCGGCGTCTTTTCGTACAGCACGCGGCGCAGCAGCGGATGCCGGAAGGCGAGCTGGTCGCCGGACTCGGTGAGCACCCCGGCGGCAAGCGCCTCTTCGACCGCGCCGACGAGCGCGGTCGGGGCGCGCTCGGTGGCGATCGCGATGTCGGCGAGCGAGAATTCCTTGCCCAGCAACGCCGCCCAGCGCAGCATTTCGCGGGTGCCGCTGGAGAGGAAGATCAGGTACAGCGTCACCCGAGAGCCGAGCGGAGACGGGATCGAACGGCACGAGGAGCCGTCGATGATCGCGTGCGCACCGTCGAGCAGCACCATCGAATTGGCGAGCAGCGTCTCGACGATTTCGACGGCATAGCGGGGATTCCCGGCAGCGTGCGAGAGGAGCAGGGCGAACATCCGGTCCGGCGGAGCGCCGGTGAGATGGCTCGCGAGCTGGCGGATATCGTTGTGCGGCAACGGTTCCAACTGGAGCAAGGTGGTCGGGCCGGCCGCCAGGTCCGCGCGCAGTGCTTCGAGTGCGGCGGGCTGGGGCAGCGGCCGGCAGGCGCCGACCAGCAGCAGCGGCAGCCGCCGGGTTTCGCGCGCGAGGTGCCGCCACGCCCGCAGCGTCGTTTCGTCGGCCCACTGCAGATCGTCCACGACCAGTGCGAGCGGCCCCTCCGCGCACAGCTGCCGGACCAGCCGGAGGATGCCGTCGATCGGGTCCAGGTCCGGGTCTTCGGCCAGCGCGACGGCCAGCTCTGCCCGGCGCAGGTCCGAGGCGCGCGGGTGCACGCCCAAGGCGTCCAGCAGCGGTCGCAGAGCGAAGCCCTGGTCCAGCGCGTCCGCCGCGGCGAACAGCGCCGAGCAGCCGCTCTCGTGCGCCATCGCGACTGTCTCGGCGAGCAGCGCCGTCCGGCCGATGCCTGGCTCGCCCTTGACCCAGATCGAGTGCCCGAGCCCGCCGGCGAGCCCCGCGACGGCCTCGCCGATCGCCAGCAGCTCGTTCTCGCGGCCGACGAACGAGGCTGGCCGCGGTGGCTGGACCGGCAGCGGGAACCGGGGTACCCGGGTGGCCGGCGTCGGCAGCTTCGGGGCGGACTGACTGGCAGCTTTGCCGGCGGCGAGCAACCGCTCGTACCGCTCCCGCAGCGCCGGACCCGGTTCGGTGCCGGATGCCTCGACCAGCCGCTCGCGCAGCTCGGTGTAGACAGCGAGTGCTTCGTGATGGCGGCCGGCATGGTCGAGCGCTCGCATGAGCAGGCCGTGCAACGGCTCTCGGAACGGGTGGTCGGCGGCGAGCTCGCCGAGTTGCGCGACGAGCCCGGAGTGGTCGCCGGCGTCCATCGCCAGCTCTGCCCGGCGTTCGACAGTGGCCAGCCGCAGTTCCTCCAGTCGCACCCGCTGAGCGCTCGCGTACTGCCCGGAAAGGCATTGCAGCGGCGCGCCGTCCCATTCGGCGAGTGCCGCGTCGAACTGCGTGCGCGCCTCGGCGGGCCGTCCTTCGGCGAGCAGCCGGTGGCCGAGGTCGCGCAGCGCGGAGAACCGGTGGACGTCGATCTGGTCGGGGTCCACGCAGAGCGAGTAGCCGGAGCCGGTGGAGGCGATCAGCCGCGATTCGGCGCCTTTGCGCCGTCCTGGCTCGAGGACGCGGCGCAGACCGGAGACGTAGGTGTAAATGCTGCCCTGCGCGCTGGCCGGCGGCGAATCGCCCCACACCGCGTCGATGAGCGCTTCCCGGGAGACCGTGCGGTTCGCGGCGAGCGCGAGTACCGCGAAGACAGTGCGCCGATGAGCGGAACCGAGGTCGAGCTGCCGGTCGCCGAGCCAGGCCCGCACCGGTCCGAGCAGCTGGATCTCCGGCGCTGGGACGCCGCCGGATGCCGACATCGGTCTCCCTTCACGCGCTGACTGTTCGTCACACGCCGGACGCCACTGGTGAGCTTACGCCGAAAAGGTGACGTACCGGGACTGGCAGAGGTTGCTTTCCGCCGTCTTGTCCAGCGAATTGTCCGGTGGACACGGGTCGCGGCAGTGACCGGCCCGTGAACGCCGGGCAAACCGCGCGGCCGCCCCGGCAGGCACACCTGTCAGACAAAGGGGCAGCTCCGGTTTCCGCTGGCGAATCGGTGCGGCAGCCTCGGATTGGGACCCGCGCGCACCCGCGCGCGGACTCCGAAACCGTCCCGCGGTTGCTGTCGCACTGGTCCGGACCTGCGCAGGGTCTGGCCCGAGGCCGCCGCGCCGGTGCCGGAAGTCCCTGGTCGGACAGTGAGGAAGAGGCATTGGACCCGGTCGGAGCCCAGCCCGGCGAGGCTGCCCGGTTCGCGGCGGCGATCGACGCCGCGAACTCCTGCTTCGGTGAGGTCAACAGCGAGATGGCGGCGCTGCAGGCGTCCTGGCGCGGCGAGGCGTCCGCCCGGTTCGGCCAGGCGATGAACGACTGGGAGCAGCAGTTCGATCGCATTCTGGGCAGTCTGGCAGACCTGGTGCAGGTCGCGCACGCCGCCACGAATCGCTCAGATGAGCGCGCGAGATGCGCTGGCCGCCGATGAGCGGCCTCGATCCCGGCTTCGGCCCGGCCGCCGAGGTGCTGGCCCGGCTGCGCGGCACGACCGGCGACCTCGGCGCGGTGCTCGCCGAACTGGAGTCGGCGGTGGAGCCGGGCGTGGCGGACTGGCCGGTCGAGGCCCAGGCCCGCTACCGGGCCGCCAAGCGGGAGTGGACCGCCGCGCTGGAACTGATGCCCGGTTGTCTGGACCGGGCCGCCGAAGCGTTCCGCGAGATCGCCGCCGAAGAGCCGGATATAGGCAGCTGACCTGCGCAAACCCCGAGATTCTTCAGAACTCTTCACGGGCGTGCGAGAAAACGTGAAGTCTCGCCCGACACACTGCGTGCAGACGTTGTCGAGGGGCGTAGGAGTTGCCGTGAAGCTGGTCAAGGTCGCAGTGCTGGCGTCGGACCCGATCACCCGGGCGGGCGCGACGAGCCTCCTCGGGTCCCGCCCGGAGCTGGTGCTGGTCGCGCCGGACGCGGCGGACGTCGTCCTGGTGATGGAGGAGCACGTCACCGACCGGGTGCTCTCGCAGGTCCGGGAACTGGGCAAGCTGTCGGAGCAGCCGGCCGGGCCGCACCTGGTGATCGTCGTCGACCACTTTCGCGAAAGCGACCTGATGTCTGCCGTGGAGTGCGGCGTCGTCGCGATTCTGCCGCGGCGGGAGACCGGCGGTGCCGAGCTGGTGTCGGCGGTGCTGTCCGCCGGCGACGGCACCGCGACCCTGCCGCCGCGACTGCAGGGCGCGCTGCTTTCGCAGGTCCAGCGGATGCGCCGGGACGTACTGGAGCCGAACGGCCTCACCCTGTCCGGCCTCGCGTCTCGCGAATGCGACGTGCTGCGGCTGGTCGCGGAGGGCTACGGCACCGAAGAGATCGCCGCGAAGCTCTGTTACTCGGAGCGGACCGTGAAGAACGTGCTGTACGGCTTGATGACCCGGTGCGGCCTGAACAACCGTGCGCACGCGGTCGCCTACGCCCTGCGTGCCGGTGCCATCTAGGCAGTAGTTGGCTTTATGGTCCTGACATGGTGCAGACGGCGGTAGAGATCGCTCGCGGCGTGCGAGCAGGGGAGCTGGACCCGGTCCAGGTGACCGAGGAAGCCCTGGCCAGGATCGCAGCCGCGGACGGCGTCGTAGGCGCCTTCCGGCGAGTGCGAGCAGCCGAAGCCCGAGCGGAGGCCGCCGAACTGGCCGCGCGCCCGGATCTGGCCTCGCTGCCGCTGGCCGGCGTCCCGGTAGCGGTCAAGGACGTCACCGAGGTGGCCGGCGAATACGCCGGCTGGGGCTCGACTGCGGGCCCCCGTACGCCCGCCGCCGAGGACGGGCTCATCGCCGCCCGCCTGCGCGCCGCCGGCGCGGTGATCGTCGGCCTGACCCGGGTGCCGGAGCTGTGCATCTTCCCGAGCAGCGACGACCCGGACGGCATCGCCCGCAACCCCGGCAACCCGACCTACACCGCAGGCGGCTCGTCCGGCGGAAGCGCCGCGGCCGTCGCGGCCGGCCTGGTCCCCGTCGCGCACGGCACGGACGGACTGGGTTCGATCCGCCTCCCCGCGGCGATGTGCGGAATCGTCGGCCTGAAGCCCGGCCGAGGCGTCATCAAGGAGCAGGAAGCCGGCTGGTTCGGCCTCTCCACGCACGGTCCGCTTGCCACGACCACCGCGGACGCCGCGCTGCTTCTCTCCGTGCTGGCAGACCGTCCGGAATGGACGGAGGTGGCCGAGCCGTCCCGGCAGCGAATCGCCGTCTCCACTCAGGTCCCGTTCACCCGCGCCCCGCTGCCCCGGTCGCTGCGCGCCGCCGTGGACCAAGCGGCCGGGCTGCTGCGCACCGCCGGACACACGGTGGCCCCGGCGACCCCGGCGTACCCGATCCGCGCACTGGGCGGCCTGGTCGCCCGCTGGTTCGCCGGACCGGCCGAGCAAGCTGCCGGCACGTTCGACCTCTCGCGGCTGCAACCCCGCACCCGACGGCACGTGCGGATCGGGCGGTTGACCGCACGCCTCGTGACGGACCGTGCACAAGACGAATGGACAGCGATCGCGGAGCAGTTCTTCGAGACGCACGACGTGCTGGTGACGCCGACGCTGGCGACGCTCCCGCTGAAAGCCCAGCGGTGGCATCAGAAGCCCTGGCTGACGAACGCCGTGCCGTCATCGCGCGTGGCGTCGTTCACCGGCCCGTGGAACCTGGCCGGCTATCCGGCGATGTCGGTGCCGATCTACCGGGAACCAGTGCACGGGCTTGCGATGTGCGTGCAGCTGATCGCGAGGCCCGGGGGAGAAGCCGTACTGCTCGGTTTGGCAGCGGAGCTGGAGGCGGCCAATCCGTGGCCGCGAACGGCGTGACTTGACCGGCTGTTTCACCCGCCGAGTCGGTCCGGCTGACCTGCCGTGAAGGGCCCCTTGAGGGAATCTGATTCCCTCAAGGGGCCCTTCACGGACATCAAGGCGGGGCGAGTCTCAGGCGCGCGGCTTGCCCGCGGTCTGCGGCTGGGCTGCCTTGCCCGCTGCCCGGTTGCCGTTCGTTCCGCTGTCCGCCGGTCCGCTGTGGGCCGACGTGCTGTTGCCTGCGGCCCCATTGCCAGACGTGCTGCTGGCCGACGTGCTGTTGCCGGCCGCCTTGGCCGCTGAGTCGGTGCCTGCTGCGTTCGTCGAGGTCGGCTTGGGCTTCGGCGAAGGCGCATTTGCCGGGGCAGCCGCGCCAGTCGTGCCCGCCGGGGTCGCTGGAGCAGGCGTGTCCTTCTTCTCCGCACCAGCCGGAGCCGCCGCGGTCGAGTCCTTCTTCTCCGTGGCAGCCGGAGCGGCGGCGGCCGAGTCCTTCTTCTGCGCGGCCGTCGAGCCCGAACCCGCCGACGCCCCCGCAACACTGGCCGGCGAAGGATCCGGATTGGCCGGGTCGTCCCCGCCCACCAGCTTCGACGCCACCGGCAACACCGACTCCGCCGGCATCGACGTCAGCAGCCCTTCGCTGCGGCTGAGCACCTCGTCCGCCATCGCCAGGTTCTTCCGGGCCTGTTCGCGGATCTCCGCGAGCCGTTCGACCTTCCGGGTGGCAGCTGTGGTGCGCTGGGCCGCCTGCGTGGTCGCCTCGTCCAGGCGGCGCTTCGCCTCGGTCGTCGCTTCCTCGACGCGCCGGGACGCCTCCGCGGTCGCTTCCGCGATGCGGCGTTCGGCCTGGTTCTTGCTGGCCGTGCGCTGGTCGGCGATCAGCTTCTCGTGCGCGGAGCGCTCGGCGGTGATCTTCGAGTCGAAGTCGCGCTCGATCTTGCGCCGCTTGCGCTCGGCCTCGTTGTCGAGGAGTTCCCGGCGCTGTGCCGCCTCGACGGTCAAGCGCTGGACTTCGGCGCGGGTTTCCTTCAGCGCCGCCTCGTGCTCCGAGTGCAGTGCCTCCGCCTGCTTGTCCAGCTCCTCGACCAGCCGGTGGTAGCGCTCGCGCAGCTTCGTGGACGCCTCGGTGGAGGACGCCCAGTGCTTCTCGGCCGCCACCTGCGCGCGCTTGGTGATCTCGTCCGCGCGCGCGTGCGCCAGCGTGACCGTGCGCTGCATCCGCTCGTCGAGGTCCTCGAGCCGCTCCGGCGGCTTCATCAGCTCCTCGACGCGGGCCTTCAGCTTGGCGTTCTCGCCGCGCGCCGCCTCCAGCTCGCGCGACAGGGTGGTCACCTGGGTCGCCGCCGCGTCGCGGTCGGTCATCAGCCGGTGCAGCTGACCCTCGAGGTGGTCGAGGTACTGCCGCACCTCGTTGCGGTCGAAGCCGCGCCAGGCTTCGGTGTATTCGCGCCGCAGCGGGAGGAGGCCGTTGTCTCGCTCGGGAACCATGCCCACGACCGTACCCGCGCACCTGCGGTCCGTGCCGCCAGGAGTGGTGAATCACCACCCCGGGCCGGCTCCTGGCGCCGAACTCGCCTGAACGGCCTCACCCGCCGGGCGCGACGGTGACTACCAGTGGAACCCGCGGGACAGCCGGGCCAGCGCCATCGCCGCCCTGGACAGGTGTTTCTCGCCCCGGCCGATCTTCAGTTTTCCGCTGCCGCCCGCCGCCGTGGAGTCCGGGAAGATCCGGAAGCCCTGGTAGGCGATCGCGTCGGTCAGGCCCGGCGTGAGCGTGTAGGCCAGGCCGATCGCCTGGCCGGCGGGCGTGCCGATGTGCTTCGGCCGCTCGACGAGCGCCTTCAGCACCATGTCCGCCGCCTGCTCCGGAGATTTGGTCGGGAACGCGTCGTAGATCTTCGTCGGCCGGATCATCGGCGTGCGCACCAGCGGCATGTGAATGGTGGTGAAGGTGATCCCGTCGCCGTGCGTTTCGGTCGCCGCGATCCGGGAGAAATAGTCCAGCGCGGCCTTCGACGCGGCGTATGCGGAGAACCGAGGCGCGATTCCCTGCACGCCGATCGAGGACACATTCACGATGTGCCCGAATTTCCTCTCCGACATGTGCGGCAGGACCGCCAGGATCAGCCGGACCGCGCCGAAGTAGTTGATCGCCATCGCGCGCTCGTAGTCGTGCATCCGGTCGTAGGACAGTTTGATCGAGCGCCGGATGGACCGGCCGGCGTTGTTCACGAGCATGTCGATCCGGCCGTGCTCGCTGAGCATCGCGTCGACCGCCTTGGTCACCGATTCCTCGTCGGTGAGGTCGGCCGGGTAGACCGACGCGGTGCCGCCTGCCGCGATGATCTCGTCCCGCACTTCCTCCAGTTCGTGCTGCCGGCGCGCGACCAGCAGCGGGACCCCGCCTTTCGCGGCGACCTTCAGCGCGGTGGCCCGGCCGATGCCCGACGAAGCGCCGGTGATGATCACCCGGCGTCCGTCCAGTTCGCCGCGCGGGCCGTGCTTGCGGGCCCGGAACGGGTCGAGGTGCTCCCGCCAGTAGCGCCACAGCGTGGCCGCGTACTCGTCGAGCCGAGGTGCCTCGATGCCGCTGCCGGCGAGCGCCTTGCGCGTCTCCGCGGACGCGAAGACCGACGGGAAAGCCATCGTTTCCAGCAGCACCGGAGGAATGCCGAGCCGTTCCAGCACCGCGTCGCGGGCGATGGTGAACCCGGGGATGTGCTCGCTGAGCCTGACCAGCCCGACGATTCCCTTCGACACCTTTTCGTTCAGCTGCACGGTGATCGTGGGCGCCCCGGCGGCACGGGCGAACGCGTTGTAGACCGACACCACTGGCTGCGGCTCGGGGTTGACCAGGTGGAAGGCGCGGCCGTCCAGGCCCGGCGTGGTCGCCAGCTCCAGCAGCGCCTTCGCGACGTAGTCGACCGGGACCACGTTGGTGTCGCCCAGGTCCGGGCCCGCGGTCGGCAGGTCCGGCAGCCCGGCGAGCCGGCTGATCGCCGGGAAGAGGTAGTACGGGCCGTCGATCTTGTCCATTTCGCCGGTCTGCGAATCGCCGACCACGACCGCGGGCCGGTACACCCGCCACGGCACCTGGTGCTGCTCCCGGACCAGCTTCTCGGCCTCGAACTTGGTGCGGTGGTACGGCGTGATCAGCCGCTGGCCCACGTCGAACATGTCCTCGGTGAACAGTCCCTCGTGGTCGCCGGCGACGGCGACCGACGAGACGTGGTGGAAGCAGCCCGCGCGCAGGTCGGCGGCAAGATCGAGGACGTTCCGCGTACCGTCCACATTGGCCCGGATGCTGGTCTCGTCGTCCGCGGTGAGGTCGTAGAGCGCGGCCAGGTGCACGACGTGGTCCACGCCGCGCAGCGCTTCGCGGTCCTCTTCGGACACTCCCATCAGCGGTTCGCCGAGATCGCCGGTCACCAGCTTCACGCGATCCGGGTGCGGCCACCCGTCGACCAGCGCGGCCAGCTTGTTCCGCGAGGACGCGCGGACCACGAGCGTGACCCGTTCCACGTCCGGCCGGGTGAGCAACCGCCGGGTGACCTGGCGTCCGATCAACCCGGTCGCGCCTGTCACCAAGAACGTCGCCATTTCCATCACCCTCCGCCGTGCCGCCGCTGGTCCCAGACGCATTCTGCTGCATCGACGCCGGTCTGACCACAACGGACCAGGGTGATGTTACTCGCAAGTAACTTAGCTTCGCGATCCGATCCGGCAGGCAACGGCCGCTTTTCGAGTTTCGGAGAGGGCGGAATGCCGGTACCGCGGGGGCACCCGCCGGATCTTTCGTTCTCGAAATGTCTCGCCGGGCGCGGCTAGCGGTCCAGCGGCAGGGTGCGGGGCAGGCCGAAGCGGGGAAGGTGGCTGTTTTCGAAGCGGGTCACCGCGGCGATGCGGTCCGCCGCGAGGGTGAGAACCAGCAAGCCGGTGGCGCGCCATGCGACCAAACGATGGTCCAGGACGTAGACGCCGAAGGCGGGCTGACCGTTGGAGCGGGTCGCGACCAGCCGGTAACGGGTGATCCGGTGGAAGACGGCGGCCAGGAGACGGGCAACCGCTTCCCGGCCGAGATACTCGGCCGGCAGCGGCGGCATCGTGAGGCGGACATCGTCGGTGAGCAGCGCGACCACCCCCTCGACGTCGCCCGATTCGAAGGCTCGGGCCAGGCCGTCTACGAGCTGCCGCTCACCGGGCGAGTCGGGCGGCGGCGGTTGTGTGGCGCGGAATCCGGACGGCTGTGCGCGGATGCCGGCGCGGGCGCGTTTGAGCGCGCTGGTGACGGATTCTTCAGTGGCGTCCAGGAATTCGGCGACGTCGGCCGCGCGGTAGCCGAGTACGTCCCGGAGGATGAGCACGGCACGCTGGCGCGGCGGCAACAGCTGAACGGCGGTGACGAACGCCAGCGATATCGCCTGCTTCGACTCGTAGCGCGCCTCGGGGCCGGGCACCGGGTCAGCAAGCCCGTCGAGCAGCACGTCGGGAAAGGGTTCGAGCCAGCCGATCTCGCCGCGCGCCGACGGTTCGGGCAGCTCCGACGCGGCCGCACTGGAACCGGGAATCGCAGCGCGCGGCCTCCGGCTGGCGGCTCGCAGCAGCTTGAGGCAGCGGTTCGTCGCGACGCGGTAAAGCCAAGTTCGCACCGTCGACCGGGCTTCGAACCCGCCGAGCCCTCGCCAGGCGTCAAGCAGCGTCTCCTGCAGGGCGTCCTCGGCGTCGTGCATCGAACCGAGGAACCGGTAGCAGTGCACCAGCAGTTCCCGGCGGAACGGTTCGACGAGTTCGCGAAACGCGTCGGCATCGCCGGCCCGGCACCGGGCGATCAGCTCTGCGGTCACCGCATTCGTCCTTTCCGCGCGCCCGGCCGAGCGCCAACGGTTTCGGCGGTGGATCCGGCCGGACAAGCCGTCAAGCAGACCGACCCCGCGCGCCGGGGAAACTGGGCGGTGCGGACCGCCCAGTTTTCGCCGCGCCCCGGATCTGTCTCGGTGACCTCGAACATTAGGAGCACCCCATGGGACAGATCGTCGTCTTCGAAAACATCACTCTCGACGGTGTCATGCAGGACCCGATCGGCGAGGAGAGCGCCGGCGCGTTCGACTGGCGCGACGGCCTGTCGGCGGCCGCGAACGAAGAATGGCTCCAACGCATCCTGCACGACACGCGTGGCGTGCAGGCATTGCTGTTCGGCCGCCGCACCTACGAGTTCTTCGCTCCTCGCTACGCCGAGGGCACCGGCCCGGTCGCGGAACTCGTCAGGGACCTCCCGAAGTACGTCGTGTCCAGTACCTTGACCGACCCGTCCTGGACCAACACCGCCGTGCTCAATGGCGACGCGGCTACCGAAGCGGCCAAACTCAAGGCCAACGTCGACGGAACGATCATGATCTGGGCCAGCTCCCTGCTGGTGCGTGAACTGGTCGCACACGACCTGGTCGACGAGCTTCGCCTGATCGTCTTTCCGTTGGTGATCGGCCATGGCGCCCGCCTGTTCAGCGATGCCGCGGACGCCAAACGCTGGCGCCTCGCGGCCGCCGGCACCGTCGAAGACCTCGCCTGTCTCACTTATCGCCGTTGACCCGGCACCGGTGCCGGCACGCACCACCCGGGCGGCGGCGCGGGCCAGCCGCCGTCCGGGCCAGCGCGGGAATCCCGGCGGCTCAGGCCGGATCCGCGATCACGACCCGGTTCTCCTCGTACCCGTCGCTGCCGCCGATCCACCGGCCGCCGCAGGTCACCAGCACCACCCGGTGCGGGCCGGCCTGGCCGAACAGATCGTCGGCACGGGCGGGCAGGTCGTTCTTGTGCACGGTGACCAGCTGCGAGATCCGATACCGGCTCGTCTTGCCCGCCTGGTCCACGATCGTCACCACTCCGCCGATGCGCTCGTTCCACAGCTCCGAGAACGGCCCGGTCGCCCCGCGCCAGTTCACGTGGCCGGCGAACACACTGGCCCCGCTCGCCGCGTCGAGTTCCGCGCCCCACCAGGCGGCCTGCCCGATGTCCGACGGCACTGGCAGCGTGTTGCCCGGACCGAGGTCTTGGCGGACCATCGCCGCGGTCCCGCCGCCGGGCAGCCGGAGCGTGCCCGGCGGTTGCGGTCCCGGCGGCGGCTTGGGCCGGTTCTCCGCCGGTGCCGCGGGCGGCGCCGCTGCCGCCGAAGACGACGGCGCGGAGGACGGACTGCTCGCCGGCGGTGCGGCCGCCGCCTGCTGCGGCGCGGCGCCCGCGGCGGCGACGGCCGGGGACGCGCTCCCGGCCACCACCGTCGTCGGCGGTGAACTGATCACGACTGTCACGAGCTCCACTGCCAGCACGCTCGCCGCGCCCAGCATGAACCCGCCGATCAGCCGCCCTTTTCCGGTCATTGCCCCTGCCGCTTCCGATTACCGCCGGGCCGACCGCCGAGCGGCGAACCCGACCAGGCCCGAACCGATGAGCACCAGCGCCGCCAAGCCGGCCAGACCCGGCGTGGAGAAGCTCGTCTCGACCGTGCCCCGCGCCACCGTCACCGGCCGGTCGCCGGCGGGAATGGCATGGGGGACTTCGTTCGGGGTGTTGGCCGCCGTCAGCGCCAGTGTGCCGCCCGGCTGCAGCGACCCGCACGCGGCGGGCGGGTTGTTCGGGTCGAACGCGTTGGTGTAACCCGGCGGCGCATTCACCTCGACGACGCAGATGTCCTGCGGTGCCAGCAGGTTCTCTACCGCCGCGGTGCCGTTGTCGCCGCTGGTGGTGACAACGGCGGGCTGCCCGTCCGGCCCGACGAGCGGCTTGCCGTCCTGGCTGGTGGCCGCGCTCTTGCGGTCCTTGCCGGTGATCCGCAGCGTCGCGCCGCCGATCCCCTTGCCGGTCTTCGCGTCGGTCTTGGTGACCTGAACCTTGCCCGGCTTGGCGACAGCGACCACGCCCTGCGCGGTCAAGGTCTTCTCGCCGCCGGTGGAAACGACGTTCTGGATGCCGGTGCGGACCGGTTCCTGGACGTAGGGCCGGTCCGCGGGCGCGGACAGCGAGCCGGCCAGCTTCGGCTGGTCGCCAGTCGGCGAAAGCTTCACCGTGACCGTGCCGTCCGCACCGGTCTTCAGCGTGGTCTCGGACGGGGCGGCCTGCGGTGCCGAGTTGCCGGTCGCCGAAGCGTCCGGCTGGCCGGTCTTCCCGGACTTGTCGGCCGGGAGGATCGTCGCGGCGGTCGCGGTCAGCTTGACCGGGATGTCGGCGACGCCTTTGCCCTTGGCGTTCTTGACCTGGAAGGTCCAGGTCGCCGGCTGGCCGAGGTGCTGCGGGTCCTTGGGCGCGGTGACCGAGGCCGTCCACGGTCCGCGGTTGGCCACCGCATCCGCGGTCAGCTTGGCGACGTCGTCCTTGGCCTGCTGCGGGAGCCGGTCCAGATGGAACTGCGCGTCGTAGCCGATCTCGTCCGCGGTCAGGTTCGGGTTGAGGTCGTCGTGCCCGGGCCGGGGAGCCGAGGTCCACGAGTGCAGCAGGTGGGCGAGTGCCGCGGCCTCGTCCGGGTCCTGGGTGTTGCCGTAGCGCAGCAGCAGGTACGAGATGTTGGCCGCCTGGTCAGTGGGGATCTTGTCGCCCCACTTCGTCAGCAGTTCCTGGCCGGGCTTGTACACCTCGTCCGAATTCGGCGCGGTCTTCTGGAAGCTGACGCAGAACACCTGCTTGCCGCCGACGAGGTAGGAACCGAGCCAGTTGCGGCTGGGCGCGTGCGGCGACATCGGCTGACCGGGCTTGATTTCGCGGCCGATTCCTTCCTGGACCCCGGATGCGGCGGCCGGGGTCGTCCCGAGTGCGGTTACGGAGAGTGCGCCGAGCAGTGCGGCGGCGACCAGCCCGGTGGCCGCGCGCCAGCGAGCGCGCGGGCGTGAGATCCACCCCATGGTGTGTTGACTCCTTCGATGTGCCTGCTGACGCCGTGAACAGCGTCACCGCAGTTCACCTGATCGAACAACTCCCCGACACGCGTTCGGTCACTTCCCGGACACGCGTGGTGAAGGGTCTCGGGTCACCCCGTCGGTTGTCTAGGGACCAACCGGTGACCTTCGGTGAACGGTCGTGATCCGCCTGCCCTACGGTGGGTGGTGCGGGCAGTAGCCCACCCGTGCGGAGGATGGGTAAAATCGTCTTTACCCGACCGGGAACCAGCAGGCCCGTTCCGGCGTTGAACCCGATGCAAGGTGCCAGTAGGTCCAGGAGGACAGGTGCGTTCCAGCAGCAATCCGGCGTTCCGCAATCTGCCGCGCGGTGCGTCCGCGGCCGGGCAGTACGGCCCGAACGTCGGCTTCAACCAGCCTTATGGCCAGCAAGGGCCCTACGGCCAGCAAGGGCAGGGCGGCGTGCCGGGCTACGGCCCCGGACAGATGGGCGCTGCCTCCGCCGACCGTCCGATGACCGTCGACGACGTCGTCATCAAGACCGGCCTCTCCCTGGCCGTCGCGCTCGTCGTCGGCGTCGTGTCCGCGATCTGGGCGCAGAGCCAGCTCGTCCGCGACTCCCTGGGCCGGCTTTCGCCCAGCGGCGCGCTTCTCGGCGCCCTGCTCGGCGGACTCGTGGTGGGTCTCGTCGTGTCGCTGGTGATCATCTTCCGGCAGAAGCCGAGCGGACCGCTCACGCTGGTCTACTCCGGGGCCGAAGGTCTCTTCCTCGGTGCGCTGAGCGGCATGTTCGAGCTGTTCCTGCCGGGCATCGCGCTGCAGGCGCTGATCGGCACCGCCGGCGTGTTCGTCGCGATGCTGGTGGTCTACAAGACCGGCGCGGTCAAGGTCACCCCGAAGCTGACCAAGTGGATCGTCGGCGCGATCGCCGGCGCGGCCATCCTGATGCTGGTCAACCTGGTCACCGCGGTGTTCTTCGACTTCAACCCGCTGCGCGGCGGCGGCCCGCTGTCGATCGTCTTCAGCCTGGTCGTCATCGGCATCGCCGCGTTCAGCTTCCTGCTGGACTTCGACCAGGCCGACCGGATGATCCGGGCCGGAATGCCGTCGAAGTGGGCCTGGTACGCCGCGTTCGGCCTGATGACCACGCTGGTCTGGCTGTACCTGGAGATCCTGCGACTGTTGTCCTACCTACGCGACTGACTTTCGCGCAGGTTGCCGGGAAAAGGCGCTCCGTGATCAAACGGGGCGCCTTTTCTGTCGGTTATTAACCCTTTCAGGGGTACTGCTCACTGCCTTTGATCACCCTGAGTGTTTGATGTCCGGGTCTGATCCGTCCGCACCCTTTGCGAGGCAACAGTGAGCGTTCCCCCTCCGGCCCCTGGGGGCCAGCCGCCGGTGGGCCCGTCCGACCCGTACGGCACACCGGGCCAGCCCGGACCGGCCGGATACGGCCAGCCGATGCCCGGCGGTGCGCCGTACCCCGGCCAGCCCTACCCCGGCCAGCCGAACGGTGGACCGCAGCCCGGCCAGCCGCCGTTCGACGGCCAGCCGGTCCCTCCGCCGGGGCAGACCGTCTTCCCGGCGCCGGCACCGAAGTCGAAGATGCGGTTCGTCCGGCTCGGTCTGGTGCTGCTGCTCGTCATCGGCGGCATCGTCGCCGGGATCGTCAGCTTCACCACCTCGCCCGACTACGCCAACGCCGGCGAATGCCTGAAGATCACCGAGTTCAAGCAGGGCGCGAACCCGGACAAGGTCGACTGCGGGGATCCGAGCGCGAACGTCAAGATCGGCGTCCGGGTCGAGGGCAAGAGCGACACCTGCCCGGCGGGCAATTACGACCGGTACCAGGTCAGTGGCGGGAAGGACTACCTGCTCTGCCTGATGCTGAACGTCAAGCAGGGCGACTGCCTCAAGAACGTCAAGTCCGACACCGCCGGCTACCAGAAGGTGTCCTGCACCGACCCGGCCGCGGAGGCGGAGATCCTGAAGGTGATCGACGGCAAAGCCGACGAGCAAGCCTGTGCGGGCACCGACGCTAGCGGTGGTCTCACCTACGCCGAGCCGAAGACGACCATCTGCGTGAAGCTCAAGAACTGACCGAGAGCCGAAGGAGGCGCTCCGCCATCGGCGGGGCGCCTTTTTCGCGCTCCGCCACCGGGCGGGGGCACCTTCTTTTCGCGCTCCACGACCGGCGGAGTGCCTCCTTTTCGCGCGGAAGCTCTGCGCGTCGCCGCTCCGGTCGTGTTGGATGTCCGGGTCGGAATTTTCCTTCGGAGTTGCGAGGTACTCAGTGAGCGTTCCCCCATCCGGCCCGGTGGGACCGCCCGATCCCTACCAAGGCGGGCCGGGATACGGCCAGCCCTATGGCCAGCCGGGTTACGGACAGCAGCCCGCCGGCCAACCGCCCCACGGTCAGTACGAGCAGCAAACTCCCGGGCAACAGCCCTACTCTCAGGCCGGTTACCACCACGGGCCGGGCCAGACCGCCCAGCAGCCCTACGGCCAGCCCGGCCCGTCGCCGTTCGAGCAGCACTACGGCGCGGGCGGCGTGCCCCCGCGGCCGGGCATCGGCGGCAAGCTGTCCCAGCTGACCGGGATGGACAAGGCCGAGGCGAAACGAACCTTCACTCCGCGGATGCTGCTGATGATCGCCATCGCGGTGGCGGTCGTGGCAGTCGGCGTGGTGATCGGCTTTTTCAAGTTCGGCGGCCACAACAGCGACGTCGCGGCGAACGACTGCCTGCACGTCGAGAAGTCCGGCTCCGCGGTGACGACCAAGTCGGTCGAATGCACCGACCCGGGCGCGAACGTCAAGGTCGCGGTCATCCCCGGCACCCGGCGGTCCGCGTGCCCGAGCGGGGACTACTACCGGTTCCGGACCGGCGGCAAGAACGTGCGCACCTTCTGCCTGATTCCCAATGTGCGGCAAGGGGACTGCCTGTCCGGACTGGAATCGCACTCGATCACCTACCAGAAGGTGCCGTGCGCGGACCCAAAGAAAAACGCGGAGATCGTCAAGGTGATGACCGGCACGACGGACAAGTCGGCGTGCGGCGGCAGCGGCGCGAACGCCGAGCAGTGGTTCTCCGATCCGAAGGAAATCATCTGCATCAAGCAGTGACCCGCGCTCCGGCACCGGGCTGCACCACCGGCATCTGCCTGGACGGGGCTAAAACCGCGGCCGTAGCCCGGGTTCGGCAACCTCGAGTCCACAGACAGTATCCGTTGACCCGGTGAACCGTTTTCCCAGTTCACCGTGACCAGGCGAGATTTCATCCGGGGGAGAATTGGGTTGCGCTGCCCGCCGGTGCCTCGGCTACCCTCGGGGCGCGCAAGGGGGAACCGCGGTCGCGTCGTCGCGCCACCGGGCTTGCGTATCCACGGCTCACAGAGGGGGTTCCGCATGTCCGCACCCGCGACTCCGGCTTCGCCAGACGCCTCCGGTGACAAACTCGACCGGGGGGTGCTGAAGGTCGCGTCCGTGGTCGTGCTCGGCGCGATCATGGCGATCCTCGACACCACGGTCGTCAACGTCGCGCTCCAGAAGCTCACTATCCAGTTCAGCACGTCCTTCGACACCATCCAGTGGGTCGCCACCGGCTACATGCTGGCGCTGGCCACGGTCATCCCGGTCACCGGCTGGGCGTCTGACCGGTTCGGCACGAAACGGCTGTACCTGCTGGCGATCGGCACCTTCCTGGTCGGCTCGATGCTGGCCGGGCGTGCGTGGAACGTGGAATCGCTGATCGCGTTCCGCGTCGTGCAGGGGCTCGGCGGCGGCATGCTGATGCCGGCTGGCATGACGATCCTGACCCGCGCGGCCGGCCCGCAGCGGATCGGCCGGGTGATGGCCGTGCTCGGCGTGCCGATGCTGCTCGGCCCGATCTGCGGCCCGATCCTCGGCGGCTGGCTCGTCGACGCGGTGAGCTGGCGCTGGATCTTCTACATCAACGTCCCGATCGGCGTGATCGCGTTCGCGCTCGCGCTGCGGCTGCTGCCGAAGGACGAGCCGGAACCCGCCAACCGGTTCGACTTCGTCGGCATGCTGATGGTGTCGCCGGGCCTGGCCGCGCTGATCTTCGGCGTCTCGAGGATCCCGTCCACCGGCACCGTCGCCGCCCTCGAGGTGTGGCTGCCTGCGCTGGCCGGGCTGGTGCTGCTGGTCGCGTTCGTGCTCCGCGCGCGGACCATGGAAAACCCGCTGATCGACCTGAAGCTGTTCGGCAACCGGTCGTTCTCGGTCGCGATGATCACCATGGCCGTGTTCTGCGTCGGATTCTTCGGCGCGATGCTGCTGCTGCCGACATATTTCGTGCTGGTGCGCGGAGAAACCGCGTTGCACGCCGGTCTGCTGCTGGCTCCGCAAGGCCTTGGCGCGATGCTCGCGATGCCGATCACCGGACGGCTCGCGGACAAGATCGCGCCGCGCAAGATCGTGTTGCCCGGCCTGGTGCTGATCGCGCTGGCCATGGTGGTGTTCACCCAGGTCAGCTCGACGACGCCGTATTGGCAGCTGCTGTCGGCGCTGTTCGTGATGGGTATCGGCATGGGCTGCACGATGATGCCGATCACCTCGGCCGCGTTGCAGACGCTGCAGCCCAAGGACATGGCGAAGGCGTCGACCGCGACGAACATCCTGCAGCAGACCGCGGGCGCGATCGGCTCCGCGGTGATGTCGATCATCCTGGCGGCGCTGCTCGCCGGGAAGTTCGGCGTGCCGACCAGCCAGGGCCAGATCGCCGCCACCGCGGCGACGATGAACCCGGCCACCCACGAGGCGGCGGCCGGCCTGGCCGGCGATTCGTTCGCGACGACGTTCCTGTGGGCGACGGTCCTGCTGGCGTGCTGCCTGATCCCGGCGTTCTTCTTGCCGAAGCGCCGCGCGACCCCGGCCGAGACGGCCGAGGTCGCCCCAGCAGTGCCGATGCACTGACCGGTCCCGCCGCAACACCCCAATGCCACATTGGGTGCGTGTGATGCACCCAATGTGGCATTCGGTGCATGTGATGCACCCAATGCCACATTGGGGTGCGAGCGGGGGTCAGGAAAGGCGCTCCAGCACCATCGCCATGCCCTGCCCGCCGCCGACGCACATCGTCTCGAGGCCGAACTGCTTGTCGTGGTGCTGCAGGGAATTGATCAGCGTCGAGGTGATCCGCGCGCCGGTCATGCCGAACGGGTGGCCGATCGCGATCGCGCCGCCGTTGACGTTCAGCCGGTCCAGGTCGATGCCGAGGTCGCGGTAGGACGGGATGACCTGCGCGGCGAACGCCTCGTTGATCTCCACCAGGTCGATGTCCGAGACGGACAGGCCGGCGCGGGACAGTGCCTGCTTCGACGCCTCGACCGGGCCGAGGCCCATGATCTCCGGCGACAGGCCGGTGACGCCGGTCGACACGACCCGCGCGAGCGGCGTCAGGCCGAGCTGCTTGGCCTTGGTGTCGGACATGATCACCAGCGCGGCGGCACCGTCGTTGAGCGGGCAGCAGTTGCCCGCGGTGACCCGGCCGTCCGGGCGGAACACCGGCTTCAGGCCGGAAACACCTTCGAGCGTGACGCCCGCGCGCGGCCCGTCGTCCTTCGAGACGACCGTGCCGTCCGGCAGCGTGACCGGCGTGATGTCCTTGGCCCAGAAGCCGTCCGCGATGGCCTTCTCGGCGAGGTTCTGCGAGCGGACGCCGAACTCGTCCATGTCCTCGCGGGTGACGCCCTTGAGCCGCGCGAGGTTCTCCGCGGTCTGGCCCATCGCGATGTAGACGTCCGGCAGCAGCCCGTTCTCGCGCGGGTCCTGCCAGCTGTCCGCGCCCGTTTCGGCGGTGGACTGGGTGCGCGCCTCGGCGTCGGCGAACAGCGGGTTGTGCGTGTTCGGCCACGAGTCGGAGCTGCCGTTCGCGAACCGCGAGACGGTCTCGACGCCGGCCGAGATGAAGACGTCGCCCTCGCCCGCCTTGATCGCGTGCAGCGCCATCCGGGTGGTCTGCAAGCTGGAGGAGCAGTAGCGGGTGATCGTGCAGCCGGGCAGGTGGTCGTAGCCGAGCTCGACGGCGACCGCGCGGCCCATGTTGAACCCGGACTCGCCGCCGGGCAGCCCGCAACCGAGCATCAGGTCGTCGATGTCAGCCGGGTCCAGCTCCGGCACCTTGTCCAGCGCGGCGCGCACCATCTGCACGGCCAGGTCGTCCGGGCGCATGCTGACCAGCGAACCCTTCCCGGCCCGGCCGATCGGGGAGCGTGCGGTGGAGACGATGACAGCTTCGGGCATGACAGACACTTCCTCGGGTCGGCGGCACTAAGCGGTTGCTCAGCAGGATACGGGGAATCGGCCGCGGGAGCGCTGCCGCCATGCGAAGAATCATAGTTCCGGGGGACGGCGCGGGCGATGGGATCGTCTGCCCGGAGGTGAAGCCGCGGTCGGCTCCGGCAGCGCCGAGCAGCTCCGGCAGGGCGCGCTAAGGCAACAGGGAACCTGGTGCGGATGATCGAGGCGGGGGAGCCGGCCGTAGCAGTATCTCCGCCGTGACAGAGCGCAACCGGATCCTTTCCGCCCGAAAGATCGCCTGGTGGGCGGTCGGAATCGGGCTGCTCGCCGCGGCCGCGGCGGCGTTGCTGCGCTGGCTTCTCGGCGGCGGCACTCCCGCCGATTCCGCGCGGCTCGACGCCCTGCGCACCCGCCGCGAGCATCGTCGTCGGCACCGGCGGCGCGGCCGCGCTCCTGCTCGCCGCGCGGCGGCGACGTTCCGCCGAGCTGGATCTGGCATACCAGGACCACGACGCGACCCAGCGCCGGATCACCGACCTGTACGGCAAAGCCGCCGACCAGCTCGGCAGCGACAAGGCACCGGCCCGGCTGGCCGGGTTGTACTCGCTCGAACGGCTCGCCCAAACCCACGCTGACCAGCGGCAGACCGTCGTCAACCTGCTCTGCGCGTACCTGCGGATGCCGGCCGGCGAGTCCGCCGACGAGCTCCAGGTCCGCACAACCGCGCAGCGGATCCCGATGCTGCATCTGCGCCCTGGCAGTGGCGCCGAACCGCTCGGTTCCTGCTGACCGGACATCGACCTCGACCTCTCCGGCGCGTACCTCGTCGAAGTGATCTTCACCTATTGCCGGATCCGTTCCGTCGTCTGCCGCAAAACGAAGTTCCACGAATCCGCGACGTTCCGCGGCACCGAATTCCGCACCAAAACTGATTTCTCCGAAGCCGCCTTCCGGCACCGCGCCGATTTCCGCGGTGTCGCCTTCGGCGGCGAACGCGACGCATCCCGCGGCGCCAAGTTCGAACAGCGCGCGGAATTCGACGGCGACTCGACGGTCCGGCTGGGCGGTGCCCTCGCGAAGCCCGGGCATCGCCGCGACTGGCCGTCCGCCTGGACCGAGGAACCGGGCAGCGACGGATGGCTGCGGCTGGTCCCGCGGTAGCCGGTCCGGGCCGGTGCTGTTTAGGCTGGTCGCGTGGAGTACGCAGAACACATCGTGGACCTCGTTGGCAATACCCCGCTGGTCAAGCTGAACTCGCTGACCAAGGGCCTCAAGCCGCTCGTGCTCGCCAAGGTCGAGTACGTCAACCCGGGCGGCAGTGTGAAGGACCGGATCGCGCTGCGGATGATCGAAGCCGCCGAAGCCTCGGGCGAGCTGCGCCCCGGCGGCACTATCGTCGAGCCGACCTCGGGCAACACCGGCGTCGGGCTGGCCATGGTCGCGCAGCGCAAGGGCTACCAGTGCGTCTTCGTCTGCCCGGACAAGGTCAGCGAGGACAAGCGCAACGTCCTGCGCGCGTACGGCGCCCGGGTCGTCGTGTGCCCCACCGCGGTGCCGCCGGAGCACCCCGACTCCTACTACAACGTGTCCGACCGGCTCGTCCGCGAGATCGACGGCGCGTGGAAGCCCAACCAGTACGCCAACCCGGAGAACCCGGCCAGCCACTACTACTCCACCGGCCCGGAGATCTGGCGCCAGACCGACGGCAAGATCACCCACTTCGTCGCGGGCGTCGGCACCGGCGGCACCATCACCGGCACCGGCAAGTTCCTCAAAGAGGCCAGCGACGGCCGGGTGCAGGTCGTCGGCGCGGACCCGGAGGGCTCGGTGTACTCCGGCGGCACCGGGCGGCCGTACCTGGTCGAAGGCGTCGGCGAGGACTTCTGGCCGGAGACCTACGACCGCTCCGTCGCCGACCAGATCATCCCGATCAGCGACGCGCACTCCTTCGACATCACCCGCCGCCTGGCGACCGAGGAGGGCCTGCTGGTCGGCGGCTCGTGCGGGATGGCCGTCGCGGCCGCGCTGAAGCTGGCCGAGGGGCTCACCGAGGACGATGTCGTGGTCGTGCTGCTGCCCGACGGCGGCCGCGGCTACCTCACCAAGGTCTTCAACGACGCATGGATGTCGTCCTACGGCTTCCTCCCGCCGGACTCGTCCGGCGGGACCGTCGGCGACGTGCTCACCCGCAAGTCCGGCGCACTGCCCAGCCTGGTGCACTCGCACCCGAACGAGACGGTCGCCGAGGCGGTCGCGATCCTGTCCGAGTTCGGCGTCAGCCAGATGCCGGTGGTCAGCGCCGAACCGCCGGTGATGGCCGCCGAGGTGGTCGGCGCCGTCAACGAGCGGGACCTGCTGGACGCGCTGTTCACCGGGAAAGCCCAGCTCGCCGACCGGCTCGAGCTGCACATGTCGCCGCCGCTGCCGACGATCGGCGCGGGCGAGCAGGTGAGCGCCGCGATGAAGGCGCTCGAGGGCGCGGACGGCGCGCTCGTGCTGATCGACGGCAAGCCCGCGGGCGTCGTCACCCGGCATGACCTGCTCGCATTCCTCGCCGGCCGCTGAGACAGACGCCCGGGCGGCCGCCGGGGCGTCTGCGCGCGCCCAGGCTGTCCATCCGATAGCGTTGCATCCGAATAGAACTTTTTCGCGTTCTCGTCAAGGGGGTTCAAGACCCACATGAGTGCTCCGCAGCCACCGAACCAGCCCTGGGACGGCGGCCAGCAGCCGCCGCAGGGGCCGCCGAGTGGTCCCACACCGCAGCAGGACAGTCCCTTCGGCGCGTCGGAGCCGACCCAGGTGGTCCAGCCAGGGCAGCCGCCGGCAGCGGGCGGCACGTTCGGCGACGCACCGGAACCGACCCAGGTCGTGCAGCCCGGCCAGCCGGCCGACGCGAACGCCACCCAGGTGGTCAGCCCGGTCAGCGGCAGTGCCGAAGGCAACGCCGAGTCGACGCAGCTCGTCCCGCCGAACCAGCAGCCCGGCGCGATTCCCTACGCTCCGCCGCCGAGCGCGGCGGACAACCCGGCCGCGATGGCCGGCTTCGGCCAGCCGCAGGGGGCGTTCGGCCAGCCGGGCCAGCAGTTCGGGCAGCCGGGCCAGCCGCCGCAGGGCTTCGGCCAGCCGGGACAGCCGCAAGGCCCGGGTGGCTTCGGCGGTCCGCCGCAGGGCGGTGGCTTCGGCCAGCCCGCGCCAGGCTTTGGCGCGGCTCCCGCCGGCGGTGGGGCCGGTGGCAACCAGCTCTTCGCTTGGATCGCCGCCGGTCTCGCGGCCTTGCTCGGCCTCATCGGCGTGATCCTGATGATCACCGTGTTCTCGGACCTGTCCCCGAGCACCAGCAGCATGGTCGACCAGTGCGTCTCCCAGGGCCTGTCCCGGTCCGCCTGCGAGCGGGCGGCCGAGGCGGCCGGCTCCGGGTCGGGAGGGGTGCCGGGCAAGGCGTACTTCTATCTGATCATGATCCTGGTCGGTAACGCGGCGGCGATCGGCGGCGCGGTGTTCCTGTTCCTGCGGAACAAGATCGCGACCTGGATCCTGGTCGCGGGCGGCGCGTTGTCGCTGCTCTTCTCGATCATCCTGCTCGCCGACCTCGGCAGCCTGACCCGTGCGGTGTTCACGCTGATCTTCGGTCTTCTGGTGGCCGCTATCGGTGCCGCCGGTCTGATCCCGGCCACCGCGCAGTTCGTCGGCCTCGGCGACCCGTCCGCGGGCGGCCCGCAGGGTCCGGGCGGCTTCGGCGGACCGGGCGGCGGCCAGCCGGGCTTCGGCCAGCCGCCGGCTTACGGTCAGCCGCAGCAGGGCTTCGGTCAGCAGCCGGGTTACGGTCAGCCGCAGCAGGGCTTCGGCCAGCCGGGCAGCGGCGGGTTCCCGCAGCCGGGCGGCGCGGCTCCGGGCAGCGGCGGATTCCCGCAGCCGGGCTTCGGCCAGCCGGGACAGCCCGGTCAGCCGGGTGGGTTCGGCGCGCCGGGTCAGCCTGGTGGCTACGGCCAGCCGGGCCAGTACCCGCCGCCGGGCGGGCAGCAGCCCCCTCCGGGCTACGGCCAGCCGGGCCAGCAGCAGCCGCCGCAGCAGTGGTGAGCGGCTGAATTTTCCCGAAGGGCGCCTCCGTCTCGCGACGGAGGCGCCCTTCGGCGTTTTCGGTGTTCTGTTCGCGAGATTCGCGAGAAACAGGTTGCCTTTTCGCGGACCGTTCCGGCAGCCGGGGGAATCGCCGCAAGCGGGCACTTCCCGTGCGTATTTCGGGCTAGGGTGAGCGCCGTCCAAATTGCCTGCCAGCCCGAGGGGGATCCACCGTGAGCGGCCTGCACGGACATCCGGCACGGCAGCGGGAACGGCCGCTTTCCCCGGCGGAGCCCAGGCCGGACGGGCCGAACGGGACCACCGCGATCGCCGCCGGGCTGCTCGGTCTCGTCGCCGCCGCGGTGTCCGGCTATCTCCCGGTCACGTTGTTCATCGGCATCCCGTCCGGATTCAGCCTCGGCGATCTTTCCCCGTGGACGCTCGTTGATCTCGCCGCTTATCTGATCGCTTCCCTGGTGCTGCTGATCGGCGCGGTTTCGACGTTTTTACGCACGACCGCGGGTGCGCTCCTGCTCATCGCGGGCGGGCTGTTCGCGCTCGGCGCGCTGCTGCTGGAGCCGGCGCTGGCCGGCTCTCCGGCGTACGTGGAGTACTTCCGGACGCTGTTCCGGTTCGAGAACTTCGCCGCGGTGGACCGCGTCGCCTTGCTGGGTTCCGCGGTCCTGGTCCTGATTCTCGCCGGATTGCCGCGCACCTTCGGCTACCTGCGGCACCGAGCACCCGCCGTACCGGCTACATCACCCTCGCGACAGTGGTGAATTTCGCCCCGCGATCGAAGTCGGCCTGGCACTATACAGGAACCCTACCCGCCGCCGGCGGGACCAGATCCGAGGATTCCCCGTGACTTACCCCCAGAACCCGCAGGGCCAGCAGCCGCCGAGCGGCCAGTTCCCCGGCCAGCCTTACCCGGGCAGCCAGCCGACGCCTGCCCAGCCGTACCCCGGCGCCCAGCCGCAGCCGTACGCCCAGCCGGTTCCCGGGCAGCCGTACGGGGTCTACCCCGGCGGTCCGGGCGTGCTGTCGCAGAAGCCGAGCGGCGGGACCGCGATCACCGCGGGCGTCCTCGCGATCATCGGCGGCATCTGGGCGATCATTTCGGTGATCATCTCGATCAGCGCTCTTTCGGCGCTCCACGTCGGTTTCCACGGCATCATGTGGTCGCTCTACCTGGGCATCGGCGTGTATGCGATCAACATCGGCTTGCTGATCTACGGCGGCATCGGCCTGTTCCTGCACCAGCCGGCCGGCCGGATATGCACGATCATCGGCTGCGGCCTCACGATCGCGTTCGGCATCCTGTCGGCGGTCACCTCCGGCATCGCGGTGTCGTCCGCGCTCCGCCACACCAGCGGTGTGCTCGGCATGGGCATCGGGTTCGCACTGGTGGCGCTGATCCCGCCGATCGCCACCCTGATCCTGGCGATCGTCAAGCCGACCGCCGACTGGGTCAGCTTCCGCCCGAACGCAGCCGGTCCGCAGGCCGGCGCGTACCCGCCGGCGCAGGGCTGGTGAACGCGAGGCCGCCGGCCCGCGCCCCGGGCAGGCGGCCTCCTGTTCCGATCAGCCGGCCTCCCAGTCGATGGGAT